>JAFGQW010000053.1 GCA_016935485.1 Planctomycetota bacterium | reverse complement strand
CTCGCTCTCCGGTGCGGTGAAGCTCGGCCAGCCGCATCCGGAGTCGAACTTGGCCGTCGACCGGAACAGCGGCGCGCCGCAGCAGACACAGCGGTAGAGGCCGGGCTCGCGGGTGTCCAAGTACGCGCCGGTGAACGCGCGCTCGGTCCCCTTCTGGCGGGTGATCTGGTACTGCTCGGCGCTAAGAATCTCCCGCCACTCGGCGTCCGTCTTGACGATCGGGCGCTCGTGCGCGGGTTCCTCGGCACGGCTCATGGGCGTCGCTTCCTCTCGGCTGGGCGGCGGGTCGGCGCACGCGGCGAGCGCGGCGGCCACCACGGCTGCCGCGAGCCAGGTTCTCGCCGCTGCGCTCGGCATCGGGGTCATCGGTCGGACCTCCAGCAAAGGTGCGCGGCATGCCCGCGGCCACCCGGCCCCCGCGCGGTGCGGCGGCCGGGCGCCGGGTCAGCGTGCCAGCGCGAGCGCCCGGTCGAGCCGCTCGGCCACGTCCTCCCAGTGAACCACGTTCAGGAAAGCGGACACGTAGGCCGCGCGCTTGTTCTGGTAGCGCAGGTAGTAGGCGTGCTCCCACACGTCGACGCACAGCAGCGGGATGCAGCCCCACTGGGTCAGGTTGTGGTGCTTCTCGGCCTGGAGCACGACCAGCTGCCGGCCGAGGGGCTCCAGCGCGAGAATCCCCCAGCCGGAGCCTTCCACCGCCGTGGCCGCGGCCTGGAAGTGGGCGCGGAAGGCGCCAAAGGAGCCGAAGTCGCGCTGGAGCATCGCCGCGAGCGCCTTGTTCTTCGGCTCGCCGCCGCCCGTGGACGCCATGTTGCGCCAGAAGACGGCGTGCAGCAGGTGGCCCGAGCCGTGGAAGGCGGCCTCCCGGCTGAAGTGCTTGACGAGCTCGTAGTCGCCGGTCTTGCGGGCCTCCGCGAGCCGGGCCAGGGCGCGGTTTAGCCCCGCGACGTAGCTCGCGTGGTGGATGCCGTGGTGCAGGCGCATCGTCTGCTCGTCGATGTGCGGCTCCAGCGCGTCGTAGGCGTAGCCGAGCGGCGGCAGGGAATACTCGCGCGGCTGGGGGAGGCTCTCGGCCGTGGGTTCGTCCTGGGCGGCCCAGACCGGGTCGGAGCCGAGCGCGATCCAGCCGCCGGCGGCGGCCATCCCCAGCGCGGCGAGCGCCTCGCGGCGGGTGGTCGACATGGTTGAACATCCTTTCCTGCGGGTCCATTGTTCCGGGGCGAAACATTCCGTGCACAATAGTTTTTGCACCGGAAGTCGGATTCGACAACCGGGGGACCCATGGACTCCGAGCAGACCAAGGACACGTTCTCCGTCACCGGGTTCCTGAGCGTCTATCTGGACGACCGGGAGCGGGGGGAGGAGCGTCCGCTCGCCGAGTACCTGGCGCTCTACCCCGGCCACGAGCGGGAGATCGCGACGGCGTGGCTGTCGCTCCAGCACAGCCGGGGCGAGCACGAGAGCGGACCCCGCACCGACCTGCTGAGCTCGCTCGGGGTCGGCAACACCTGGATCGGGCCTTACCGGACCCTCAAACTCCTGGGCCGCGGCGGCCAGGGCGACGTGTTCCTTGCCGAGGACTCCAGGCTCCACCGCAAGGTCGCCCTCAAGGTGCTCACCGGTGTCGGCCCGCTCACCGGCGATCCGCTGCTCCGGTTCCGCCGCGAGGCGGAGCTCGCCTCGAAGCTCGACCATCCGCACCTGTGCACGGTGTACGACACGGGGATCGACGGCAACTTCCCCTACATCGCCTTCCAGTACGTGGAGGGCGAGACGCTGGCGAGTCTGGTGAGCGCGGCCAAGAAGGAGGGGCGCAGACCGGCGGTGGTGATCCCGGAGGGCGGCGCCGTGGCGGTGCGCGACGGAGAGCCGGTGCCGGGGATCTTCATCGCCTCGGCTCAGGCCTCCACGCGGCGGGAGCTGATGGGCATCGTGCACCTGGTGGAGAAGTGCGCGCGGGCGCTCCAGGCCGCCCACGAGTCGGGCATCGTCCATCGCGACATCAAGCCCGCGAACATCATGGTGACGCCAAGCGGCGACCCCGTGATCCTCGACTTCGGCGTGGCCCGCGACCTCGAGGGCGACTTCCACACGCTCACCCAGTCGGGCGAGCTGTTCGGCTCGCCGGCCTACATGGCGCCGGAACAGCTCGCGGGCAAGCGCACCAAGCTCGACCGCCGTACCGACGTCTACTCGCTGGGCGTCACCCTGTACGAGTGCCTGACCTTGAAGCGCCCCTTCGAGGCGCCCACCCTCGAGGCGATCTGCCAGGCGATCACCACCCGGGACCCGCCCGATCCGCGCAGCTACAACCCGATGATCCCTGCGGACCTGAAGATCGTGCTGGAGACCGCGCTCGAGAAGGACCGCGACCGGCGCTACCGCAGCGCCGGCGAGTTCGCGGAGGATCTCCGCCGCGTCCGGGAGTACCATCCGATCAAAGCCCGGCCCCCGAGCCCGCGGGTGCGCCTGGAGCGCTGGGTGCAGCGCAACCCCATCATCACCAGCTTCACGATCGCGCTGCTCCTTGTGCTGGCGGGCGCGCTCACCGTGTCGCTGGTCCTGCTCGACCGGATGAACGCGGAGAAGAACTTGAAGGACGAGGCGCTCCGGACGGCGCGCGATGTGCTGGGCGAGAAGGAGGCGGTGCTCGCGGAGGTCGAGCGCCTGGCGGACGTGAAGCGGGCCCGCGACCTGGACGGGTGGGCCGACGAGCTGTGGCCGGCCCATCCCGAGCTGGTCGCGCGGGAGAAGGGGATCGATGCGTGGCTCGAGGAGGCGCGCGCGCTTCACGAGCGGCTCGCGTTGCACGAGGACTCGCTCGCGCAGCTGCGCCGTCGCGCCCGCGCCGGCGCCGGCCGTCCGGCGTGGCGCTTCGAGGATGCGCGCGACGCGTGGCGCCACGAGAATCTGGTGGAGCTCGTGGAGCGGGTCCGCGCGCTGCCGCCGCGCATCGAGGCGATGGAAGCCCGGCGCCGCCTGTCGCTCGAGCTGGGGCGGCGCTCCCTCGAGGAGCACCGCGAGGCGTGGCAGCGCACGGTGGAGGCGATCGCCGACGCGACGACCCACCCGCACTACCGCGGGCTCCGGCTCCGGCCGCAGCTCGGCCTGGTGCCGCTCGGACCCGATCCGCAGTCGGGCCTGTTCGAGTTCGCGCACCTGCCGAGCGGAGCGATCCCGGTGCGCAACGGGGCGGGCCGGCTCGAGCGGACCGAGGAGATCGGAGTCGTGCTGGTGCTGCTGCCGGGCGGGACGTCTGCGATGGGGGCCGAGCGCGAGCGGCCGGCAGGGGCGCCGGAGCCCGCCGTGCTCGACTCGCAGGCCGCCGCCGACGAGGGGCCCGTGCACCGGGTCGAGCTCGCGCCGTTCTTCCTGTCGAAGTACGAGATGACGCAGGCGCAGTGGG
>JAFGQW010000311.1 GCA_016935485.1 Planctomycetota bacterium | reverse complement strand
GAAGGGCTGAGCGGGGGCATCAAGCGCATGGAGACGACCTTCAACCTGCCCTCCTCCATTCGCGACATCACCCGCAAGCTCAAGGGGCTGAAGTAGGCCGATTCCGCGGACCGCGCTTGCCGGCCTCCTGGCCGGGACCGCTCGTCGCCGGAGGCCACGAGCGACGGCGGACCACGACCCGCGCCCGTGCGCCGCGTGGCCGCCCCGCGCCGCGCCCCTTTCGCGGCGGCGCCCAGCGCGCTACAATCGCTTGCCTCCGGTCGGGACCCCCTGCCGCTTCGGGACCTTCAGCGCTATGAAGAACATCCGCAACCGGGTGACGGACCTCGGCGAGCTCAACGTCGCGCTGGGCACCGCGTTCGACACCGCCGCCTGGAAGTTCCTCCTCGACCGGATCGCCTACGACGAGATCGTCTTCGACGCCACCCAGGGCACGGTCACCTACCCCGAGTTCGTCCCGCTCGAGGACATGATCCGCGACGTGCTCGCGCAGCTCGACTGGAAACAGACCGTCGCCTGCGTGGTGTGCCGCGGGCTCTTCGATCTCAACGAGGAGGACGGCATCTTCGGCGACCCGGAGAAGCTCGAGCGCTTTCTCTGCCGGCGGTGCAGCGAGGAGACGAGCGCGCGCGACTTCTACTACAAGTACCTCACCGGACGGGGATAGGTATCGCCATGCACGCCCTCGCCCACCCGGTCGCGCTGCTGCGCGCCATCTACCGCACCTTCTTCGTCGAAGGAATCTCCGTCCACGCGGCCGGGCTCGCGTTCAAGACGCTGCTCGGCCTGATTCCGCTCGGCGTCGTCGTGGCCACGATCTACGCGGTCGTCCAGTTCCGGGCGACAGCCCCCGAGTCGGAAGCGGCGCCGCCGCCGGCCGCCCCGTCGGCGCCCGCCCCGGCGGCGGGCGACGGCGCGGCGGGCGCCGACGGGCTGGGGCACGTCCGCGGCTTCATCGACGACCTCTTCATGCCCGAGCAGGCCCGCAAGGCCACCCACTGGATCGAGCAACGGATCCGCGCGCTCCGCAACAGCTCCACGTCCGTCACGATCGTCGGCCTGCTGCTGCTGGCCGCGACGGCATTCTTCCTCTTCCGGACCGTCGAGTTCGTGCTCAACCGCATCTATCACGTGCGGGCGGGCCGGGCGCTGGGCGCCCAGATCCTGACCTTCTGGGCGTTTCTCACGCTCGGCCCCCTGCTGCTGGGCGCGAGTGTGTACGGCACGCACCTGCTGACGACGCCGCTAGCGGCCGACTCGCTGCCGGCCTCGCTGCCGGTGCTGGCGGCGTTGCGCCGCGTGGCCCTGCCGGCGATCCCGTTCCTCTTCACGTGGCTCGGGTTCTTTCTCCTGAACTGGCTTGCCCCCAACACGCACGTGCGGATCGTGCCGGCTCTCGCCGGGGCGCTGGTCGCGGCGCTGCTGTGGGAGGCGATGAAGTACGGTTTCAACCTGTGGCTGCGCGACTACGTGAGCTACGAGCCGGTGTACGGCGGGCTGGCCGCCGGCGTGATCCTGCTCGTCTGGCTCTACCTGTCGTGGTACCTGGCGCTGCTCGGCGCCACGATCGCCTTCCACCTGCAGTACCCGCCGGGCTCCGGGCACTGGCCCGGCACGACCTCGGCGCCGCGCCTGGCGCTGGGACTGGTCGCGCTGGTCGGGGAGGCCTTCGAGCGCGGCCAGCGTCCGCCCCCGGAGAAGGTCCTTTCCCGCCGGCTGAACAGCCCGGTCGGCCCGCTGCGCGAGGTGGCGGACGCCCTGCTCAAGGCCGGGATCCTGGTGCGCGCCGACGCGAAGGGATCGGGGTATCTTCCGGCGCGAAGCCCGGAGACGATCGCGCTCGGCGCCGTCTATGCGGCGGTCGGCGACCCGGTCGGCGGGCGGCCCGCGGGGGTGGCCGGAACCTCGGCCGACGCCTTCTTCCGGTCGCTCGAGGACGGCGTCGCGGCGGCCCTCGGCGAGCACACCGTCGCCGATCTGCTCCGGCCGTTCGCGCGGCCGCCGGAGTCGTCCGGCACGCCACAAAGCGCTTGAATCCCCGGAGCGCGCACCCTAGCCTTGCGCCGCGTGGCCGCCGGCCGGGTGCGCTCAGGGGCCCGGCTCCGCCGCCGCGGCGACGGCCGGCTCCAACCCGAGGAGGAGGGCATGCGAACCGTCAACTTCGAGCCGCTCACCCGCGCCGAGCGGATGTATCTGCCCGAGATCCTGCGGGGACTCGGCACCACGCTGCGCCACCTCTTCACCAAGCCGAACTTCGCCGTGCAGTATCCCGAGGAGAAGCGGCCGCCGGTGCCGGGCTTCCACGGCGAGCACTACCTCAAGAAGGACGCCGAGGGGCGGCCGAAGTGCGTGGCCTGCTTTCTCTGCTCCACGATCTGCCCCGCCCGGTGCATCCACATCGAGGCCGGGCCCTCGCCCTATCCCGATCGCGACAAGGTGCCGGTCAAGTTCGAGATCCACATGCTCGTGTGCATCTACTGCGGGCTGTGCGAGGAGGCCTGCCCCTGCGACGCAATCGCGCTCAGCCCCAGGCACTTCACGGTGGTCGACAACCGCCAGGACGCCATCCGCGGTCTCGATCGGCTCCTCGCGGACTGCCCCGAACCGCCGGGTGGCACCTTCCGGATTCCCGGCCACCGGACGCGCAACGAGCTGATGAACGAGGGGCCCACCGCGGATCTCGCGCGCCGCGCCGGCGCTTGAGACGGGCGCGCTCGGGCGGCGCGCGACGCAGGACGTCCCGGGCGGTGCGTGCCGGACGCTACCCGCTCACCTCGCTCGCCTCTTCCTGGCTCACCGGCGTCGGCACGCCGACCAGGCGGCCCGTGGCGGCCTTCTTGAAGCACACCCGCCCATCCTCCTCGGGATCCAGCCCGGCCGCCTCCACCAGCTTCAAGTTCAGGCTGGCGAGGATGAAGTTCGTCCCGTCGAGATTGAGGATGTGCCGGCGGCCGAACTCGAAGTCCCGCGGCACGCCCTGGAAGTTCAGCCGGCAGTAGTCGACGTCGTAGGCCTTGTCGTCCCGCTCGACCGCCAGCGGCATGCCCTGCGTCCGGCAGAGAATCGGCCGGTCGCGGTACACCAGGCACACGCCCTCCTCGAGCAGCGGGCAGAGCATGCGGGTCGGGTTCTCGACGCGCGCCCGGATGCGCGCGCGCACGTCGCCGGGCAGGCGCAGCACCGCGTCGCGGATGCGCTCGCCCTCGATGCGAAAGAGCGACCGGGGCGGGACGCAGCACAGAAAGCAGCCCCGCCGGCAGCGAATGTGCGCCCGGTGGTGGCGCGTGACCTCCGCCACGAAATCGTCGATCGCCAGCGTCAGCGACGCGTATTCCTGATGAGCATCGGCCGTCTCGGGCTGCTCGTTGACCTGCACGCCTACCCTCCCGATCGAACCACGCCCTCCCGCGGAGGTCCGTGACCCCGGCGCGTCCTTGCCGTGCGCGTTGCCGGCGGCCACAACGTCCGCGCACCGCCGCGCGAACCGGTCCCATCCATCCTGCGATCCTCTTAGCTCGACTCCGCAATCGCGTCTAAGAGTTTCGGCGCCGGTGGCCGGGCGACGCGGCGCGCCGCCACCCTGGCGATTTCGTCCGCCGACGCGGTCCGACTGGAGTCCGATTCGAAGACGCGCGCGGGCCGGCCGTGACGGCCGGCCGGCGCGGTTGTCGGCCACCGCGGAGAAGCGGCGCCGTCCATCTCGCGAAGGGACGCCACGATGCCAGAGCGATCGGAAATCGTGCTCACCCCGGTCGAGCTCGCCCGCTACAGCCGCCATCTCGCGCTCCCCGAAGTCGGCCGCAAGGGCCAGGAGAAGCTCAAGGCCTCGGCCGTCCTCCTGGTGGGCGCCGGCGGGCTGGGCTCGCCCGTGGGCCTCTACCTCGCGGCCGCCGGCGTCGGCCGCATCGGGCTGGCCGACTTCGACCGGGTCGACCTGTCCAACCTCCAGCGTCAGGTGCTCTACCGCACGCGCGACGTGGGCCGGAGCAAGGTCGACGCCGCGCGCCAGCGGCTGGCCGACCTCAACCCCGCCATCGAGGTGATCCCCCACGAGATGACGCTCTCGGCCGAGAACGCCCTGGCGATGATTGCCGGCTACGACCTGGTCGTCGACGGCTCGGACAACTTCGCCACGCGCTACATCGTCAACGACGCGTGCGTGCTGCGTCGCAAGCCCAACGTGTACGGCAGCGTCTTCCGCTTC
>JAFGQW010000310.1 GCA_016935485.1 Planctomycetota bacterium | reverse complement strand
CGCGCGGAGTGCGCGCGCTGAGGTGGCGCGGGCGGGTGGCGCCCGCGGGGGTGCGGGTGCGGGTGTCGCGCGCGGAGTGCGCGCGCTCAGGTGGCGCGGGCGGGTGGCGCCCGCGGGGTCTGACCCCGTGCTCGTTCTTGACCGGGGTTGATGTCGTGCGGGTTCCGCACCATCCTGTCGCGGGCGGAGGGGGACCCGGCGGAGCGTGGTTTCATGGCCGCTGATCCCGATTACCTGCTCGAGGAGATGCTCGAACAACCGGGCGTCTTCGCGCGGATCCTCGCCGAGGCCGGAGCGGCCGCGGAGGCTACGGCGTCGGGTGCCCCGCCCGCGCGGGTGGTGCTGACCGGCTGCGGCGACTCTTTCTGCGCGGCCCAGAGCGGTGTCTGGGCGATGCGCGCGGGGGCACGGGCCTGGGGCGGTTGGACGGGCGACGCGCTGGCGGTGCGTCCGCTCGAGCTTGCCCGGGCGCGGTCCGAGCTGCTGGGGCCGGCGACGTGGGTCGTGGCGATCAGCGCCTCGGGGCGCACTCCGCGCGTGCTCGAGGCGGTCTCTGCGGCGCGCGCCGCCGGGTCGCGAGCGATCGCCCTGACCGACGATCCCACAGGCCCTCTGGCCCGTGCGGCCGATCACGCACTCCCGCTCCTGGCCTCTCCGCCCGAGGCGCTCGGTTCGACAGACTACGCTGATCCGCAGGCGCGCCGGTACGTCGGTTATCACCACGACGTGCCCCAGACCAAGACCGTCACCGCAAGCATCCTGCACGCCGTCCTGCTCGCCGCCGCTCTGGCGCCCGCCAGCGCGCCCCGGTGGCGCGAAGCGCTCCACCGGTTCCCGGCCGCCGCGGAACGCGCACTCGCCGACACCGCCGCGCCGGCCGGCGAGGCGGCGCGCGCCATGGCCGCCGCCGGCGTGCTCGTGTTCACCGGCTCGGGCCCGGCCTACCCCGTCGCGCAGTACGGCGCCTTCAAGGCGTACGAGTTCGCCCGGGTGGGGCTCTGGCAGGAGACGGAGGAGTACTGCCACACGCAGTACTTCATCACTGGGCGGGGCACCCCGGTCGTGTTCCTGGCTCCCGACCGGCTGGCGCGCGAGCGGGCGGCGGAGATCGCCCCCGTCCTGGCCGACCGCCTCGGGGCGTGCGGCATCCTCGTGACCGGGGAGTGCGCGGATGCCGCCGGCTGCGCCCACGTGCTGCGGGTTCCGGACACGGCCCCGCCGCCGCTCGTGCCGCTGCTCCTCTACCTCGCGGTGCAGCGCCTGATGCACGCGTTCGCGCGGGCGGCCGGACTGAGCACGTCGACGTTTCGCGGCGGTCTCGACCCGGAGCGCTACGTGGCGGGCTCCTGCGACACCATCCGGGCTTCCCGGATCGTCCCGCCCGGAGAGCTCGGGATCCCGGGCGCGTAGCTTTCCCGGCAGCCGCGGCGCCCCGGTTCCGGTGGCCGATTCTGCCGCCGTCACAGGAAGAGAAGTGCGAGGATCCCGAGCACCGTGACCAGGCAGAGCACGCCCAGCGGCAGGCCGATCCGGAGGTAGTCGGAGAAGCGGTAGCCTCCCGGTCCGTAGACGAGGCTGTTCACGGAATGGCCCACCGGGGTCGCGAACGAGATTGCCACGCCGAACAGCACGGCGAGGAACAGCGGCTTGGGCTCGAGCCCGGCCGCCACGGCGGTGGAGTAGGCGATCGGCATCATCAGGATCGCGGTCGCGTTGTAGGACATGATGTTGGTGAGCGCTGCGGAGAGCACGAGGATCACCGCGACGACGAGCACCGGGGAATCCGCGCCCACCAGCCCGGTGAGGAACGTGGCGTAGAGCATGGCGGTGTCCGTGTTCTTCATCGCCAGGCCCAGCGCCATCGTGCCGCCCACCAGCAGCAGCACCGACCAGTCGATCGCCTTGAAGGCGTCATCGAAGTCGAGGCAGCCGGTCAGCACCGCGCTCATGGCCGTGGCCACCGCGAGGATCGAGATGTGCGCGACGTTGAACGTGGCCAGGACGAGGAACGCGAGCAGCAGGAAGAGCGCCACGGGGGCGCGCTTGTGCAGCTCGATCTGGTGCGGGCGCTCCAGCAGCAGGTAGTCGTTGGAGGCCTTGAGGTGCTCGATCGACCCCGGGTCGCCGTAGGCGAGCAGCGTGTCGGCGGCCTTGAGGTGGAGCTCGCCGATGTTGTGGCGCTGGTGGACGCCCTTGCGCTTGACGGCCAGCACCGTCATGCCGAGCTTGCGGCGGAACGCGGCCTTGCGGAGCGTCCGGCCGATCGCCTCGGAGCCGTGCGGGATCACGACCTCGGCCAGCACGGCCTGGCGCGTCAAGCCCTCGGCGGCCGGATCCCGGTTGGGCGCGATCCGGAGGTTGAGCGCTTGCATCGCCGCGCCGATCTCCTGGGCGTCGCCCTTCAAGAGCAGGATGTCGCCCGGCTGGATGCGCTGCTCGGACAGGCTCTCCACGATGATCGCCTCGTCACGCAGGATCTCGAGCAGGATGAGCCGCGGGTACTGCCGGAGCAGCGTCTGGCGGATGCGCCGGTCCACGATCGGCGAGTCCTCCTGCACCACGAGCTCCGTGAGGTACTCGCGGTTGAGCATGTGGCGCAGCGCGAACCCCACCGTGGCGCGGTCCGGCAGGAGGCGCCGCGAGAAGAACACGAGAAACAGGACGCCCACGACGCACAGCGGCACGGCCACGGGCGTCATCTCGAACATGCCGAGGCTGGTGCCGGAGAGTTCCTCGGCATACTCGCTCACCAGCACGTTGGTCGAGGAGCCCAGCCGCGAGCACGTGCCGCCGAGGACGCTGGCGTAGGCGACCGGTAGCAGGAACCGCGACGGCGGCCGCCCGGTCTCGCGCGACACGCCCGCCAAGATCGGCAGCAGCACCACCACCACGCCGGCGTTGAAGACGAACGCGCTGAACAGCACCGTGGCGATCAGGGTCACGGTAAGGAAGGAGCGCTCGTTGCGGCCGGCGAGAGCGGCCAGGTTCCGGCCCACCACGGCGAGCGCGCCCGTATGGTTGATGGCGCGGCCGAGCACCATCATCGCGGCGATGGTCACCACCGCGGGGTTGGAGAACCCGCGGAGGGCCTCCTCCGGGCGGAGGACTCCGAGCACCGTGAGCGAGACCGGGATGAGCATCGCGACGATCGCGGGGACCACGAGCTCGGTCATGAAGAGGACGATGACCCCGGCCAGCACGCCGCTCACCGCCATCTGCACGCCGGTCGACGCGCCCGCGGCGGGAGCGGTCGACGCGAGTAGCACAGGTGCGAAGGTCGCGGAGAAGTCCATGCCCGCCCGCCGGTCTGCCGGAGTCGTTCCACCGCAGGGAAACCAGTGCACGGAGGCCAGCGGTCCTGCCGGCCGCCGGCCGCGGCGATCCGCGCGGCCACGGCTCGCCGGGGGTACCCGCCCGCCCGCACGGTCCCTGGAGGATCGCATGGCGACGGGCGCTGCGCCCGCCCCCGCGCGCGTTTCCGCAAACGGCAAAGTCTATAGGTGATCGGGCGCCGCGGTTTCCACCCTGCTGTGGCGGGCGCCGCTTGCCGCGGCCCCAAAGGCCAAAGGTCCTCGACTCTCGCGCGGAAAGGGCTATAACGGCAAACAAGCACCCCCGGGAGCAAGGCGTGCCGGGCGTGGTCGACCCGCCGGTGAACAGACCCCCGCGGCACCGACCCTGAAGCAGGTGACTCGGTATGGACTCGCCCCGCGTTGTGCACGTCGCCTCGGAGGCGTACCCGCTCGCGAAGTCGGGAGGGCTCGGCGACGTGGTCGGTGCCCTCCCCGGCGCGCTCCGCCGAATCGGCCAGGAGCCGGCCCTCTTCCTCCCGGCGTACCCCTGGATCCGGGCGGAGCATCCCGAGGCCGTGGATCTGGGGCTCGACCTCGAGGTGCCGACCGGCGACGGCGCCGTCACGGGGCGTCTGCTGCGCCTGCTGCTGCCCGCGAGCGGCGTGCCGGTCTTCCTCTTCCGGGCGGACGCGCTGTTCGACCGGCGCTCCCTGTACGGCGACAACGGCGGCGAGTACCCCGACAACGCGTATCGCTTCGGCGTGTTCTGCCGGGCCGTGCTGCGCGCGACGCAGCTTCTCGGCTGGTCGGTCGACGTCTTTCACCTGCACGACTGGCAGGCGGCGCTGCTTGCCGTGTTCCTGCGCACCGAGCACGAGGGCGACCCGCAGTTCGCGCGCACGCGCACGGTTCTGAGCATCCACAACCTCGCGTACCAGGGCTGGGCCGCCCCGGACCTCCTCCGCGCGCTCCGCATCTCGTCGTCGCTCTTTCATCACCACCTGCTCGAGTGCCACGGCCTGGTGAACCTCTTGAAGGGCGGGATCGTGTTCGCGGACCACGTCACGACGGTGAGCCCGCACTACGCCGAGGAGATCCTGCGGCCCGAGATGGGCTGGGGCCTCGACGGCGTGCTGCGCACGCGCGCCGCGGAGCTCACGGGCATCCTCAACGGTGCCGATCCTGCGGTCTGGAGCCCTGCGACGGATCCCTATCTGGCGGAGCGCTACGACGTCCATTCGTGGCCGGAGGGCAAGGCGGCCGCGCGCCGCGTGCTCGCGGACGTGTTCGGGTTCCGGCCGGACGACGACCGCCCGCTGGTCGGGTTCATCGGGCGGCTGACCGGCCAGAAGGGTGTGGATCTGCTGCTCGGCGTGCTGCCCGAGCTGATCGACGCGGGCGCCCGGCTGGTGCTCATCGGCACCGGCGACCCGAATGTCGAGAACGCCTGGCGCGACGCGGCCCGGTCCCACGCCGGGTCGGTGGCCGTCCAGATCACCTACGACGAGACGCTCGCCCACCTGATCCAGGCCGCGGCCGACATGCTCGTCATGCCCTCCCGATTCGAGCCGTGCGGCCTCAACCAGCTCTACGCGATGCGCTACGGCACCGTGCCGATCGTGCACGCCGTGGGCGGTCTCCTCGATACCGTCGTGCCGGCAACCCCCGAGAACCTCGCCGCGGGCACGGCCACGGGCTTCCACTTCGAGAGCTTCTCGTGGGAGGGTCTGGGGAGCGCGTTCCGGCGGGCGCTCGCGCTGCACGGCGACCGGGACCGGTGGGCAGCGCTGGTCGAGACGGGCATGCGCCAGGACTTCACCTGGGAGCGCAGTGCCCGGGCGTACGGCGAGCTCTACGCCCGCGTGCTGGGCCGGGCGGAGCGCCACATGCCGCTCAAGCTGCTGCCGCAGTTCCCGCGGCCCGCGGAGCCGCCGCGCGCGGAGGACGAGCACGTCCGGCTGCTCGCGGGCTTCCGCCGTCCCCACGGCGAGCCGGCGCTGGGGCTCCTGGTGCAGAGCGCCACGGTCCTGTTCGCCTACTGGGAGATCCCGCCGGAGCTGCGCGCGGAGTTCGGTCCCGCGCCGCGGCTGGAGCTCGAGGACCTCACCGGCGGCGGCCGGCAGACGGTCTCCGTCGCCCATCCGCACCAGCTCGGCGACTACTGGTTCCACGTGCATCCCGATCACACCTACCGCGCCGAGATCGTGAGCGCGGACCGCCACCGCCATCTCGTGTCCGAGCCGGTCCGCACGCCGCGCAACCACCCCAGCTTCCACTGGGCCACCGACGACGCGGCGGTGTGGGTGACCCTCGACGAGCTCTCCGGCAGGGCCCGCAAGGCAATGGTCGATCGCTACCTCAGCCTGCTCGAGCTGACGGGCCTGCGGTGGCGGACGGAGGTGCCCGCGGCTGCGCCGTCGCTGGCCGAGGCGGCGGCGTGGGTAGCGCCGGCCGGCGGCGTGCCGTCGTCGGTGTCCTTCGGCCCGGGGCCTGCGGCGCCAAGGTCCGGTCCACCCGGGCGGCCGCCCGCCGCGCCGCCGGCGGCCTTCGGTCCCTCCTCGGCGGCCTGCTCTCCGATCGCCGGGTTCGGGTCGCCGCCGCTGTCGGACTTCCTCGATCCGGGCCCGGGGGAGGAGGGCTCGAGATGAACCCCTCCGCCCGCGGCCACCTCTGCCTGGTGCTCCACGCCCACCTGCCGTTCGTCCGCCATCCCGAGCACCGGACGTTCCTCGAGGAGGACTGGCTCTTCGAGGCGATCACCGAGTGCTACGCGCCGGTGCTGGACCGACTCACGCGCCTGGCCGAGGAAGGCGTGCCCTACCGGCTAACGATCTCGGTGTCGCCGCCGCTTGCGGCGATGCTCCGGGACCCGCTGCTGCGCGGCCGCTACGAGGCGCGTCGCGATCGCCTGCTCGAGCTCGCCGGCCACGAGCTCGAGCGCACGCGCGACACCCCGTTCGCGGCGGCCGCGGCCGCGCTGCGCGAGGCGATGTTCTCGTCGCGGCGCGTCTGGAACCGGTGGGACGGCGATCTCACCGCGGCGCTGCGGCACCTCGCGGAGCTCGGCCGCGTCGAGCTCGTCACCAGCACGGCCACGCACGGCTACCTGCCGCTCATGGCGACGCGGGAGGCGCGTCGAGCGCAGATCCAGGTCGGCCTCAAGAGCCACGAGCGCGTCTTCGGGCAGCGTCCCGCCGGGATGTGGCTGGCCGAGTGCGGATTCGAGCGGGGGGTGGACCGGCTGCTGGCGGACGAGGGCGTCGCCTACTTCTTCACCGAGGCGCACGCCCTGCTTTACGCGCATCCGCGGCCCCGGTTCAGCGTCTTCGCGCCGGTGGCGACGGCGGGCGGTCCCGCCGCGTTCGCGCGCGATCCCGAGTGCGGCCGCCAGGTATGGAGCGCGACGGAAGGCTACCCCGGCGACTTCGTCTACCGCGAGTACTACCGCGATCTGGGCTTCGATGCGGACTACGATGCCATCCGGCCCTACCTCCATCCCGACGGCGTGCGCCGGCACCTTGGTTTGAAGTACTTCCGCATCACGGGCCGCCACGTCCCGCTGCACCACAAGGAGCCCTACGATCCGGCGGCGGCGGCCCGGCGGGCCGCCGAGCACGCGCGCCACTTCGTCGACAGCCAGCGGCGCCGCGTCGCACAGATCCGCGAGGTGATCGGGCAGGCTCCGGTGCTGAGCGCCCCGTACGACGCCGAGCTGTTCGGCCACTGGTGGTTCGAGGGGCCGGCGTTCCTGGAGGCCGTCCTGCGCGAGGCGGCCCGCGATCCGGAGTCGCTTGGCCTGGCGAGCCCGAGCGACATCCTCGCCGGCGGCGCCTACGTCGACACCGTGGACGTCAACCCCTCGAGCTGGGGCGTGGAGGGCTCGAGCCGCGTCTGGCTGAACGGGAGCAACGCCTGGATGTATCCCCACCTCCATCGCATGGAGCGGCGCATGGTCAACCTGGCGATGAGCCATCCGACCGTGGACGGCCAGACCCACCGGCTCCTGAACCAGGCGGTGCGCGAGCTGCTCCTGGCCCAGGCGTCGGACTGGCCGTTCATCGTCACCAACCGCACCTCGGTGACCTATGCACTCCGGCGCTTCCAGACGCATGTGGACCGGTTCCAGCGCCTGGACGACATGCTGAGCGGCCGCGCGCACATCGATGAGGGCTGGCTGGCCGAGATCGAAGGGCGGGACCCGATCTTTGCCGACGACGCGGACTACCGGATTTTCCTCCGGCTGTGACCCGGGCGCCGCAGACATGCTGATCGACACGCACTGCCACCTGCTCGATCCCGTATTCGACGCTGACCGCGCGGCGGTGGTGGCCCGGGCGCGCGCTGCCGGCGTGGCGCACGCCGTGGTGATGGCGGAGAACGAGGCGGAGAACCACCGCGTCCTCGCGGCCGCCCGCCTGGATGGGTTCGTGCTGCCGGCGGCGGGCCACTACCCGGCGTGCCTCGATCTCGAGATGGCGGCGCGCACCGAGGCGTTCATCCGCGAGCACCGTGCCGAGCTGGCGGCGGTGGGGGAGGTCGGTGTCGACCACCGCATCACCGAGGATCCCGCGGACCACGCGGTGCAGGACGCGATCCTCCGCCGCCTGGCCGCCGTGGCCGCCGAGCTGGATCTGCCGCTGAGCGTCCACTCGCGCGCGGCCGGCCGCCACGCGATCGAGGTGCTCCGCAGCACCGCGGCGGCGCGGGTGGTGATGCATGCCTTCGACGGCAGGTACGGCGCCGCCGTGAGCGGGCTCGATGCGGGCTACTACTTCTCGGTCCCGCCCTCCATCGTGCGGTCGCGCCAGAAACAGAAGCTCGTCAAACAGCTGCCGCTCGATCGCCTGCTGCTCGAGAGCGACGCGCCGGTTCTCGGGCCCGATCCTGCGGCCCGCAACGAGCCCGCGAACCTCCGGGTTGCGGCCGAGGCCATTGCCGGGCTGAAGAGGCGCTCGCTCGACGAGGTGCTCGGCGCGATCGTCGAGAACACGCGGCGCGTGTTCTCCCGGTAGGGCGGAGAAGTGCGGGCGGGGTGCGGGTGCGGGTGTCGCGCGCGGGTTGCGCGCGGGGAGGCCGACCGGGGTCTGACCCCCGATTTCGGTGAAGCGTGCGGGTGCGGGTGTCGCGCGCGGGTTGCGCGCGCTCAGGTGGCGCGGGCGGGCTGCGCCCGCGGGGATCACTCCCCGTAGACGATCGTCTTGTACTTGGCGTAGATGCCGAGCACGCTCATGGTCTCGTGATCGACGTGATGGATCTTGGTGATGCCGCCCTTGTCCATCGCCGCCTTGATCGAGGCATCGCCGATCGCCACGCAGACGATGCCGATACACTCCGCCTCGCCGGTCTTGCTCTGCCCGACGTTGTTGTCGACGCCGCTCACCGGCCCCTTGGTGTCGGTGACGACGGCGCCCATGGTCGGGGACATGGCCATCACACAGCCGCTCGAGAGCACGGAGGCCGCGATCAGAAGCACAAGTGCCATCCTCTGCATGGTGTGGACTCCTTTCGATTCCCGGGTTGGCTGGATCGGAAGATGTGGCGCGCCTTCGGCCACGCGGCACATCGTAGGGCGTGCGGCCGGAGGAGGGTAGGGCCAACGCGGGGAATCCGGATGCGCCCGGTCGTCCGGTGCGCGTGCTTCGTGTATAAGAACGGGATCATGCGCGCGGTGAATCCCGCGTGATCCGCGCGTTTCCCGGCGCATTCCCGAGCGCTCCATACGGCGGACGGCGACGCTACCGCTTGGCGCGAGTGCGTCCGCAACCTGTTCCTTGGGACGGGGTTGCGCTTGATGCGGCGGCCGCTTCGGGGGGTCCGATGCCGGAGGGGAAGATGGCGTGGAACCGGCAGCGAACAGCGGATCGCGGCAGCGAGCGGGCACCGGCGGCGCGGTGAGTTCTCGAGCGTGAGTGCGAAGCGAACCTACTCGGCGGCCGACATCGCCGCGGCGCTCGGCGTTACCCCGCAGCAGGTGCGGGCGTGGCATCGCCTGGTGCGGCCCCAGGGCGAGGAAGGGGAGTACTCGTTCCGCGAACTCGTCGCGTTTCGCACGCTCAAGGCGCTCAAGGCGGCCGGACTGGGCCGCGCGCGTATTCGCGCGGCGCTCGATCATCTCCGCCGGAGTTTCCCGTCGCTCGATGCGCCGCTTGCCAGCCTGTGTCTCCACGTCGAGGGACGCGAGGTCATCGTGGACCTGGAGCGCGGCGCCATGACGGTCCAGGGCCAGCTGCTGCTCGAGCTCGACGCGGAGGAGCCGCGGGCGGTCATCGTCGAGCTCGGCAGCCGCAACGCCGGCCGCGGCGTGCCCGGCGCGCTCGCTGCCGAGCTGGCCCAGGCGCACGCCGATCTGGGGCGGCAGCTTCTCCGCGCCGGCCACGCGCTCGACGCGCGGGGCGAGCTCGAGCGGGCCCTGCTCTACGACCCCGACTTCGCGCCTGCCTACGAGACCCTGGCCGAGGTGTTCGGCG
This sequence comes from Planctomycetota bacterium, assembly GCA_016935485.1. Taxonomy (GTDB): domain Bacteria; phylum Planctomycetota; class JAFGQW01; order JAFGQW01; family JAFGQW01; genus JAFGQW01. Next base: position 3,332 of record JAFGQW010000310.1, on the reverse strand, counting down.
CGCTGGGGTGCCCGCAGCGCGCCACGGAGTATCGCGCCCTGGCGGCGGAAAAGCGCGGCTGGAGCGGCGGGGACCCGGAGTGAACGTGGCGCTCGCGGGGGTGCGGGGGGTGGGCGGGATCGGCGCGGTGGTGTTGAACACGAAGAACATTGCGCCAGGCAAGAAGAAGAACACGAAGAAGAGGAGAAGGGGAGAAGAGGAGAAGACGAGCACGAGCACGAACACGAGGACAACGACGACGAAGAGGAGTGACGACCGGGGTCTGACCCCGTGCCCGGTGAAGCGTGAGCGTGCGGGTGCGGGTGTCGCGCGCGGGTTGCGCGCGCTCGGGTGGCGCGGGCGGGCTGCGCCTGCGGGGTGCGGGTGCGGGTGTCGCGCGCGGGTTGCGCGCGCTCGGGTGGCGCGGGCGGACTGCGCCCGCGGGCTCAGAAGCTGTCGGTCACGGACGAGAGCTCGAGGCGATAGAGGTCGGGGCCGAGCGCCGGGGCGGGGAGGTCCGCGCGGAAGGCCGCGAGGCGATGCGGGCAGTAGAGCGGCACGACGATCGCTTCCCGGTCGAGCCAGCCCTGGATCCTCCGGTAGATCGCGCACCGCGCCTCGAGGGACGCATGGCGGGTCGCTTCCTCCACCAGAGCGGCCAGCTCGGCCGGCGTGCCGAGCTGCTTGTGGGATCCGGCCGAGGGCCCCGCGCCGGGCAGGAACCGCGCCACGAGCGTGATGTAGGGATCGTAGGGAAGGCCCCAGGTGCGGTCGAGGCTCAGGTCCCACCGGCCCGCGGCAAGTGCCGCGCGGTGAGCCTCGTCGTCGAGTGCGCGGATCTCGACGGCAAGCCCCGCGCCCAGCAGCTGCTTGCCGAGCGCCTCCGCCAGCCGCGCCTCGGCCGCGTCGCTGCTGCGCGCGATCAGCACGAGCGGTGTGGAGAGCGCTGGCGGCCGGCCTTGCAGTTCGGGCGTGCCCGAGCTCGCCGGCCAGACCTCGAGCGACGGGGCGAATAAGGCGCGGCACGGCACGGCACGCCCGTGCTCCACTTCGCGCACGAGCGCCTCCCGGTCCACGGCGGCAGCAAGGAACCGCCGGAGCTCACGGTCGCGGAGCGCTGCGCGATCGAAGTTCAGGTTCAGGTGCACCACGGCGGAGCCGAACGCCTCGATCACGCGGATTGCGGGGCGGGCAAGAAGGTCCGGCAGGCGCCAGCGCGGAATCCGGGTGGCCCACCCTTCCGCCAGCAGATCCACGTCGCCGCGGAGCAGTGCCGCAACCGGGTCGTCGGTGACGTGGACGAGCTCGACGCCGCGGTCCGCCGCCGCGTCCACGCCGTGGCGGAACCGCGCAAAGTGGAGGCGGTGCCCGCCGTCGTCGGCGCCGAGGAACCGGAACGGTCCCGATCCGATCGGGCGCACGAAGGTCCCGTGTCGGTTGCGGGATCCCGGGCCGGCGATCGCGCACGGATTCAGCGCACAGAGGTCGGGGAGCAGCGCGTAGGGCCGGTCCAGCCGGATGTGCACGCGGTCGTTGCCGAGCGCGCGCACCTCGCGGATGCGGCGCGCGGCGCCGAGCCAGCCATGCTCGGGCAGACCAACCCACCGCCGGAAGTGAAGCGCGACGGCCTCGGCGGTGACCGGGGTGCCGTCGTGAAAGCGCGCCCCCGGCCGGAGCTCGAGCACGTGCCCCCGGCCCCCCTCCTCGATCGACCAGCTCCCGGCCAGGCCCGGCACGATCCTCCCGGTTTCGTCGCGCCTGACCAGGGTCTCGTAGAGGAGCGCCTTCGGCTCGAAGGCGCCGCCGTAGCGAAGCGGGGTGATGTCTTCGGGCGCCGCCGGCCGCGACTGCACCACGACCCGGATCGGCGCCGGCCCGCGCGGCGTTTCGGCGCGCATCTCGCGTCCGGTCCCGGTCGACTCGGCGGGATCCACGGGCACACCGGGACGTCCGTAGCCCGGCGGCCGCGCCAGCAGGAAGATGCGCCCGCCGTAGCCCGCACCCAGGATCTCGTCGGTGTCGTTGCGCCCGTCGAGCTCCGCCGCCGCGAGCCAATGTCCCCGGTCCGCGTCGGTGAAGACCGTCTCCACCTGCCAGGGCCCGCCGGGCTGGTGCGAGACGATCTGCACCTTGCGCGAGTAGCCGAACACCGCCACGGCTTCGACCGCTGGATCCGCGTGGAAGCGGCCGGCTACGAGACCTCGCGGCCCCTGCGGACCCGCGTAGATGATCTCTCGCTTCCAGCGCGAATCGTCCTCCCGCTCGAGGCGAACGACCACGCCGTCGTCCCGGCTGGCGTAGAGCACGTCCGGCGCGCCGTCGCGCGGCGGCCGGCGGGCAAGGCGACCGAACCCCATGGGCTCCGCGGCGATCACGCGGCGCTCCAGCGCCTGGCCGGCCATCCGGCAGAGCGCGACCTCGCCGGCCCGGCTCACGGTGGCGATCCACGGGGCGCGGCCAGGTTCGGCCTCGAGCACCACGGCGTCGCGTACGCGTCCCGGAAGCCGCCCCAGCGGGGCGACCTCGAATCCTCCTTCCGGGGCCGGCCGCGCCCGCACGCCGTACGCGCCGCCGCCGCCGAGGAACACGAGCAGCACCGGTCTCGATCCCGGCGGACCGAGCGCGCCGCCCACCAGCGTGTGGATCTCCTCGCCCGGGAAATCGGCGGCGATCCGCGTCTCGAAGCCGCCTTCCGGTCGCTGGTGGATCTGGTAGAGGCGCCCGCGCTGGCCACCCGTGTAGAGCTCGAGGCCGGGGCGCCGCAGGTCGAGGTCCGCGTGTGCGATCCCGCCCAGCCACTGGCCGTCGTGCACGGTCTCGACGGCCGACCAGTTTCCGCTGTAGCCGATGAGCACCGTGCAGCGGCCCTTGTCGTCCAGGCCCACGATCTCCGGGCAGCCGAAGCGGTCGTAGACGGGAAGCGCCTTCACCGTCCAGACGCCGACGCCAGCGTCGTGCACCACGGAGGCGTGCCAGTCGCTCGCCACCTGGAGCGCCGCGTCCGTTCCGGTCGGAGCGGCGGGTTTTGCCTGGCTCTCCGCCGGATGCACCAAGGCGGCGAGCGCGAGAAGAACGGCGACCCGGACGGCGATCGTGCGGCAGGCAGTCACGAAGCACTCCTTTCGGTCGGGGTCCCGGAGGACTCGGCGCGGCGCGGGCAGTCGGGTCGCGCCCAGCCTCACGTCGGCACATTGCCCCCAGTAGCCGCAGTCTACCCCGCCGGATTCCGCGCGCCCAGGTGGCGCGGGCGGGTTGCGCCCGCGGGGGTGCGGGTGCGGGTGTCGCGCGCGGGGAGGGCGACTGGGGTCTGACGCCGTTCCGCTTCGGAACGGGGTCTGACCCCGTGCCCCGTG
>JAFGQW010000309.1 GCA_016935485.1 Planctomycetota bacterium | reverse complement strand
GGATGCGCGCGCTCGGGTGAGCGGGCGTGCGGGTGTCGCGCGCGGGATGCGCGCGCTCGGGTGAGCGGGCGGGCTGCGCCCGCGGGCTACTTCCGCTCCTTCAGCGTCCCGTCGGGCTGCAGGCGCCGCACGTAGGCCTGCCACTCGCGCTCGATGGGTGCCCACTCCTCGGCGCGCTGGCCGAGCCCGAAGCACTCGCACATCGTCTCGTAGCCGAAGCTCTCGCCGGCCGCATCCTTCTCGATGTAGGCGATCATCTTGTCGCGGTACTTGCCGGACGGCTCGTTCATGCAGAAGTAGACGAACGACCAGCCCTGGGAGTAGAGCAGCAGCATCCCGTGGTCGCCAGCCTTGCCGAACTGGATGCGAAACGTGCTGTTCGCCTCGTCATAGGTCCGGCACTGGAACATCGTGGGCAGCGAGAAGATGTGCTTCAACTCCATCATCTGCTGGACGTGGGGCAGGCGATACTTGTTCACGCGGGAGATCTCGAAGGTCATGCGGTCCACGCCGCTCTCGTCCTTCTCGTACTTCCCGGTCTTTTTTACCGCCCCGATGTACTCGGCGAACGCCTCCTCGAACCACATGGAGGGGCTCGCCTCGTTCTGGGCCGGGCGCAGCCAGTTCAGCAGCTGGTGGGTGCACTCGTGGAAGAGCACGCCGAGCGTGGTCTCGGCGTCGAAGCTGCTGCCGGCGGCCTCCTTCTCGTAGTAGTAGACGAATTTCGTCGCGAGGCTGAAGTGGGCGCGGGCCCGGCTGGTCGTGCCGCCGCTGCCGCTGCCGGCGTGCTGGCCGGAGTTGAAGCGGTTGTAGCTCGCGGCGTCCTTGAAGACGATGACCTTGAAGGGCAGCTCGGGCTCGTTCTTCACCATGCCGGGAAACGTCGCGCGCAGATGCCGCCAGAAGGCCCGCACCTGGTCGGCCTTCTCGGCGCCGTAGTACTCGTTGCGCTCGTTGGTGCCGAAGTCCTCGACGAAGAGCACGTAGGGCCACTCGCGGACGGCGACGTGTGGCACGTCGCGCAGGTACTGGTACTTCGCGGCCCGGATGGTCGCTTCCATCTTCGCGAAGCGCGGATCGTCCTTGAGGCGCTGCTGGTAGTCCTTCTCCGCCGCCATCGCCTTGGCGTATTCCGCCGGAGAAAGCCACTTGTCCTGGTAGTCCGGGTGGTCGCCCGGGAACTCCTTGTGGCCGAGCAGCCGATGCGCGTCGGAGTGGTCGGACTTCTTCTCGAGCACCAGCGCGGCGATCTCCTTCATCTCGTCGACGAGCGCATTCTGCTTGCACCAGACGGCGAGCTTGTGGAGGTCGTCGACACTTTCCGCCACCGCCCGGCGGCGGCGGAGTTCCTCGCGCCGCTCGATGAGGGGGTCGACCTGGTCCTCGACGTTGCGGGCGGCGGCGGCCGGCCCGGCACCGCTCGGCGTGGCGGCGGTTCCCGGTGTCGCGGCCGCTGCGGGCGTGCCCGGATCCGCGGGGCCGCTCTTCTTGCCGTCGCCGCCCGAGGCGAGGATGGCGACGATCACGACGACGACAACCACCAGCCCGAGGCCACCGAGCACGAGCGGGACCGGCGATTTCTTGCGCGCGGGCGCGGGCCGACCGCGCCGGGGCGCACCGTCGCGGGGGCGCCCCGGCGCCGGCCGTGCCGTGGGCCGGGCGCCAGCCGTGGCGCGTGCCGCCTTCGCCGCCGGCGGCTGCACCATGCGCGGGCGCTGCAGCGGCGCCGCCGCCTCCGGGGCGGCGCGGTCCGGCGGTGTGTCGCTTCCGGAAGGCGCGGGGACGTCTTCGGACGGCGGCTTGACCATGCGGGGCCGGGGCTTGTCGTCGGGCTTGGGCTCGGTCATGGGTCTCGATCCAGCTTGGGTTACCTTCAAGTATAGCCAGTCCCGCCCGAGGCGAACAGCGAGCGCCCCTGCCGATCAGCCTTGGTGCTTGCGGATCTCCGCCGTGAGCGCCGGGACGACCTCGAGCGCGTCCCCGACCACGCCGTAGTCGGCCACCTTGAAGATGGGCGCCTCGGGGTCCTTGTTCACGGCCACGATGCACTTGGCGGTGGACATGCCTGCCAGGTGCTGGATGGCGCCGGAAATGCCGCAGGCGATGTAGAGGTTCGGGCCGACCGTCTTGCCGGTCTGGCCCACCTGCTCGGCATGCGGCCGCCAGCCGGCGTCGACCACCGCGCGCGAGGCGCCCACCGCGGCGCCCAGCACGTCGGCCAGCTCCTCGAGGTGGCGGAAGTTGGCCGGATCCTTCATGCCGCGGCCGCCCGATACGATGACGTCGGCCTCGGTGAGCTCGACCTTGCCGCCCTCGCGCGGCTTGACCTCCCGGAGCACCGTCTTGACCGCGGCCTCGTCGGCGGCGGTCTCGACCGGCTCGACGGCGGCTGCGCCGGCTCCGGCGGCCGGCGCCGCCGGCGCGAACACGTTCGGCCGCAAGCTGGCCACGAAGGGAGGGTCGGCGATTCTGAGCGTCTCGAGCGCCTTGCCCGCGTAGACCGGGCGCGTCGCCCGCAGCGTGCCGTCCGTGATCTCGAGCGCGGTGCAGTCGACCGCCAGCCCGACGCCGAGATGGGCCGCGAGCCGGGGGCCGAGGTCCTTGCCTTGCGAGGAGGCCGCGAGCAGGATCACCCGGGGATCGACGGTCCGCGCGACGCGGGCCGCCACCCGTCCCTGCAGGTCGCCGACATAGGCGCGAAACGCAGGGCCGTCGGCGAGATGGACCTTGCCCACGCCGAGCGCGCCGAGCGGCGCGGCGGCGCCGGCGGCGCCCTCGGTCATGAGCAGCGCGACCACGCTGCCGCCGAGCCCGTCGGCCATGCGGCGCGCCTGTCCGAGCACTTCGGCGGCGGACTTGGTCAGCCGCCCGTCGCGGGATTCGAGAATGGCAAGAATGTCGTTGCTGGGCATCGTTTCTCTCCCG
>JAFGQW010000308.1 GCA_016935485.1 Planctomycetota bacterium | reverse complement strand
TACCAGATCTCGCGCGCCTTCTTCTGCCCGACGATGCGGGCGAGGTAGCTCGAGCCGAGCCCGCCGTCGAAGGAGCCGACCTTCGGCCCGGTCTGGCCGAAGCGGGCGTTGTCCGCGGCGATCGTGAGATCGCAGACCACGTGCAGCACGTGGCCGCCGCCGACGGCGTAGCCGGCGACCATGGCCACCACCGGCTTGGGAAGCGCGCGGATCTGGCGGTGCACGTCGAGGATGTTGAGGCGCGGCACGCCGCGGTCGTCGACGTAGCCCGCGTCGCCGCGCACGCGCTGGTCGCCGCCCGAGCAGAACGCCTTCGGGCCCTCGCCGGTGAGGATCACCACGCCGATCTCCGGATCGTCCCGCACCACGTCGAAGGCGTCCTTGAGCTCGGCGACCGTGAGCGGGCGGAAGGCGTTGCGCACCTCGGGCCGGTCGATCGTGATCCTGGCGATGCCGTCGGCGGTGCGCTCCAGGCGGATGTCCGTGTAGGACTTCAGCGCCGTCCAGGTCGTGCTCGCGCGCGGAGCGCGGCGCGAGCCAGTGTCCTTTCGCGTTTTCTTCGCGGCCGCCCGCGGGGGGCGCTTCCTCGTGGCCATGGCTCTGTGTTTCACTCCTCGAGGCGGTTGAGGAACGTGCGGCAGCAGGCGAGCAACGCCGCCGGTGCCTCCCAGGGCACCCGGTGGGCCGCGCCCTCCACGAGCCGGCACTCGCCTCGCGGCAGCGCCGCCGCTCCCTCGCGGGCCAGGCGCGCGAACGTCTCGTCCCCGTCGCCCGCCAACCATAGCACGGGGAGATTGAGCGTGCGAAGTCGGGGCAGGAGGTTTTCCTGCGTGCCGAGCGACCAGACCCCAAGCGCCGCCGCGAGCGCGGTCCGGTCGAAGTCCGCTTCCGTACGGCGGAGCACGCGGCCGCGGCCGCCGAAGACCGGTTGCGCCTGCCAGGCCGCCATCAGCCCCTCCCACGGTTCGGCCTCGAAGCGCCGCGCCCAGCTCTCGTCGGCCCCCCGGCGCGCCGCGCGTTCGGCGGCGCTCTCGAGACCCGGGTGCGTCGAGACGAGGATTGCGGCGCGCCAGACCGCCGGCGCCGCCAGCAGCGCGTGGAGGGCGAGTCGGCCGCCCAGCGAGTAGCCGATCAGCACGGCGGGGCGGCCGTCCCCTCTTGCGGCCGCCCGCGCGGCGAAGCGCGCTCCCCACGACGGGAGATCGGGACCCGCCCACGTGGGGCGGAGCTCCGGCCACGGCTCGCCGCCGCCGGGCTCCGGCGCAAAGAGGTCCGGCCTCTGCGCCGTCCCGAACCCGCCGGCCGCGAGCGCCCGGGCCGGCTCGTCCCAGTCGGCGGCGCGGCCGAGGAAGCCGTGGAGGAGCCAGAGCATCTCATCTCTCCAGCGCATCGAGCGCCGCCCGGACGCGACGCGTCGCCTCGAGATCCGGAACCACCTCGATCACGCTTGCCGCTGCGTCCGGCCGCGCCGCCGGAATCGCTTCCCAGCGGACGTAATCGAGCTTCCACATGCGCGCCCAGGGCTCGAACGAGATCTCGTGCTGGTTCACGAAGGCAGGCTCCGCGAACAGGCGGCCGAAGATGCGGCCGCCGCGGTTGTTGACGACCACGATGCGAAGCCGCCGATCGGCGAGCTGCGGCACGACCCAGGGGGCAGCGAGATCGTAGAGCGCCGTGAGATCGCCGATCACCGCCCAGTTCTCCGCGCCGGGCTCCGCGAGCCCGAGGAAGGTCGACACCTGGCCGTCGATTCCGTTGGCGCCGCGGCTCGCGCGCACCACGCGCCGGTTCGGCGCGCGATCGGCGACGAGATCCCACTCGCGGAGCGGCAGGCTGTTGCCGAGGTAGACGCGCGCGTCGGGTGGCACGAGCCGCGAGAGGCCGCGCACGAGCGCCGGCTCGCTCCGCGGCTCGGCCTCGAGGATGCGGTCGAGCGCGCGCGCGAACGCGCGGTCGCGCGCACGGAGGGGCGCGAGGTCCATGGCAACCCGCGTGGGGCTCAGCGCATCGAGCGCCGCGGCGAACGTCCCGTGGAGGAGGCCGCCGCGGCTCATGCCCCGCCGCGGCAGCGCCGATACCGAGAACACTGGCGGACCGGCGCGATCGAGATCGCGCCACAGCCTCAGCGCCGGCACGCCGCCCAGCCGCAGCACGGCATCGAAATCGATCCGCCGGAGCACGCGGTCGCCGCCGCGCAGGAGAAGCCCGGCGAGCTCGGGATCCTCCCGCAGCCCGGAGTGCGGCTCGGCGTGCACCGGCGCGCCGAGCTGCTTGAGGAAGCGGCGCACCGGCGCGACGTCGGCCGGCTCGAGCGCGCCGACGAGGACCAGCGGCAGGGCGGCCTGTTCGAGGAAGGCGGCGAGCGCGGCCAGATCGCCCGCGAAGCCGGCGCGCGGCGGAACCGCGGCCGCTCGATAGCGGCGCGGTGCCGGCGCGCGCTCGAGGAGCGGCTCGTCGAACGGCACGTTGATGTGGACAGGCCGGCGCCGCTCGCGGAGCGGCAGGTCGGGCCAGCTCGTCTCGAACGTCACCGTCGGCGCGTGGCCCTGGAAGAGCCCGCGCTGCTCGATGGTCTGCGGGGCGCCGGTGCCGCGGAGCCGCGCCGGGCGGTCCGCGGTGACGATCACCAGCGGCACGCCCGAGTAGTAGCCCTCGATCGCGGCCGGCAGACACTCGGCCGCGGCCGTGCCCGAGGTCGTGATCACGGCGGCGGGCGCCCCGAGCGCGCGCGCACGCCCGAGCGCGAAGAAGGCGGCGGAGCGCTCCTCGAAGAAGCGGTAGCGCTCGAAGCCCGCGGCGACCTCGAGCGCGGCGACGAGCGGACTGTTGCGCGCGCCGGGGGCGATCGCGCACGCGCGCACGCCGAGTGCGGCGAGTCCCTGGAGCACGCGTTCCGCGCGGGTCACGTTCACGGCGAGGATTCCCGTTCCCGGCGCGGCGGCGGCAGAGACGCCTGCCCTTCCGCCCCGTCGGCCTTCCCATTTGTGGCGGCGCCCGCCGGTTTTTCAATGTCCTTCCGCCCGCGCGGCGCCGTAACTGAAAAAAATGCCCCTGGGGCATTTTTTTCAGTTACGGCGGACCGGGCGTCCGGCGGCGGCTCAAGCGAGTAGCGTGCGCCGGATGGCCTTGACCTTGCGCAGGATCTCGGCCCACTCCGCTTCGAGCCGGCTGTCCGCCACGATGCCCGCACCGGCGCCGAGACGGAGCGTGGAGCCGGCCCAGGCGACACAGCGGATCGCCACTACGGCGCGGCCGCTGCCGTCCGGAGCGCGCACGCCGAAGGGGGCGCCGAAGCGGCCGCGGGCCTGGGTGCGGTCCATCTCGCGGAGCCAGGCGGCCGAGTGGGCGCGCGGCGAACCGCCGAGCGCGGCGGTGGGGTGGAGGGCCCGCACGAGCTCCGCGAAGGAGACGGGCCGGGTGGGCTCCAGCGCGATTTCGGTCCGCAGATGCGCGAGGTGCTGCAGGGCGACCACGCGCGCCGGCCCGCAGGTGACGGCGCCGAAGCGGGCCAGCGCACCCACGACGTCGTCCACGACGATGCGGTGCTCGGCGCGCTCTTTCGGGGCGAGGAGTTCCTCGCCGGCCTGGTCCGGATCGGCGGTGCCGGCGAGCGCCATCGAACGGACGCTGCCGTCGGGCGCGAGATCCAGCAGCACCTCCGGCGTGGCGCCGACCACGCCGCCCGCCGCGTCCCACAGGCCGTAGGGCACCGCATCCGGCGCGGCCCGGAGCGCGCCGCGCAACAGCCGCGCCAGCCACGGCGCGCGCGGGTCCTCCGCTCGGGCGGTCGAGAACGCGACCGGCACGCCCTTCACGAGCTCGCCGGCGTCGATGCGGCGCTTGAGATCGGCGAACCGGGCCGCGAACTGGTGGCGATCGGGAGCGGTCCACTCGAGCGGCGTCGCGGCCGGCTCGGCGGCGGGCAGGCGGTCGAACAACGCGTCGATCGGCAGGTCCTCGCAGCGCTCCGGCACGTGCCAGGGAAAGCGGTCCTCGAGGAAGAAGTCGGGCGCATAGAGAGCCGGGCGGTCTGCGGGCGGCGCCGCCGTGCGCACCAGCGGGCCGTGAAAGACGAGCACCCGCCCCGGGCGGTGCCCCACGAAGCCGCCGGTCTTGAGGAAGTCGCGCATGGAAGCCATAGGTTCCGTGCGGGGTCGCGACGGCACGCCGGCGCTCGCGTCGTTCCCGCAGGTCGCTGTTCCCGGTCGCATGCCGGCCCTGTTCGGCAGTACTTCCTTAGGGCCCGCGCAAGAGTAACTTCCGGTTTTCGCGGCTCTTCTCGCCCAGGTCCGCGCGGCGGAAAGCCAGTGGAATCTCTGATTCGAACCGGCTTCCCGCTACACGAACCTGAACAAGAATCTCGCGGCGAAACCCGGGAAGCTATTCTCGCGCGAACCCTTAGCACATGCAGAGCACGATGAACCAACCTCCGCACTTCCGGCGCGCCGCGGGGAGGCCGGGCGGCGCAGCTCCCGACCCCGCGCAGATCCGCTGCATGTTCGGCGCCATCGCGCGGCGCTACGACCGGACGAACACCGTGCTGTCGGCGGGGGTCCATCACGGCTGGCGGCGTGCGCTCGTGCGTTGGAGCGGCGCCGCGCCGGGCATGCGGGTGCTCGACTGTGCCACCGGGACCGGCGACCTCGCCCTGGCCTTCAGGCGCGTGGTGGGGCCCGCGGGCCGGGTCGCAGCGGTCGACTTCTGTCCGGAGATGCTCGCCCGCGCGCCGGCCAAGGCGCGCCGGCAGGGCCTCGACATCCAGTTCGCGCTCGGCGATGTGCTCGCCCTGCCGTACGGAGCGGGGTGCTTCGACATGGCCTCGATCGCGTTCGGAATCCGCAACGTGAGCGATCCGGTGCGCGGGCTCGCGGAGATGAGCCGGGTGGTGCGGCCGGGCGGCGCCGTGCTGGTGCTCGAGTTCGGCCAGGTGGCGCTGCCGGTCCTGCGGCGGCTCTTCGAGGGCTGCGCGCGGCGGCTCCTCCCACGGCTGGGCGGCTGGCTGACCGGGAACCGCGCGGCCTACGAGTACCTGGAGCGGTCTCGAGCCGCAATGCCCTGCGGCGCGGACTTCGTCGAGCTTCTGCGGCAGACCGGCCGGCTCGAGCACCCCGAGTACCGCGCACTCACCGGCGGCATCGCCTACCTCTACCGGGGCCGTGTCGCGTATCCCTGACGCCACGCGCCCGTCCTGTGTTATTCTTGAGCGCCCGGATCCGTGCTCGCTCGCTTCGGAACGCCCTCATGCGCAGATGGCTGTACCGGCTCCTCGTTCTCGCGGTCCTCGTGAGCGCTGCTGTGGCGCTGCGCTCGACCGTGCTGGCGCCGCGGCCGATTCCCGTGTCGGTCGTGCGCGCGCAGCGCGGCACCGTGGAGGCCACCGTGACCAATTCCAAGGCCGGCACCGTGAAGGCACGCCAGCGCGCCAATCTCTCTCCCGAGGTGAGCGGCCTGGTCGTCGAGATCACGCGGCGAAAGGGCGAGCCGGTGAAGCGGGGCGAGATGCTGCTCCGGCTGAACGACGTCACCCAGGTCGCGCAGATCGCGCTCGCCCGGCAGGTGGTGGCGGTGGCGGAGGCGGGGTGCGCCAAGGCGATGGTGGCCCGCGATTTTGCGCGCCGCGTGCTGGAGCGGCACCAGCGGCTGCTGAGCACCCAGCTGGAGCCTGCGGATCTGAAGGACCAGCTGCAGACCGCGGTGGCCGAGGCCGAGGCCGAGTGCCGGGCGCGAGAGTCGGAGGTCCTGCGCGCCGAGGCCGCGCTGGCGGTGGCCGAGGCGGAGCTCATCAAGACGCGCATCGTGGCGCCGTTCGACGGCATCGTGGCCGACCGCAAGTGCGAGGTCGGCGAGTGGATCACGCCCGCTCCCCCGCTCTTCCAGGTGCCCTCGGTCATCGACATCCTTGATCCGGCCTCGCTCTACGTCAGCGCCCCGATGGACGAGGTCGACTCGGGGCGGATCCGCGCCGGCCAGAGGGTCTGGGTCGCGCTCGATCCGTACCCCGGCCGGAGATTCGGCGGGAAGGTTGCGCGCGTGGCGCCCTATGTGCTCGACGTCGAGGCGCAGAACCGCACGGTGGAGATCGAGGTCGAGCTCGAAGACCGGGAGTTCTCCTCGGGGTTGCTGCCGGGCACTTCGGCGGACGTCGAGGTGATTCTGGAGGTCCGGGACGACGTGCTGCGGATTCCGACCGAAGCGCTGCTCGAAGGCAACAAGGTGTTCGTCGTCGAGGGCGACCACGTGGTGGAGCGCGCGCTCGAGGTGGGGCTCAGGAACTGGAACTTCACCGAGGTGGCGGGCGGTCTGGTCGCCGGCGAGCCGATCGTGATCTCGCTGGATCGGCCCGAAGTCAAGGCGGGCGCGTGGGTCGCGGCGGCTGCGCCGCGCGGTCCATGATCCGGCTCGAGGCGATCTCGCGCACGTTCGTGGTGGGCACGGAGCCGGTGCACGCGCTCCGGGGACTCTCGGAGCACGTCCGGCCCGGCGAGTACGTGGCGATCATGGGCCCGTCCGGCTCGGGCAAGTCCACGCTGCTCCACATCATCGGCTGCCTCGACCGGCCGACCGCCGGCGTCTATCGGCTGGACGGGGAGACCGTGAGCGAGCTGGACGAGACCGCCCTCACGGCGATTCGCCGGGAGAAGATCGGCTTCGTGTTCCAGTCCTATCACCTGGTGGGGCGTCTGGACGCGGCCGGCAACGTCGAGCTCCCCATGGTCTTTGCCGGAGTGCCGCGGGGCGAGCGCCGGAGCCGCGCCGCGGCCGCGCTCGAGGGCGTGGGGATGGCGGGCCGCACGCGCCATCGGCCGCACCAGCTCTCGGGGGGCGAGCGGCAGCGCGTGGCCATCGCTCGGGCCACCGTGATGCGGCCGGCGATCCTGCTCGCCGACGAGCCGACGGGGAACCTCGACTCGGCGGCGGGCCAGCAGGTGATGGCGGTGCTGCGGCGGATGAACGCGGAAGGGCTCACCCTGGTGGTGGTCACCCACGACCCCGACGTGGCCCGCGAGGCGGAGCGCGTGGTCGTGCTCAAGGACGGCCGGGTGGGCCGGCGGCTCACGGGCTCCGAGCTGCCCGCTTCCGGCAGCGGGAAGTAGCGCGGCGATGCGGCTCCTGGACGTGCTCGGCTTCGCGACGACCGCGCTGCTTCGCCACCGGCTGCGCACGGTTCTCACGCTGCTCGGGGTGGCCATCGGCGTCATGGCGGTGGTCGCGCTCACGGCGCTGGGGGAGGGCGCCCGGCGCTACGTGGTCGACCAGTTCGCCTCGCTGGGCACGAATCTGCTCATCGTGCTGCCCGGCAAGACCGAGACCACTGGCGGGTTGCCCGGTTTCGGCGGTGCACCCAACGATCTGACGCTCGAGGATGCCGAGGCGCTGCGGCGCGGCGTGCCCGGGGTGCGGCGCCTCGCGCCGGTCGCACTCGGCAACGAGACGGTGTCGGCCGGCGAGCGCCGCCGCCAGGTCCCGGTCCTGGGGACCACCGCCGAGCTGGCGGCGATGCGCCGGCTGCAGGTGCGGTTCGGGCGGTTCCTGCCGGCGGGCGATCTCGGGCGCGGCGCGCCCGTGGCGGTGCTGGGAGCGAAGCTCGCCGGGGAGCTCTTCCCCCACGAGAGCGCGCTCGGCCGCGTGGTCCGCATCGGGGGGTGGCGGATGCGCGTGATCGGGGTCATGGAGGCGCGCGGCACGCAGCTCGGCATGAACATGGACGAGGTCGCGTACGTGCCGGTGGCTTCCTGCATGCGCATGTTCAACCGCACGTCACTCTTCCGCATCGTGCTCCAGGTGGGTGCCGCCGCGGAGCTCGACGCGGCGAAGCGGCGCGCGGTCGCGATCCTCACCGAACGCCACGGCGAGGAGGATGTCACCTGCATCACGCAGGATGCTGTGCTGAACACCCTGTCCGGCATCCTCGGCGCCCTGACCCTTGCGCTGGCCGGCATTGCTGCGATCTCGCTCGCCGTCGCGGGGGTGGGCATCATGAACGTGATGCTCGTGTCGGTCGCGGAGCGCCAGCACGAGGTCGGTCTGCTCAAGGCGCTCGGCGCCAGGCGGCGCCAGATTCTCGTGGTCTTCCTCGCGGAGGCCGTGCTGATCGCGCTGGCGGGCGCCGGCGCCGGGCTGGCCGGAGGCTGGGGACTGGTGGCGGCGGCGCAGCCGCTGGTGGGGGCGCTCCACCTCGCGCCCCCGCCCTGGGCATCTGCGGCGGCGGCGAGCGTTGCCGCCGTGGTGGGCGTCGTGTTCGGCGTGCTGCCCGCGGTTCGCGCCACGCGCCTCGATCCGGTCGCCGCGCTGCACGGGCGGTGAGGAGGGATTCCGTGGATCTGCTGGAGCTCAGTCTCGGCGCGCTGCGCAGCCACCGGCTCCGCTCGGCGCTGTCCATGGTGGGGATCGCGATCGGCATCGCCGCGGTGCTGCTGCTCACCTCCATCGGCGAGGGCACCCGCCGCTACATCCTGACGCAGTTCACCCAGTTCGGCACGAACATCCTCGCGGTCAATCCGGGCAAGACCGACACCCTCGGGATCCCGGGGGTGCTGGGTGGCACCACGCACAAGCTCACCCTGGAGGACGCCGAAGCGATGCGCCGCGTGGCCGGCGTGGACAAGGTGGTCGCGGTGGCCATGGGCCAGGCGCGGGTCGAGGCAGGCCAGCGGGGCCGGAGCGTCCCGCTGTTCGGGGTGACGCCCGAGATGCCCGAGGTCTGGAAGTTCCGGGTGCGCCAGGGCTCTTTTCTGCCGGCAGGCGATCTACGCCGGGGCGCGCCGGTCACCGTGCTCGGACCGACGCTCAAGCGCGAGCTCTTCGGCAGCGAGAATGCGCTCGGTAAGTTCGTGCGCGCGGCCGGTTTCCGCCTGCGCGTGGTCGGCGTGATCGAGCCCAAGGGGCAGATGCTGGGCTACGACATCGACGACTGCGCCTACGTGCCGGTGGCCACCGCCATGCGGATGTTCAACCTCGACGAGCTGATCGAGATCGATGTTCTCTTCCACCACGAGCGGCTGGCCGACAGCGTGGCCCGCGGCATCACGCGGCGGCTCACCCAGCGGCACGGCGGCCGCGAGGACTTCACGGTCACCACCCAGACGGCGATGCTCGAGACCTTCGGCAACATCATGGACGTGATCACGCTGGCCGTCGGCGGCATCGCCGCCATCTCGCTTCTGGTAGGGGCGATCGGGATCCTCACCCTCATGTGGATCGCCGTCGGCGAGCGCACCGGCGAGATCGGCCTGCTGCGCGCGCTAGGCGCGAGCGCTTCCCAGGTGCACCGCCTGTTCCTGGCGGAGGCCGCGGTGCTCGCGGGTCTGGGCGGCGTGGTCGGGCTGGTGGCGGGTCTCGGGCTTGCCGCGTTGCTCCGGGCGGCCGTGGCAGGACTGCCGGTGTACACGCCCCTGGAGTACGTGCTCGCCGCGCTCGTGGTCAGCGTCTGCACCGGATTGCTCGCCGGCGTCCTTCCCGCCCGCCGGGCGGCACGGCTCCATCCGATCGAGGCCCTGCGCGCGGAGTAGGAAGAAGAAGGAGGAGGAGGAGGAGAAGAAGAAGAAGAAGAAGAGAACCACGAAGGGCACGAAGGAGACACGAAG
Organism: Planctomycetota bacterium; assembly: GCA_016935485.1. Taxonomy (GTDB): domain Bacteria; phylum Planctomycetota; class JAFGQW01; order JAFGQW01; family JAFGQW01; genus JAFGQW01. The sequence continues at coordinate 1,380 of JAFGQW010000308.1, read as the reverse complement.
GAGGCACGAAGAGGGGGAGGAGTCGAGCACGAGCACGAGGAAGAAGCGTGCCGGTGCGCACGAGGGTGTGAGTGCGGATGGGCGCGCGCTCGGGTGGCGCGGGCGGATGGCGCCCGCGGGGTGACGACTGGGGTCTGACCCCGTGCCGCGCTTGGTCTTGCGGACGCGCGGGCCGCTACGGATCCTTGTTCAGCGTCCGGAGCGAATCGATTGGCGAGCGGGGTCCAACTGCGAAAGTCGATTCGTCGCCGCCCGGCAGCTCGCTGATATCGATCTCCCCCACGCTGCGATCGAGGAACAGCACGTTGATGGTCCGGCGGTGCGTGAGCAGGCGTCCGTCGACTCCGCCGGCGTCGCAGGCGATGACCTCGATGGCTGCCTTGCGCCGGTCGAGGGGGAAGTCGATCGTGTTTCGGCCGGCGTAGCTCACGCACTCGGGCTGGAGGTTCTCGAGATCCCGGAAGGCCTCCCAGACATTGCTGGCAATCGCTCCGCTGGCAACGTCGTCCGCCGGACACACGTACAGGTTCCGAACGATCTTGTCGATCGTCTCCGGCCGGTACTCGACCACCCCGGCCTTGAGCGGTGCGAGCAGGAACTGCACGCCGGAACGGGTGGATGGGTAGCTCCCGAACCTCTGGTAATAGAGCTCGATTGCGTGACCCAGGCTGCTCAGGTTGCGCTTGCACACTACAAGATTCTTGGTGTCCGTCAGGGTCGTGTAGATCACCACCGTCCTCCGGAACGGACCGAGCCAGAGAACCAGAGCGACGATCGCGAGTGCGATGAGGACAATCGTGATCACGGCGATTCGCCGCCGGCCATGTGCGGAGGCATCGGCGTCGGTCATGACGGCGGCTCCCTCTCTCCCCGGTTTGCGGGTGGAATCGGGATCAATGCCAGAAGAAAGGCAAGCCGAAACCGGCGTGGGCCTCTCATGGCTTGCGCACCTTCGCGAGCATTCTGCCGCAAGGCGGTGGCGGGCAGATTGGCCGCACGAAACCGCGTCGACCTACCGGACAGGGTATGCGCGGGGCAGGTGCGGGTCAAGAGGAGGCGTGCCCCAGCCGGGGCGCGCTCGGGTGGCGCGCGCGGAATGCGCCCGCGGCTCAGATGCTGCGGTCTGCGCGCTTGCTTCCGTTTTCTTCTCCCTTGTCCTCTTCTTCGTGCTCTTCGTCTTCTCTTCGTGTCCTTCGTGTTGCTCTTCTCTTCTTCAAGTACGGGCGGCGCGGGCGCAGGCGGTTTAACACCGGAGCCCGGCTGACCGATCGAGCTGGCGCCAGAGGAAGTGATCGGCGAGCACGAGCCAGACCATGGCCTCGAGCACCGGAATGGCGCGCGGCACGATGCAGGGGTCGTGGCGGCCGCGGCGCGCGGTGT
>JAFGQW010000307.1 GCA_016935485.1 Planctomycetota bacterium | reverse complement strand
GGACCTCTATCCGGAATCCCGCCGCTGCCTGACGTGCTGCAAGGACTGCGGCATCCGCTTCTTCACGCATCCGCGCAACGCCGGGCGGACCGATCTCTGCTGTCCGTTCGGATGCCGCGCGGAGCGCCGCCGCAGGCAGACGAACGAGCGCAGCCGCGATCACTACCGCACCGAGTTCGGACGCGCGCGGAAGAAGGCCCGCAACCGCGGGCGCGGCAGGCGCTCCGCGCAATCCGCCGCCGTCGAGCCGCCGCCCGGGCCGGAGACGCCGGAGGACCTCGGGCCCGACATGATCGCTCACATCCAGGTGGTGACGAGCATCATCGAGCGCCGGCGCGTCAGCCGCGACGAGACCATCGCCCTGATCAGGTGGGTGCTGAGACAACGCAGCATGGGCTTCCGCCGCCGCGGCGGCTATGGTGCGCGCCAGACCAGAGGCAAGTCGCGCGGGGGCTGAGATGGAGCGCCGGGCGGCCGGCGAGGTCGAGATCGCGAGCGTCGACCTGCGGTACGAGCGGTGCCGGGTGAGGGACGTGCGCGCCGAGCGGGAGCTCCTGGCGGAGATCTCGATGCGCGGCATCGAGCGGCCGCTCTCCGGTGTCGAGTCCGGCGCGCGGTGGATACTGATCGACGGCTTCAAGCGTTTCCGCTGCGCGCGGTCGCTGGGCATGGGAAGCGTGCCGTGCGCCTCGCTCGGGGCCGACGAGGCCGCGGGGATCATCGAGGTGCTGAAGGGACCCGGATGGAAGCCGCTCGGCCTCCTGGAGGAGGCGCGCTTCCTCAAGGAGCTCAACTCCGTCCACGGCATGAGCCTGGGAGAGATGGCCGCGGCGCTCGGGCGGAGCAAGAGCTGGGCGAGCATGCGCCTGGCGGCGCTGGCCGACATGAGCGAGGCGGTGCGCGATCGCATCTTCCGTGGAAGCTTCCCCGCACGCGCGTGGATGTACGTCGTGCGACCGTTCACGCGCGTGAACGCTATCAGTATGGCATCGACCGACGCGTTCGTGAAGGCGACCAGCGGCCGCGGCTACAGCGTGCGCGAGATCGAGCGCCTGGCGCGCGCGTACTTCTGCGGCTCCGCTGATACGCGACGCGAGATCGAATCCGGCCACGCGGCGATGGCGCTCGGGGGCATGGCCTGCCCGGCCGGCGGCATGAGCGGGCGCGAGCGCGCGTGTTTGCAAGATCTCGAGCGCCTGGCGAGGGCGATGGAGACGCTCGCCCTCCTCCCTGCCGACCCGAAGCTCGGGAGCCCGGCGTTCCGGGCGCAGGCCCACATGCTGCTCGCGGCCATCCTGGCCCGGGCCGGCGGCTTCGTGGCCGCCATGAGGAGGTTCCATGATCGATGCGGAGCTGCGTAGGGCCGTCGCGGCGCTGGCCGAGAGCGGCATGAGCGCGCGGGAGATCAGCCGTCGTCTGGGCATCAGCCGGAACACGGTGGGCGGGCTCATCGCCCAGGGCGGAGCAGAGCCGCGCGCGGCCAGGCCAAGGAGGATCGAGCTCGACCCGGAGATGCTCGCGCGCCTCTACGCGGAATGCGACGGCTACGCGCAGAGGGTGCACGAGAAGCTCGTCGAGGAGGAGCGGATCGACGTGCGCTACTCGACGCTGACGCGCCGGCTGCGCGAGCTCGGCATCAGCGTCCCGCCGTCGCGCAGGTGCGCGCGCGTGCCGGACGAACCCGGCGCCGAGATGCAGCACGACACGTCGTCGTACAAAGTGATGCTCGCCGGCGTGCGCACCTCGGTGATCGCGAGCGTCCTCTACCTGCGCTACTCGAAGCGGCGCTACCTGAAGTTCTACAGGCGCTTCACGCGTTTCCACATGAAGTGCTTCCTGCACGAGGCGCTCGTCCACTGGGGCTATGCGGCGTCCATGTGCATCATCGACAACACCAACCTCGCCCGCCTCTCCGGCGCGGGCAGGCGCGCCCGCATCGCCCCCGAGATGGAGGAGTTCGGCCGGAGGTACGGGTTCCGCTTCCAGTGCCACGAGATCGGCCACGCCAACCGCAAGGCCGGCGAGGAGCGAAGCTTCCTCACGGTCGAGACGAACTTCCTCCCCGGGAGGTCGTTCGAGGGCCTCGAGGACCTGAACCGCCAGGCCTTCGAGTGGTCGACCGTGCGCATGGAGGCCAGGGCGCAGACCCCCGCGCGGATCGTGCCGGCCGAGGCGTTCGAGGAGGAGAAGCCGCGCCTGATCGCGGTCCCGCCGGGCCTCCCGGCCCCGTACGCCGCCCACGAGCGCAGGATCGACCAGTACGGCTACGTCGCCTTCGGCGGCAACTACTACTGGGTCCCCGGCACGGAACGCGGCGTGGTGAAGGCGCTGGAGTACGCGGAGCGCCTGGAGATGCACAAGGGCCGAGTCCTCCTGTGCGGCTACGCGCTGCCGGGCGACGCCGTCCGCAACCGTCGGTTCAGCCCCGAAGGGATGCCGGCGCCGCGCCACAACCCCCGCAACCGCAAGCGGCCCACCGCGGAGGAGGAGGCGCGGCTCCGCGCGATGTCGCCGTCGGT
>JAFGQW010000306.1 GCA_016935485.1 Planctomycetota bacterium | reverse complement strand
GGCACATCGCGTTTCCTGCGCCGGCATCACCCGGATCAGGTTCGAAGGGTCTGTTCTCAGCCCGCAAGCGGGCACCCCTAGCGACGAAGGCGCGAACACGCATCGGTCGCGCCTGGCCCCCAAAGCATACGCCGTCCCGGCCGCTCCGGCAATGCGGCAGGGCGTTCGGGGCCCGCCTCCGGACCGGGACCGCCGGGACCGCGGGCAGGCACCCCCGGGCAATGCGCCGCGCCGGCGGTCCGGGGGATCCCGGCGAAGTTGGGGGCCAGGCGCTTGACCCGGCCGGCCCGGGCGAATAGAAGTAGGCGCGAAGCACGGTGTTTCCGCCGGTGGCGTGCCGCGGCGCTGCTTCCCGCTCCAGGAACGGATGGGCGTCTTACGGATTGGAACCATGACCCACGTCGTTACAGACAACTGTCAGAAGTGCCGGTTCACCGACTGCGTCACCGTCTGCCCCGTGGATTGCTTCCACCTCGGCGAGGACATGCTCTACATCGACCCGGACGAGTGCATCGATTGCGGCGCGTGCGTGCCGGAATGTCCGGTGGAGGCGATCTACATGGAGGAAGACCTGCCGGACGACAAGCAGGAATGGGTCCAGATCAACGCGGATCGGGCCGCGGACCTGCCCGTCTGCAACGAGAAGCTCGACCCCCTTCCCACGGCCGAGGCGCGCAAGACGGAGCTCGGCTTCTGAACCGGACCGCCTCTTGGGATGCAGTGATCTCCGGCGGGGCGGCCGCACCGGCTGCGCCCGCCGTTTTCGTCGGCGGAGCGGCGCACGGGCTCCGCCGCGGCCCGGCGGGCGGCTCCCGATCCGCCGCCGGAAGCCTTCACGCGCGCGTTTCTCGCCGGTTCTTCCCGAGGCACGCGCCGCGGGGGTATATTGCCCCCGGAAGCCCACCGGGTCGCACCGGACGGCGGCGGCGGCCGGCACGCGAGGAGGACCGAACATGAACACCAAGACTGTCCTGTACACGACCGACTTCTCGGAGCTGTCGCTCGCCGCGCTCGACTGGGCGCGCCGGATGGCGGACGTCTTCGATGCGGCGCTGCACTGCCTGTTCGTGGTCGACGAGCCCACGAACTACTGGGTCGGGGTCGGGTCCGTCGGGCCGCTCGGGCCGACCAGCGAGGAGCTGCTGAGCAAGGCGCGCATGAAGATGGAGACGTTCGCCGCGAACCATCTCGCGGGAGCGCGCCAGCCGCCCGTGACCCGCGTGCTGAGCGGCAAACCGTTCGTGGAAATCCTGCGCTACGCGGGCGAGATCGGCGCCACGATGATCGTCATGTCCACCCACGGCCGTACGGGGCTCAGCCATGCGCTGCTCGGCAGCACGACCGAGGCCGTGGTGCGCAAGGCCCCCTGCCCCGTGCTCGTCATCCGCGACCCCAGCGTGCGGTTCGACATGCCCTGACGCGGACGGCGCCCAGCGCGAAGCTGGCGCCGGCTGCGGCCTGCGCTCCGCGCTGCGTTCTGTTCCTGCCGAAGCGCCGGATCGGAGCTCGCCGACCGTCCAGTCGTCTCGCCGGCCGGAACTCCCGGAGCCCGTCTTGCGGAATTCCCGAGCCCGCTTCTCCGAGTCGCTAAGGAATGCCCGGCGCGCCGGCCGAAAAGGACAGCATCAACAGGTGCGGACCTTGGCAATCGGCACGCATCCGGCTGCCCGGCCCCCGCCGGGACACCCGGCGCGGCCGCCGGAAGCGCGGCGCCGAGTGGATGACCAGCATGAGCGCGAACACCCAGCACACGACCTTCTCGTTGCCACCGAGACCGTGGGCGGTGGTCCTGGCCGGCGGCTCCGGCCAGCGCCTGGCGCCCCTGACCCGGGCCCTCTACGGCCGGCCTCTTCCCAAGCAGTTCTGCCGCCTCGGCTGCGGCACCTCGCTGCTGCAAGACACGGTGGAACGGCTGCGCCCGACGGTGCCCGCGCACCGCACCGTGGTGGTGGTGGAGGCGTCGCGGACGCGCCTGGCGCGCCGCCAGCTCGGCGGCGGGGTCACCGTGATCGGCCAGCCGCGCGACCGGGGCACCGCGAGCGGCGTGCTGCTGCCGCTCATGCACGTGCTCATGCGGGACCCGGAGGCGACGGTGGTCGTGACGCCGTCGGACCACGGCATCGCGGACCGGGATCTCTTCCGGCGCGGGCTCGAAGACGCCGTCGCCGCGGTCCGGACGAACCCGGCCCGCATCGTGCTCTTCGGCGTCGAGGCGGGCGCCCCGCGCACCGACTACGGCTGGATCCTTCCCGAGGGCGACGGCGTGCCGGCCGTCAATGGCGCGCGCTTCCGGCCAGTCGCCCGCTTCGTCGAGAAGCCACCGCCGGCCGAGGCCCGGCGGCTGCACGACAGCGGCGCACTCTGGAACACGTTCGTCATGGTGGGCAAGGGCGTCTCGTTCGTCAACCTGTATCGCCGGCGCCTGCCGGAAACCGCGCGGTTCTTCGAGAAGTACGCCCGGCTCGACGAGAGCCGGCGCGACGGGTGGCTCCGGGAGCGCTACGACCGCCTCGAGCCGGCCAACTTCTCGCACGACATCCTCGAGTCCGCCGCGGATCTGGCCGTCTACACCTGGCCGGCCGCGCTGGCCTGGACGGATCTCGGCACGCCGGAGCGGCTCTTCGAGTGGCTGGAGACCGAGGGCCGGCTGGCGACCGTGATGGCGACGCTCAAACGGCGGGGCGCGACCGAGCTGATCCGCGAAGCCGTCCCCCCCGCGCTGGCGGCCGCCGCGCCCTGATCCCGGCTCCTCACTCCCCCATGCGCCGCGACCGACCGGCCGGCCGCCCCGGGGAAGCCCCCGGAGCGACCGGGACCGTGCGCCGATCTCCCGCCTACGCCGTGATCCGGAAGAACCAGGGATTCGAGATCGCCCGGATGCCGCTCGGATCGAAGGTAACGAAGGCGCCGTGCACGTCGACCCCGACGAGCACGCCGAGGTTGGGAATGGCCACGCTCGCCTGGGCCGAGCCGCTGGGGTCCAGGGCGCCCTGGAAGTTGCCGAAGACCGCCGGCAGCACGTTGGAAAGCGTGAGGTAGAAGACGCTGTCGGGCACGATCGGCAGGAACCGACGGCCGACGGCGACCACTGGAGTGTTGCCGCTGGTCGTGAGCGCCATCGCGTAGTTCTGGCGGCCCTCGGTCACCGCCGCCAGCGCGAGCGGATAGGTCGTGCCGATCTTCGGGGCGCCGGGGCTGGTCAGCGCGGCGACCGGGAACGACTCGGACCAGAACGTGTAGCTCGGGCTCGACGCCGTCTGGTCGCCGGTGCAGTAGATCAGATGCAGCCCGAGCGCTGTGCGGTTGAAGACCGGAAAGAGCGAGCCGCGGAAATTCGGCAGCCACATGTAGTTGAGCGCGTTCGGCGGCAGCGTTCCCGTGTTGGCCAGCAGCGCGTAGGTCGTCGGCGCCGGATCGCCGTCGTGCCAGCGCGCGAGCAGGAACTGGCCGGACTCGAAGTTGCGGTAGGTGAAGTACACCTCGCCGCTGCCCTCGTCGCACGCCAGACAGATGACGTATCCCCAGCTGTCGCCGCCGGTGGGGCGAAACTGGGCGTGGGTCGTCTTGTAGACCGGCACGGGAGCGGACCAGGTCGTCGTCATCCCGTCCCACTTCCTCAGCTCCCAGTTCGGGTCGCCGGTCGTCGAGCGCTGCGTGTCGTTGCCGTAGACGATGTAGACGTTGCCCTGGAGGTCGGCCGCCATGCTGGAGAACTCGTCGTCGCTCAGGTTGACGTTGCCGAGCGGCGTCACTGTCCAGGTGGGCGAGAGCGCGTTCGGGTCCAGCCACTGGTGGTGCACCGTGTCGCCGTTGCCCGTCGAGTAGAAGGAGGCGTGAATGCGATCGAGCGCGTCGACGACCAGGGAAGCGTGCTGGCAGTTCGCCGTCACCATGAAGGTGGGCGTCGTGGGCGTGAACTTCAGGTCGGAAGCCAGCGGCTTGTCCGAACGGCTCATGATGCATCGCCAGGAGCTCGTGGTGCTGTGGAGCATCCAGACGTAGTCCTTGGAGTCGATCGCCAGGGCGGAGGTGGTCCGTCCGTAGCCGTCGGGCACGATCTGCACCTCGGTGCCCCAGGACTGGGTTACCCGGTCGTAGCGGTTGTAGACGATGCTGCAGTTCTGGTAGTTCGTGACCTGGTGGTTCCAGGTGACGTGGAGATTCTCCTGGCTGTCGATGGCGAGCGAGCCGGGGACATTGCCGTAGTGGCCGGCCGGATTGCTGTCGAATCCGGTCTGCCACTTCAGGTTCCAGGTCTTGCCGCCATCGCTGCTCCGGGCGATGCCGACCCGCCACTCGGTGAGCGGCAAGCTGAGCTGGTCCCGGTAGAGCGTGTACAGGTCGCCCGCCTTGTCGCGGACGATCACGCGCGGCCCGACGCCCGCATGGAACGCGCGCAGCGAGCTCGTGAACACGGGATACTGCGCGGCCAGCGTCGTGGCCGCGAGAGCGAGCAGAAGGCCCAAACGGAACGAGCGGAAGAGCACGAGGCTACCCATGGTATCTGTCCTTTCGCAGGTGTCCTTTTCCTCGCATGCCGACGGTTGGCTCACCTCGAGTCCCCCATGCTACGCCCGCGCCGCGCTTCGCGCAAGCCCCGGCCGGCGCCGCACCCGCCGGCGGCGTCCGGCGTCTGCGGAGTTCGGGCATCCGAAACCAACGGCGGCCGCGGCCCTTGAACGCGGCGCAAGCGGCAGGCGGATGGCTGTGGGCCGCGGGCAAAGCCCGCGCTATGCTTGAGGAAACGCGCGTCCGGCGGAAACGGACCGCCGTGCTCCTCGACCGGGATCGCCCATGCCATCCGTCCGCAACCTCTTCGGCTACTCCCGCCCTGGGCCCGGCCGCTGCGCCGCTGCGCCGGTGCTGCCGATGTCGCACGCCGAGATGGCGGCGCTCGGCTGGGACGCCTGCGACGTGCTGCTCGTCACCGGCGACGCGTACGTGGACCACCCGAGCTTCGGCATGGCGCTGATCGGCCGGCTGCTCGAGGCGCAGGGCTTGAGGGTCGCGATCCTCAGCCAGCCCGACTGGCACAGCGCGGACGCCTTTCGGGCCCTCGGCCGGCCCACCCTCTTCGTGGGCATCACGGCCGGCAACATGGACTCGATGGTCAATCGCTACACCGCCGACGGGCGGCTGCGCAGCGACGACGCCTACACGCCCGGCGGCGCCGGCGGCCGCCGGCCGGATCGCGCGGTGATCGTGTATGCGCAGCGCGCGCGCGAGGCGCTCGGCGGCGTGCCGATCGTGATCGGCGGCATCGAGGCCTCGCTCCGGCGCGCCGCGCACTACGACTACTGGTCGGACAAGGTGCGCCGCTCGATCCTGCTGGACAGCAAGGCGGACCTGCTGGTCCACGGCAACGCCGAGCGGCAGATCGTCGAGATCGCCCACCGCCTGGCCGCCGGGGAGCCGATCCGGAGCATCACCGACGTCCGCGGGACCGCGCTGGCAGGCGTCGCTGCGCCGGAGGGATGGACGGAGATCGACGCGAGCCGCCTCGATCGCCCCGGCAGCCTCGGCCCCGGCGCGTCCGCCGGCGACCGCACCGTGATCCGCCTGCCGTCCTTCGAAGAGGTCGCGGCGGATCCCGTGCTGTATGCGCACGCCTCGCGCCTGCTGCATCGCGAGACCAACCCCGGCAACGCGCGCGCGCTGGTGCAGCGCCACGGCGCCCGCGACCTCTGGCTCCACCCGCCGCCCTTCCCGCTTTCCACGGCGGAGCTGGACCGTGTCTACGAGCTGCCGTACTCCCGCCGCCCGCACCCGGCGTACGGCGACGCGCGCATCCCGGCCTACGAGATGATCCGGTTCTCGATCACCATCCAGCGCGGCTGCTTCGGCGGCTGCAGCTTCTGCTCCATCACCGAGCACGAGGGCCGCATCGTCCAGAGCCGCTCCGCGGAGTCCGTCGTCCGCGAGATCGAGAGGGTGCGCGAAACGGTGCCCGGGTTCACGGGCGTGATCTCGGACCTCGGCGGGCCGACCGCCAACCTGTACCGGCTCCGCTGCCGGAGCGCCGCAATCGAGGCGGTCTGCCGGCGGCCGTCGTGCGTGTACCCCGGCATCTGCAAGCAGCTCGAGACCGACCACGCGCCGCTGATCGCGCTGTATCGCCGGGCGCGGGCCGTCCCGGGCGTGAGCCAGGTCCTGATCGGCTCCGGAGTGCGCTACGACCTCGCCGTGCGGTCGCCCGACTACGTGGCGGAGCTGGCCGCCCATCACGTTGGCGGCTACCTCAAGATCGCGCCGGAGCACGTCTGCGAGGGACCGCTCCGCAAGATGGGCAAGCCCGGCATCGCCACCTACGACCGCTTCAAGGAGCTCTTCGACCGCGGCTCGCGCGCGGCCGGCAAGACGCAGTACCTCGTTCCCTACTTCATCGCCGCCCACCCCGGAACGACGGACGAGGACATGCTGGAGCTCGCGCTCTGGCTCAAGCGAAACGGCTTCAAGGCCGACCAGGTGCAGACCTTCCTGCCCGCACCGATGGCGAGCGCGACCGCCATGTACCACACCGGCAAGAACCCGCTCGCCCCGGTGAGCCGGACGAGCGAGGACGTGGTCGTGCCGAAGGGCCTCCGGGCGCGCCGGCTCCACAAGGCGTTCCTCCGCTACCACGACCCGGCCAACTGGCCGCGGCTGCGCGCGGCGCTCCGGCGCATGGGCCGCGCCGACCTGATCGGCAGCGGCGCGCACCAGCTCGTGCCCGCGCTCGAGTCGCCCGCAAGGCCCGGCCGCCCAGGCCGCGACCGCAAGGAGAAACGGGGCGGACTCGCCGGGCCGCCCGCGGGACGTCCGCCGGCGGGCTCGCGGCGGCTCGAGCCGCGCGGGAGCGACCGCCCCCACCGGAACATCAACCCCGGCAGTCCCACCGGTCCCGGCAAGCGCCGGCGCCGCTGAGGGCCCACGAGCGCGGCGCCCGGCGGAATTCCGCCGGGGTCTTTCCGCCGTGCGCGGCAGCGGGGTAGACTGGAGGCGCCCGCGCCGCCAGGGGCGGGCACTCGCGGACCATCGCTCGGAGGAGCCCCCATGAAATCCATCGCGCTCGTCACATCGATCGTGCTCCTTGCCGCCCTGCCGCTGGTCGGTCAGAGCTACGCCTATCACGACACCTCGAGTCCCTCCGGGGGAAGCGCCAACACCTTCCCGTTCGGGAACTCCTTCGGCAACAACTGGCGCTACCACATGAGCGTGCCGGCCAGCAGCCTGCCCGGTAAGCCCGTCCGGTTCACCGAGGTGTCCTTCGCGCCGACCGCGACTGGCACCTTCTCGGTGCAGGATTTCCAGCTGCGCATGGCGCACTCGGGCTCCACGGCCCTGTCCTCGATCTTCGCGCAGAACCTCGGCCCGGCGCCCGTGCACATGATCGACGTGCAGGGCGGCAACTACACCTTCCAGGCGACGGCCAACCAGTGGACGCCGCTCGGCGTGCAGACCGCCTTCGACTACGACGGCTTCCAGCACCTGGTGATCGAGGTGCGCTACCGCGGCTTCGGAACGATCCATCAGGGCACGACGAGCATCCGCTCGTACACGAGCAACACGAACTCCAACCGGGTGTGGGCAAACAACACCTACCCGTCGCCCGGTCCGACTGACCCGTACTCCACGCCCGTGGGCTGGACCCCGAGCAGCAGCGGAGGAATCCGCGTGCGGCTGACGTACGTCGAAACGGTGCTCACGCTCTCGGGCAGCCCCGGCCCCGGCGGCACCGTGGATCTCAACCTCTACTGCGCCACGGATGCCGGCCGTCC
>JAFGQW010000052.1 GCA_016935485.1 Planctomycetota bacterium | reverse complement strand
GCTCAGCGCAGCCGGGTCACTTCCGGGAAGGCGCGCCGGAACATCCGCCGGAACGTGTCGCTCGTGGAGCTCAAGAGGACGTCGTACGGATTGAAGGCGTCGGTGAAGACCATGCCCTCCGCGCCGCCGAAGTGGACGCGGCGTGGGGCGACCGGATCCTCCGGCGGATCCGGCTCGAGGGGCTCGAGCGACGCGAAGAACACGCGGTTCTCCGTGCGGGACTCGCGGTCGGTGTGCGCGCGGTAGCACCGGACGTGGGGAAACACCGTCCGGAGCGTGCGGTACAGGGACGCGCTCGAGAACTCGCCGGCGCGATCGAACGTGAGCGAGCTGTTGAGCGCCAGGATGCCGCCGGGGCGCAGCCGGTCCCGCGCCTCCGCGAAGGCCTCGCGGGAGTAGAGGTGGAACGGCAGCGCGTCGATCGTGAGCATGTCGATCACGATCGCATCGTAGCGTCGGTCCATGCGGCGCAGCTGCCGGCGCCCGTCCTCGAGGAAGAAGCGGAGACGATCTCCGTCGAACGCCTGGAACAGGTCGCGGGCGACCGGCAAGGAGCGCCGATCGATGTCGGCGGCGTCGAACGTGAAATCGCGCGCGCCGAGCAGCCGCACGATGGCGCCGCCCGCGAGCCCGATGAGGTAGGCGTGCTCGGCCGCGGGACGCCAGCGCGCGATCCGGTCGAACAGCCGGATGTACTCGCAGTCCACGCCGTCCTCGGGATCGACCGGAAGGTGGGTCTGGCAGGCCCCGTCGACGAGGAAGAAGCGCTCCCGGTAGCCGTCGTCGTAGGTCCGCTCCAGCACCGTGATCCGCCCGAGGAGCCCCTCGCTGTCGTAGAGGACCCCCGGGATCGCCGTCGGCCGGGGCCCGGCAAGCCCGAGCGCGAGCGCGCCCGCCCCGAGGAGCGCCGCCGCGGCCACTCCACGCCCCGGCCGTCCCGCGAGCGCCATGCCGGCAGCCCCGAGCGCCCCGAGCAGCGCCGCGATCCCGAGCAGCGCCGTGCGGTGGCCGACGTGCGGAACGAGGACGAACGCCGTGGCCAGCGTGCCGGCGACGCTGCCGACCGTGCCGAGCGCGTAGAGTCGCCCGGCCACCTGTCCGAGGCGGACGATTTCGCGCGCGCGCAGCCGGACCGAGAACGGGGTCACCATGCCGAGCAGGATCAGCGGCAGGCCGAACAGCGTGAACGCGCCGGCAAGCGCCCCCAGCCGGAGCTCCAGCGCCTCGAGCGCGCCGAGCACGGCCGGCGACGCCACGACGAGGACCAGCAGCAGTGCCGCCGCAAGGAGCGGGATCGCGAAGAGCGCCCGGCGCGACGGCCACCGGTCGGCGGCAAGCCCGCCCAGGAAGTAGCCGGCCGCCAGCGACACGAGCGTGACCGTCAGCAGCGCCGCCCACACGTAGAGCCCGGAGCCGAACGCGGGATTGAGCACGCGCGTGCCCAGGATCTCGAGCGCCATGATGACGGCACCGGCAAGGAAGACGACAAGCTCGATCATATCGCGGGCCGATTGTAGCCGATGGCCCGGAAAAGCTCGACTTCTTTGGCGGCGGGGGTTGTCACGGATCGGCGAATCGGATACTTTCCGGGCTTCCTGGGCGGCAGCAGGACGCGGGTCGCGGCACGAGAGAAGACAAGACGCGGAAACCGGAGCATGGCCAAGACGAGCAACCTGACCAGGGGCTGGACGACGTTCGGCAGCCTCGCCAACGTCGCGCGGCGGGACGACTGCGTGGTAGTGGACGGCGGCGCGGGGATGGCGCTGTGGCTGGACTTCCCGACGGCGGGAGTGGTGCGCGTCCGGCTCGCCCTCGACGGCAAGCCGCTCGCGGGCGCCTCGGGGGTGGTGCGTGAGCGGACCGACGGGCTCCGGGGCGCGGTCGAGGAGCGCCGCGGGCGCATCACCGTCCGGGCCCCCGGCATCGAGGTCGGCGTCCGGCCCGAGGACGGGGGGCTCGTGTTCCGCGACGGCGAGGGCCGCGAGTTCCTGGACGAGGTGCCCGGCGGCGGCCATGCCGTGAGCCTCCCGCGGGTGCGGCTGATCCGGCCCCGCGCGCCCGGCGAACGGGTCTACGGGCTGGGCGAGAAGGCCTGGAGCACCGAGCGGAGCGGACGGGCCTGGCGCCTTTGGAATACCGACTGCCACCACTACCACCGGGGCACCGATCCGCTCTACAAGTCCGTGCCGTTCCTGCTCCTGAACCGTCCGGCGCCCGGGCTCTTCGCCGAGGGGCGCCGCTACTACGGCGTGTTCTTCGACAACCCCTTCGCCGCGCGCGTCGACCTCAAGAGCCGGGAGATCTGGACGTTCGAGGCGGAGGGCGGCCCCCTGGAGTATCACGTGATCGCCGGGCCCGCACCGGCCACCGTGCTCGAACGCTACACCGCGCTCGTCGGGCGGATGCCGCTGCCGCCCCTCTGGGCGCTGGGCTACCACCAGAGCCGCTGGAGCTACTACCCCGAGCGGCGCGTCCGCCGGCTCGCAGAGGATTTCCGCGAGCGCCGCGTGCCCTGCGACGCGATCCACCTCGACATCGACCACATGGACGGCTTCCGCGTGTTCACCTGGCACAAGAGGCGCTTCCCCCAGCCCGCGCGTCTCGTCCGGGATCTCGCCAAGATGGGCCTCCGCGTGGTGACGATCGTGGATCCGGGCGTCAAGGCGGAGCGCGGCCCCATCGCCTCCGCCGGGCTCTCGAAGGGCTACTTCCTGAAGGACCGCGGCGGCAAGGTCGTCCAGGCCAAGGTCTGGCCCGGCAATGCCTACTTGCCCGACTTCACCAACCGGCACGCGCGGCGCTGGTGGGGCGATCTTCACGCGGGGCTGGTCAAGGCCGGCGTGAGCGGCATCTGGATCGACATGAACGAGCCCGCGGTCTTCGCCGAGGACCGCCGCACCTTGCCCGACGACGTGCGCCACGCCGGTGCGCCCGGCCGCCGCGACCACGCCGGCAATCACAACCTGTATGCGTCGCTCATGGCCGAGGCGACCTACCGCGGGCTGCTCCGGCTGCGGCCCGGCGTGCGGCCGTTCGTGCTGTCGCGCGCGGGCTTCGCGGGCATCCAGCGCCACGCCGCCGTCTGGACGGGCGACAACCACTCGAGCTGGAACGATCTGGAGCTCGCGATCCCGATGCTGCTCGGACTGGGCCTCTCCGGGCTGGCGTTCGCGGGCGCGGACGTGGGCGGCTTCCACGGCACCCCGACCGCCGAGCTGTTCACGCGCTGGGTACAGGCGGCCGCCCTGACGCCGCTGTGCCGCGCGCACACCTCCTGCGAGACGCCCGACCAGGAGCCGTGGAGCTTCGGTCCGGCCGCCGAGGAGCGGGTGAAGAAGGCCATCCAGCTCCGCTACCGCCTGCTTCCCTACCTCTACACGGTCTTCGAGGAGTGCTCCCGGACCGGCGCCCCGATCATGCGGCCGCTCTGGTGGGAGTTCCCGGACGACCCGCGCGCCCCGTCCATCGACAACCAGTTCATGGTGGGCGACGCGCTCCTGGTGGCGCCCGTGCTGAAGCGCAGCGCGCAATCGCGCACCGTCTACTTCCCCGAGGGAGGCTGGCACGCACTGGACGGCCGGACCCTGGTCGTGGGGCCGATCACCCGCTCGGTCGATGCGCCGATGGATCGCCTGCCGGTCTATCTCCGGGCCGGCAGGATCGTGCCCGCCCGCGAGCCCGGCCTCCACGTCGCCGACACCGCGCCGGAGACACTCGAGCTCCACGTGCTCGCCGGCCCCGAGGGGACCGCCGAAGGCCGCCTCTACGAGGACGACGGCGAGGGGCTAGACCACCGCCGCGGCCAGTACCGGCGCACCCGGCTTGCCGCGCGACTGGCCGGGGGCACCCTGGTCGTCGAAGCGGCGACCGAGGGACTGGCCGCCTCGACTCCGGAGGTGATCCGCGTGCGCCTCTACGGGGTGCGCGAACGGCCGGTCGAGCTCGAGGCGCCCGTCGTGCACGAACCCGGGCGCTGGCGCGCCGAGGTCGCGTGCTGAGTCGTCCCGGGAGCGGCTTTCCCTCGCCGCCCGAATGAAGTAGGAGAGGTCCAGCCGGGGAGCTCGCGAGCTGGTGCGCACCGAGGCGCAGGACCGTCCTCCTGCGCCGCGGCCGTATTGGATGGAGAGGCGCCGTGCCCGACAGGGAGTGGCTGCTCGAGGTGGACCACCGGGTCCTCACCGCGCTGGGCGCGCACGACGACGCGGTCGGACTCGACGCCCTCGCCGCTGAGGTCGACATCGACCCCGCGCGCGTCAAGGTGGCCCTCGATGCGCTCGCCACGGGCGGGTTCGTCGCCGTCCTCGAGGAGACGGCGCTCGAGTATCGCCTGGGCCCGAAGGGCCGGGCGCTGGCGGGCCGCCCGCTGCCGGAGCGGGCGGTGATCGAAGCGCTCGTGGCGGGAGCGGGCGCGGCGCGCATCGCGGAGCTCGCATCGACGTGCGGGCTCGAGGCGCGCGAGGCGGGGGAATCGCTCCGCTGGCTCGCCGAGAAGGGCTGGGCCCGCCGCACCGGCGAGGCCATCGCGCTGACCGAGGCCGGACGGGCCGCCGCGGGCCGGCCCGACGCGGACGAGGTGCTGCTCGCCGTCCTGGCCGAAGCGGGCGGGCGGCTCGGCGAGGCGGAGCTCCGCGCGCGGGGCGTCGACCTCGACCGGGCGCTGACCCTGTTCGACAAGCGCAAGCAGCTCGTCGAGCGCAAGGACCGCGTGCGGCGCTCGGCGCGCTGCCTTGCGGCCGGACGCGCGCTGCTGGCCGCCGGCGTGCGCGCGCGCCGCGAGGTCACCCAGCTCACGCCGGAGCTGCTGGCCGACGGCAAGTGGCGCGACGTGGAGATCAAGCCCTACGACGTGACCCTGGCGGCGGAAACGCTCGTCCCCGGCAAGGAGCACCCGTTTCGCCGCGTGCTCGAGGAGACCCGCCGCGTCTTCCTCGAGATGGGCTTCACCGAGATCGTGAGCCCCTGCTGCGAGTCGTCCTTCTGGGACTTCGACGCGCTCTTCCAGCCCCAGGACCACCCCGCCCGCGATCTCCAGGACACCTTCTACGTCAAACGCCCCGCCGCGGTGCGCCTGCCCTCGGACTCGCTCGTCGGCGAGGTGGCAGCCACCCACGAGAACGGCGGCAGCACCGGGTCGATCGGCTGGGGCTACCGCTGGGACAAGGCGCTTGCCACGCGGCCGGTGCTGCGCACGCACACCACGGCCGCCACCATCCGCGCGCTGGCGGCCGACCCGCGGCCGCCGCGCAAGGTCTTCTGCGTGGGGCCGGTCTTCCGCAACGAGACCATCACCTACAAGCACCTGCCGGTCTTCCACCAGGTGGACGGCATCATCATCGACCGGGCCGCGAGCCTCGCCTGCCTGCTCGGCACGCTGGGCGCCTTCTACCGGAAGATGGGCTTCAAGCGCTTCCAGTTCCGGCCGGCCTTCTTCCCCTACACCGAGCCGAGCGTCGAGGTCTTCGTCTGGCATGAGGTCAAGGGCGACTGGGTCGAGATGGGCGGCAGCGGTCTGTTCCGGCCCGAGGTGACGCGCCCCTTCGGCTGCGAGGTCCCGGTGCTCGCCTGGGGGCTCGGCCTGGAGCGGCTGGCCATGTTCCGCTACGGCATCGAGCGGATCCGGGAGCTCTACGACGCGCCCCTGGAGTGGCTGAAGGAGACGCCGACATGCCGGTCGTGAACCTCCCCGTCCACCTGCTCGAGGAGCGGCTCGGCCGCCCCATCGAGCCCCGCGCGCTGGTCGAGCACCTCCAGCACCTCGGCTGCGACGTCGAGGGCTACGAGGAGATGCGCCGGCTCAAGTGCGGCGCGTGCGGCGTCATCCACGAGGTGACGGCCAAGGAAACGGCCCCGGCGCGCTGCGACGAGTGCGGCGTCGACTACCGCGCCGCGCCCGACCGGCTCCACGAGATCGCGCCGCTGAAGGTCATCCGGATGGAGCTCCTGCCCGTCCGTCCGGACATCTTCGACCCGGGCGGGCTCGCCCGCGCGCTGCGCCACTACCTCGAGCTGGATCTCGCGGCGCCGCGCTATGCGCTCGCCGATCCGACGCTGACCGTGACGGTGGACCCGGCGCTCGCCCGGCCCGAGAGCTACCGCCCGTACATCGCCTGCGCCGTGGTCCGCGGGCTCAAGCTCGACGAGGCGCGCGTCAAGGTGGTGATGAAGCTCCAGGAGAACCTGCACTGGGCGCTCGGCCGCGACCGGAAGTTCGCCTCGATCGGCGTCTACGACTTGAAGCGCATCCGCGGGCCGCGGCTCCGCTACCGGGCAGTCGGGCCCGACGAGCGCACCTTCGTGCCGCTGGGATGCGGAGAACCGGGCCTCACGCCGGCGGCGATCCTCGCCGAGCACCCCAAGGGTCAGATGTTCCGCCACCTGCTCGCGCAGCACACCCGCTACCCGCTGCTCGAGGACAGCGCGGAGAGCGTCCTCTCGATGCCGCCGATCATCAACTCCGAGGCGACGCGGGTAACTCTCGGCACGACCGACTTCTTCATCGACGTGACCGGGCTCGCCGAGCGCGTCGTCCTGAAGACGCTGGCCATCCTCACGACGTCGCTCGCGGAGCTCAACCCCAGGGTCACCGTCGAGGCGGTCACCATCGAGTACGAGGACGGCGCGGTCCTCACGCCGGACCTGACCGAGGAGGAGCGCTGGCTCGATCCGGCGGCCACCGCCCGGCTCATCGGCGCGGACATCAGCGCGGAGCAGGTCAAGAAGCTGCTGCAGCGCATGGGCCACCGCGTGGAGGGCGGGCCGCACGGCAAGCTCAGGGTCTTCCAGCCCCCCTACCGGAACGACCTCCTGCACGACGTGGACCTCATGGAAGACGTCGCGATCGCCTACGGCTTCCGCAACGTGGAGCCGAAGCTGGTGCCCAGCCTCACCGTCGGCGCCGCGCGGCGGATCGAGGACCTTTCGGGCGTGGTGCGCCGCACGCTCGCCGGGCTGGGGCTGCTCGAGATCCTCTCGATTCCGGTCACCTCGCCCGAGCTCTCCTACGATGCGCTCGGCCGGGCGCGGCCTGCCGCCGAGGCGATCGAGATCTCCAACCCGATCCACGACGACAGCGGCGCCGCGCTCTCCATGCTCCGGACCGATCTCCTGCCCGGGCTGCTCGCCTGCCTCCAGCGCTACCGCGGCGGCGAGCTGCCGCAGCGGCTCTTCGAGGTGGGCGACGTCACGCATCTGGACGAGGACGCGGAGACGGGCGCCCGCGAGCTGAGGCGCGCGGCGGTCGTGATGATCGGGCCGCGGGCCGGCTTCGCGGAGGCGCGGAGCTGCGCGGCCGCGCTGCTCCGGGAGCTCGGCTGGGCGCTCAAGGCCGAGCCCTGCGAGCAGCCTCCCTACCTCGCGGGCCGGGCGGCGCGCATCGCGGCGGTGCGCGGCGAGACCGAGCTTCGGATCGGGCACCTGGGCGAGATCCACCCCGAGGTGCTCGAGCGCTTCGGCCTCGGCTACCCGGTCGCCGCCTTCGAGATCGCGCTCGGGCCGCTCGACGGCGAGGACGGCACCCCGGCGGCGCTCAAGGTGCCGGAAACCCACCGGACGTTCCTCTGAGGGCCTGCGGTGGCGAGCTTCCGGGGGTCTGTCATCCGACCGTCCGGCTCGTGTAAAATCCTTGTAACGGCCGGGATTCCCGGTGCGGGAAGGTGATTCCCGGAGGCGATCGCAATAGAATTGTCCCGGGTTTCCCGAGGAGAGGTGCGGGGACCGCGAGCCGGGATCCGGGCTGCTACGTCCCCGGGAACCGCCGAGAGAATGCGCATGATGTCCTGGGCAGACCATCCGTCCACGGCCGTCCGAGCCGGCCGCGTCGCCGTGCGCGCCGCCGCGCTCGCCTGCGCCGTCGCGACGCTCCTCGGGCTCGGCGCGCCGGCGGCGCCGGCCGGTGCGGTGCACGGTTACGAGGTGCGCGTCGGCCCGAAGGTCCCCGGCCCGATCCACATCCGGATGGTGCTGCAGGAAGTGCCCGCCGGCGAGGTGCGCCTGGCGCGCGCCGAGCCCGAGGAGCGTCCGGGCCGCCGCGGCGCCGAGGTCACGGTGCCGCTCTCGGATCTGGTGGTGACCGATGCCGCGGGGAAGCCCTTGCCGTTCGAGTCGTCGGGAGCGCGCTGCTGGATCGTCCGCCCGCAGGGCGCGCGCACGCTACACGTGAGCTATGACGTCGCGCTCGAGTTCACCGGCAAGGACGACGTGCTGGGGCTCCTGTTCGACCCGCGCGAGGCGCTGCTCTACTGGGTCGGGCGCGAGGCCGATCCCGCGCGGCTCCGCCTGGAGCTGCCGCGCGGCTGGAAGGCGGCCTCCGGGCTGAAGAGCGGCAAGCCGGCGGCGACCTTCGAGGCCCCCGATCTGGAGGCGCTCTTCGGCAGCCCGTTGCTGCTCGGGCCGCTCCACCGCACGGATTTCAAACTGAAGGGCGCGGTGTTCTCGCTGGTGTTCCACCGCCGCCCCGACTTCGATCCGCACGCGGTGGTCGCCAGGCTCAAGCCGATCGCGCAGTACCAGCTCGGGCTGTTCGGCGTGCTGCCGTTCGAGCGCTACGCGTTCCTGGTGCTGCTCCAGGACGAGCGGCAGTGGCTGAGCGCCTCCGGTCAGGCGTGCTCGAGCATCTACGCGCTCTCGCCCTGCGCCTTCGGTGCGACCGCCGGGCGTCGCGGCGCGGGCCGCGATGCGGGCCGCGATCCGGCCCACGACGGCGCGGACAGCGGCGCCGCGGAAGACGGCGGGGCCGCGGGCGACCGCGGGGTGGAGGGGCTATTCGCCCGCGAGCTCTTCCGGGCCTGGAACTCCCACTTCATCCGGCCCTTGAACCCCGAGAGCGCGACGGCTGTCGCCGCTCCGGCGCGGACGCGGGCGCGGTGGTTCACGCGCGGGGTGAGCGAGTACTACGCCCAGCGGACGCTGCTGAAGACGGGCCTGGCCGGTGAGGGGCGCCTGTTGGACGAGGCGGCGCGGCATCTCCGCTATCTCGAGGAATCGCCGGACTACGGCCAGGTCAGCGTGGCGCGCGCGAGCTGGGAGGACGGCACGGGCAGCTACCCCCGCCAGCGGCGGGGCGTGAGCCCGGTCTCCGCCGGGTTCCTCCTCGGGCTGATCCTGGACATCGAGCTGCTCGAACACACGCGCGGCACGAAGAGCCTCGATGACGTGATGAAGTTCCTCGGCTGGTGGTTCGGCACGAAGCAGACCGGCTTCAACGACAACGCCGACCTCGAGAAGGCGGTGAGCACCGTGGCGGAGCACGACTTCGCGCCGTTCTTCGCGCGCCACGTCGAGGGCACGGAGCGGCTGCCGGTGGAGGAGACGCTCGGGCGCATCGGCTACGTCGTCGAGCGGCGCGAACGCACGGCGCCGTGCCCCTACCAGTTCCTCCGCCACCTCTCGCGCGCCGGCCTCCAGACCACGACCGGATGGCTCCGCGCCGTCGACGAGGACAACTGCCTGCACGCCGCCGGCCTGCGGTCCGGCGATCGACTGGTCGGCATCCTGGACGTGACGGTTCGCGACCACAAGGACATGAACGCGCTGGCGCGCGCGTTCCTCGCCACCTGGCGCCGGCGCGCCGGGTCCGGCACCCAGGAGCCGGTCACCGTGACCTACCGCCGCGACTCCAAGCTGCTCAAGACGGCCATAGCTCTGCCGTCGGTAAGCAGGAAGACGGTCGCGTTCGTCCCCGCGCCGGCGACGGGCCCCGGCGGCCAGCCCGCCCGCCAGGCGGCCTACATCAGGAACTGGCTCGCCCCGGCGCGCTGAGGCCCCGCCGCGCCGGCGTCCCGCCACTCCATGCCACGAGCCATCCGCCCGCCGTCTCCTTCACGGCAAGCGCGCGGGCGCTTGACCGAGGTCAAGGCTTCCCTGCCGCAGCGCTGCAAGATGGTCGCACCGGCCGGCCCGGTCCGGTCGCTCCGGGCGCCGCGGCGCAACGGGACGCGACCGGCGCGGCGGCGGCACACGAATCGTGCGAGAGCCGCATGCGCGGCCCACGCCGCGCGGCGGAAGCCCTGACGCGAAGGAGACAACCGACCATGGAGGATACCGCTTCGACCCGGCAGCGGCTGGCGCAGATGATCGTCGGATTCTGGACCTCGCAGGCGCTCCATGTGGCGGCGCATCTCAGGATCGCCGATCTGCTGGCGGCTGGCCCGCGCACGGCCGAGGAACTGGCGGGCCGCACCGCGAGCGACAGCCGAGCGCTCTACCGCGTGCTGCGCGCCCTGGCCGGCGCCGGCGTGTTCGAGGAGGACGGCGAGGGCCGGTTCGCGTTGACCCCGCTCGCGGCGGGACTGCGCACGGACGACCCGGCGACCTTGCAGCCCTTTGCGGTGATGGCCGGCACCGAGTTCTACCAGGCGTGGGGCGAGCTCCTGCACACGGTCCAGACCGGCGAGCAGGGTTTTCGCCGGTCCTTCGGTATGCCCTTCTTCTCGTACATGACGCGCCGTCCCGACCGGCACGCCATCTACGATGCCGCGATGACCGCGGTCCACGGCGGCGAGACCGAGCCCATGCTCGAGGCGTACGATTTCGCGCCGCTCGGGACCGTGATGGATGTCGGCGGGGGCAACGGGTCGCTGCTCGCGGCGATTCTCGCGCGCTATCCCGCGGCGCGGGGCATCCTGTTCGATCTGCCGGCCGTGGCCGACCGCGCGCGGGAGGCGATCTCCGGCCAGGGCCTCTCGGCACGCTGCGAGGTGGTCGGCGGGGATTTCTTCACCGCTCCCCTCCCGCGCGCCGACGCCGTCGTGCTTCGCCACGTGCTGCACGACTGGGAGGATGCCGAAGCGATCGCGATCCTGCGCCAGTGCCGCGCGACGCTCCCTCCGGGCGGGCGGATCCTGGTGGTCGAGATGGTGATCCCGGCGCCGAACGAGCCCTCGTTCGGGAAGTGGCTCGATCTGATGATGCTGCTCGTCGGCGGGCGGGAGCGAACGAGCACGGAGTACGGCCGGCTGTTCGACGCGGCCGGCCTCACCCTGAGCCGCATCGTCCCGACGCGGTGCGACGTCAGCATCGTCGAGGGCGTCCCGAGCGGGGACTGAGAACGCCGGCGACCCACCCGGCAGCCTCGGACGCGTAAGCCCCGTTGCGCCGGCTGCCGACGCCGAGTCTGGAATTGCGGACTGCCAGGATCCCGCGTGACCCCCACGGGCGCGCCGGCGCTGCGCGGTCGATCCGGAGTCTGCAATTACAGACTGCCGGACTTGCCGGTCGTCTCCCACGCCTCCGCCATGCCTTGCCAGAACGGACGGAGTCTGTGATTACAGACTGCCGGACTTGCCGGTCCGCTTTAAGACCGGCACCTCCGGTCCGGCCGCGGTGGCCCGCGGATTTCTCGCGGATTCTTCGAAACCACGCCCGCCGGGCTCCGACCTTCCGCGCCGTCATCCCGAACCGTCCCGCCAGCCGGGAGGAAAGGAGGCGGCGCCATGGATCGCGAGCG
>JAFGQW010000305.1 GCA_016935485.1 Planctomycetota bacterium | reverse complement strand
GCAGTGGATCCAGGCGATCTTGTGGGGATGCCGGTGGTCGGAGGGGCGGAGGATCTCGCCCTCGTGGGGGCCGGTGGCGCACAGCAGCCGCTCGAAGTCGAGGCTGGTCACGACGTTCTTCATCCGGCCGTAGCCGTACTCGCCCTGCGGTCCGGGGTCGAAGACGTCGTAGCCCGGAGCGAGGACGATGGCCCCGACGTGGACGCGCAACTTGGTGGGCTGCTGCTGCAGATCGATCGCGTGGTTCTTGCAGACGCCGACGCAGATCGAGCACTTCCGGTCCTCGAGATACAGGCAGCGGTCGTCGATGTAGGGGACCAGCGGCACGGCCTGCGAGAAGTAGATGTGGACGGCCTTGTTGCTGGAGAGGTCCTGGTTGAACGGATCCGGGACCCGGACCGGGCAGTACTCCACACAGGTCGTGCATCCCGTGCAGCGGTTCTCGTCGATGTAGCGGGGCTTCCGGGTCAGGGTCACCGTGAAGTCGCCGGCGGCCCCCTCCACGCGGTCGACTTCGGTGTAGGTGAGGATCTCGATGTTGGGGTGGCGGTCGCACTCGATGAACTTCGGCGATTCGATGCACATCGAGCAATCGTTGGTGGGGAAGGTCTTGTCGAGCTGAGCCATCTTGCCGCCGATGGTCGGCGACTTCTCGACCAGGTAGACCCGGAAACCCGAGGCGGCGAGATCGAGCGCGGCCTGGATGCCGCTGATGCCCCCGCCGACCACCATCACGTCGCCGTGCGAATCGCCGGCCGCGCGCGGTGTTGCGGGCTGGGGGAGAGCTGCTTTTTCCACGTCCGTCCGCCCTACAGAAGCGCCTCGTGGACGATCTCCACGATGTCCTTGATCTCGAGGACGTCGGCGTAGTCGAGGGTGAGCCGACTCTCCTCGAAGTTCGTGATGCAGTAGGGGCAGGAGGTGGCGAGGACGGCGGCGCCCGCCTCCCGGGCCTGCTTCACCCGGAGGTTGGAGAGCCGCTCGCTCATCGGCGTGTCCTTCCAGATCCCGCCGCCGCCGCCCCCGCAGCAGAGGCTGTGCTCGCGGCAGTCGACCATCTCGACCAGCTCGAGCCCCGCAATCCGCCCGAGGACCGCGCGGGGCTCGTCGTAGATCCCGTTGTGCCGCCCGAGGTAGCAGGGGTCGTGGTAGGCGACCTTCTTCCCGTACGTGCCGGCGATTCGCAGGCGTCCTTCCTCGAGGAGGGTGTTGAGGTACGGGGCGATGTGCACCACCTCGAAGTGCACCATGAACTCGGGATACTCCTTCTTGAACGTCTCGTAGCAGTGGGGCGAGGAGACGAGGATCCGCCGCACCCCGTGGTCGATGAAGGTCTTGATGTTCTCCCGGGCGAGCGTGCGGTAGACCTCCTCGTTTCCCGCCTTGCGGATGCTCTCGCCGCAGCAGTTCTCACGCGTGCCCAGGATGCCGAAATCGACGCCGGCCTGCTCGAGGATGCGGGCGGTGGCCACCGCGACCTTCTTCAGGCGCGGGTCGTAGCTCGGGTAGCACCCGACGAAGTAGAGGACCTCCATCCCCTCGGTGAAGGGCCGGACCCCGAGCCCCGCCGCCCAGTCCGCCCGCTTCCCGCGGTCCTCGCTGAGGGGGTTGCCATCGGCACGAAGGCTGCTCGCCACCCCCGGCACGGCCCGCACCGCGGCGGGGAACACGCCGTACTCCGTGGCGATCCGGCGCAGCGCGACGCCGAGCTCGATCTGCTTGACGCCGCGCGGGCACGCCTCCGTGCAGGTCCCGCAGGTCGTGCACAGCCACAGATCCTCGCTCTCGATCTCGGGCATCCCGAGGCCGGCTTCCCGGATGATGCGGCGCATGCTGAAGGTCCGCACGTGGTTCCACGGACAGACGACATCGCACTTGCCGCACTGGTAGCAGAGCCGGAACACGCCCCCGCCGGCGGCCTGGACCTCGGCGATGACTTCCCGCGAGGGGAGCGCCGTTTCCACGGTGCCGGTCATGGCTTGGCCGCGTCCATGGGGGTGCCGTCCTTCTGCGCCAGCCGCGCGACCGTATCCACGAGCTTCTGCCAGCCGTGGCGGGCGGCGAGCGCTTCCAGTCCGATCTCTATCTCGCCCAGCGCCGGTTCGGCCGCGCCTTCCTCCTGGCGCTCCTC
Source organism: Planctomycetota bacterium (assembly GCA_016935485.1). Lineage (GTDB taxonomy): Bacteria > Planctomycetota > JAFGQW01 > JAFGQW01 > JAFGQW01 > JAFGQW01. The sequence continues at coordinate 11,887 of JAFGQW010000305.1, read as the reverse complement.
GTAGGTGAGCGCCTCCGCCAGGCACCACTGGACGCACATGGGCTCGGCGAGCGGCGGATCGGCTTCGCACATGTCGCACTTGAGCGGCAGACCCGAGTCGGGTTCCTTGAAGATGTCCCGCGAGGAGCAGGACGCCCGGCAGAAGGCACACTCGGCGTATTCCTTGCCGTCGATCGTGTAGCGGTCCCGGCCGGCGCACTCGGCGGCGGCGTAGGCGCCCGCGTAGACGGGAACGTAGATGTCGCGCAGCGGGTCGTAGAGCACGCGGATCCGCGCCCGCTCCGGGTTGTTGCTGCTGTAGCGCGGCACGGCGTGAAAGGCCGAGCAGATCAGCTCGCAGGCCCGGCAGCCGTTGCACTTGTCCACGTCGATTCGGATCGTCTTGATCGTCCGGGTCTTCTGGCTCATCGTGGCTCACTCCCCGGGGGCGGGTGGCTGGGCGGACGTCGCTTCGCCGCGAGCCTCGCCGCCGGCCGTCAGGATGCCGCGCTGCAGGAAGTCGTCGGCCACGTCGTCCAGGGACAGCTCGCGCAGGGACTCCTCGGTGGGAATGCCGTCGGCGTTCCACCCCTTGTAGCGGTAGTACTCGTCCAGGAGGCGCGTCTCGAGCTCGGGGAAGCGCTTGCGCCAGTGGTCCGCCGGGGGCTTCTCGTCCTCTCTCCGCAGGCCGCGGCGGATGTTGACCGCGCGCACCAGGGTGCGGTTTCTCCGGGCGATCTGCGTCAGGCCGGCCTCGTCAAGATCGAAGCCGGCGCCGGCCGAGATCAGGGTGGGCAGATTGTGGATGTGATACGGGGGCTTGAGCGGAAAGGAGGACAGGCCCGCGCACATCCCGATCGAGTCGTCGATGTAGTGCATCTGCTCCTGCCAGTTGACGATCTCGCAGGTGGCGTCGACGGGGGGGTAGTGGGGAATCGAGCGCTCGCCGCGCAGCTCCCAGTCGACGAACCACTGCTTGAAGCGCTCGTCGGGAACGTGGATCCAGTCGCGGGCGAAGGCTTCCCGTTCCTCGCGCGTGGCGAAGGGCGCCTGGGGGAAGTTCCCCTCGATCTGGGTGATGTTGATCTTCTCGCCGGTCGAGTACATGAGGAAGTAGATGGGGTTCAGCATGCCGAGCTTGAGCGGCAGCTGCTCGTGCTTCTTGATGTTGTTGTGGGCGTACTCCTCCGCGCCACGGCCGATCTCGCGGGCGGCCCAGTGGGTGCCGTTGGCCAGCACGTCGCCGATCCCCTCCCGCCGGACGATCCGGTCGAGCAGCCAGTAGAAGCGCCCCTCGTTGTCGGCCGGCATGCCGGGGAAGTCCTGGTCCGTGAGGATGCCGGCCTCGTAGAGCTCCAGCGCGAAGGCCATGACCTGCGGGGCCGAAAACGCATCCACGCCGTGCTCGGTGGCGAGCTGCGCGATGCGCAGTCCGAACTCGAGGTCGGACATGGCCGCCATGGTGTAGGTGAGCTTCGAGAAGCACTTCATCATGTACGTCGGCTGGCCCGGGACGGAGATCGTGGCCGCGCATTTCATCGGACAGTTGTGGCAGCTGATCAGCCGCGTCCGCATGCTCTCCAGCGTCGCGGTCCACTTCTTCTCGATCTCCTCGGTCCAGAAGTCCTTGCGGCGGTGGCGGGAGTTGCCCCAGGAGAAGTTCTCAGTGTGCCACTTCTCGTCGTGGACCACCATCTCCTGCGGGGAGCCGAGTCCGGCCAGGATGGGCATGACCCCGGGAATCGGGTGGTTCCGGCGGACCTCGATGTACTGCAAGACCTCGCTGACGAGCTCGAGGAAGATGTCCGGTCGGGCGATGTGGACGTCCCGGGTGCCGCGCACCGCGATCGCCTTGAGGCGCTTGTCGCCCATGACGGCGCCGATGCCGCCCCGGCTGGCGCTGGAGCGGCCCTGCTCGATCGAGGCGAAGTAGACCCGGTTCTCGCCCGCCAGCCCGATCGCGGCCACCTGGGCCTTCGGCTCGCGGAGCTCCTGGCGGATGAGCTCCGCGGTTTCCACGGCGCCCTTGCCCTGGAGATGCGCGGCGTCGCGGATCTCCACCCGGTCGTTGTGGATCCACAGATAGACGAGCTCGGCAGCGCGGCCGCGGAGGATCACCCGGTCGTAGCCGGCGTACTTGAGCTCGGGGGCCCAGAATCCGCCCATGATGGAATACGCCATCAAGCGCGTCTGGGGGGAGAACGTGGAGACGATGGTGCGGTTGCAGCCGACGGCCGGCGTGCCCACCAGGAGGCCGGCGCCGAAGATCAGCAGATTCTCCGGGGAGAAGGGCTCGACCTCCGGGGGGACCCGATCCCAGAGGATCCGGGCGTTGATGCCGAGACCGCCCAGATGCAACCGGGTCAGTCGGGGGTCCGTCGCCACCCGCTCGATGTTCCCGCGGGTCAGATCGACCTCGAGGTCGAACCCGGTTTCAGCGTACCTCACCTGCTCACCCTCTCGTGTTGCCTGCTTCGTCGACGCGTGCCGGGGAGGACGGCGTGTGGCGATAGCCGCGCAGGAAGAGCTCGACCAGACTCGCGGCGAGCTCCTCGGGGTCGTTGCGCTCGGGATCGAACCACATCACGATCCAGTTCAGCATGCCGAAGAGATAGAGCGCCGCCAGATTCGGTCCGACCCGCGCGCCGTGGTTCTGCGCGCGGAGCCGGTGGAGAATCCGCTGCGTGAGCTCGAAGTAGCGCTGCCGGCGGACGAGGACCTGGCGGTAGTAGTCTCCCTCAAGCGAGTCCAGCTCGGTGGTGCACACCTTCAGCTCGGGCAGGTGAGCTACGAGGTAGCGCACGTGGCTCGCCACCATCGCCTTGAGATGACTCTCGGCGGCCGCGGGCGTGCGGAGGATCTCCTCGAGCGTCTCGACCAGGGCGCCGAAGGTGTGATACTGGATGGCGAACAGCAGCTCGTCCTTGCTGCGCACGTAGTGGTAGAGCCCGGCGAGACTGAACCGGGTGGCCTTCGCCACCTGCCGGATGGAGGCCTCCTTGTAGCCCAGCTCCGCGAACACGCGGGCCGCGCCGTCCAGCAGGTGCGAACGCTTCTCGTCGAACCGGGCGGTCTTGCCGGCGCCGAGCGCGCGGTCGATCCGGGCGGCGGGTATCTCCATCGGACGGCGGCCTCGCAGTTCCTTCGGTTCTTCGTTCGAACGTTCGTTCGAACACACGCCAGAATTCTCATCCCGGAAGATGCGCATGTCAAGCGGGGAAACGCGTTGTCGCGCGGCTTCTCCCGGTCAAGCGGAAGAAAGGGATCCGAGAATCCGGTGCGGAGCCTCTCCCTCTTTGAAGGGGAATGGACTCCGAAATCCGGTGTCGGAGGCGGGGAAGTTCCGAACGGGTGTTCTGCTTCTCGGTCGCCGGGTTCCATGGCGCGGGCCAAGGCCGCGCCACGTCTTGCCGGGCGCGATCGATCTTCGCGGAGCCGGAGGACCGGCCAGGACGCGGCGCGCGGTGGCGAGGGCAGGCGGGACGGGAGCCCGGGGCGCTACTGAGGCGCGAGGATCCGCTCCGGGTGCGTGTAGATGTGCAGGGTCGAGCCGCGCGCGTAGCCGACCAGCGTGATCCCCCACTGGTGAGCGAGCTGGACGGCCAGATGGGTGGGGGAGTTGACGGACGCGATCACCGGCGTCTGCATCCGGGCGGCCTTGCCCAGCATCTCCGCGGAGACGCGGCCAGTGGTCAACAGCAGCGCGTCGGCCATGGGAATCCCGCGGTCCAGGCACTCGCCCGCGATCCGGTCGAGCGTGTTGTGACGGCCGATGTCCATGCTGACGACGAGCAGCTCCCGGCCGTCGCTCAGCCCGCTGGTGTGGAACCCGCCGATCCGGCGATGGTCGGCGCGGACGGCCTCCTGCAGCCGGCCCAGCGCGGCGAGCACCTGGTTCGCCGTGACCCGGAGCGAGGAGCGAATCGATTCCCGGGTGGCGGCCAGGTCCACGAAGGTGACCCCGCCGCCGCAGCCGCTGGTCAGCGTGCGCCGGCGGGGCGGCCGGAGACTCCGGTCCCGGAGCTCGACGCGGATCACCCGGTCCGCGCCCGGGCCGACCTGGAGGTCCGCCACGTCGTCCGGCGCGGCGATGAGGCCTTCGTTGTAGAGAAAGCCCAGGGCCAGATACGTCATCTGGGCCGGCGTGCAGAGGACCGTGAGCCAGTGCTCTCCGTTGACGCTGAACGTCCAGGCCGACTCGAGCACCATCGGCTTCGTGGCCGGGCTGGCCTTGCCGTCCCGCCAGTGGAGGTACGGGACGGGATCGCTGTGGGCCGTGAACAGGGTCGGGCGGTCCGCGCGGTTCTCTCCGGGCCGCTTCATGCCGCGGTCAGGCATGTTCGCCTCCGTCGGTGCGTCGCAGCGCTCGCCACCTCGGCACGCGGAGCGCGGCTCGCCTTGGGCGACCGGCCGCTCGAGCACGGGGCCGGGAACGGGCCGTTTCGCGGCATGGCGCTAGAGGAGCCGGGCGATGGCCAGGAACCAGAGAACGCCAGTGACGAGCGTCACGCAACCGGTCACGGGGCCGGACTGGAACGCGAAGGGGTTGACGGCCCGGTTTCTCAGCGCCTGTCCGAAACGATGGCCGGCCGGCACGGCGACCAGGTTCAGCACGGCGGCCAGCGTGCCGCTGATGCCCACGTAGCGGGCGATCTTCTCGAAGCCCGCTTCGGTCCAGAAGTGATACCGGACCACGTAGGTGATGAGCAGCGCAAAGAGGATGTAGCCGGCATACGTGGCGGCGAGACCGAGCACGGCCTTGCTCCGGTGGCGCAGCAGGCCGGCACACACGTCGTAGGACACGCCCAGCAGGAGGATGGCGAGGAAGTGGCAGGCGAAGAACCGGGCGCTGAGCACCTGGAAGAGCATGGCGATCGAGGCGATCGCCGTCGCGGAAGCCCGCTGCGGCAGGTAGTTCTTCGCGACCGCGAGGATCGCGAAGGCCACGACGGTGAGCGGAACCGAGGAATGCGGAACCCGCGCGCTTCTCAGGAGCTCCCCCAGGATCACCTCGGAGGCGCCCCACAGGCAGGAGAAGAACAGAAGCGCCAGGACGGTTTCTTTCCTCATCGGCTGTCCTCCTGCCGGCTCGGTGTCGGCGTGAACGAGATGACTTCCGCCGTGCCGCCCCGGCGGGCGACCGGTTGCCGGGCGGAAGCGACACGCCGACGGCATGCGCGGCGATCCCGGCCTCGGTCATCGGCGGACCCGGCGCGCCGAGTGCACGGCGGATGCGCTGCATTCTCCCGACCGAAGGCGCGCAATTGTAGCGCTCCGGCAGGACGGAATCAAAACGGGCGCCCTCGAACGCCGGCCCTGGCCCGCCGGACGCGACCGTGGTGGTCTGGATCGGAGGCCGTCCCGGGATCGGCTTCACCTAGCGGAAACACCCGAGCTGGCAGTGCGTGATCTTCACGTCCTCGGCATCGCAGATCGCGCCGATCTCCGGGAGCGAGATGGCGTTTTTCTGCGTGAGCTCGAGCGCCTTCGCGCAGGGCAGCGTCTTCCTGCCGTCCACGTCGACCGCCGCACTCAGCACCAGGGTCCTCTTGTCCTCGGGCTCCATGAGGCCTCCCTTGCCTGTTCCGCTTCGCCCGCCGTCGCTACAGGATCGTCAGCAGCACGGTGGGCGCGATGAGACTCAAGCCCTGCGGCGCGCTCGCGTCCAGCGTGACGAAGGCGTTGTAGAGTCGCACGCCCTTCAGGGCCGGCACGTTCGGGATGGCGAGCTTCGCGAGCGCCTGGCCGGAGGGGTCGAGCATGCCGGTGTAGTGCTGGAAGACCGCGGGCAAGGAGCCGCTCAGGCTCACCACCAGCAGCGTGTCGGGTGAGAGGCCGAGCCAGCGGGAACCGATCGGGATTGGCCCGTTGCCGAGCGAGGTGCCGACCTGATAGGGCTTGCCGCCATCCGATGGTGCGAGCAGATGCAGCTGGACCGTCGTGCCCGGCTGGCCCGTGCCGGAGAGGATGAGCTGGGCGGCCGACACGGTGAAGCGCGTCTTCAGACCGCTCGCGAGGGCGAACGTGCCGGTCGGGGCGCTCCAGGCGCCCTGGCCGTACTGCCAGACCCGGTCGTGGTGGCCGGGCTCGGAGTAGCACTGGCCCGTGAAGACACTGCGCGCGGCGCCGAGGATGCGGATCTCGACGGTGAGCCGGTCCACGCCGTTGCAGGGGAAGGACCCGGTGAGCCCGAGCGGCGACCACGCCTGGTCCGTGGTCTGCCACGCGTAGTTCGAGGTCGAGAGCACCGTCACCGGATTCGGAAGGTTCACGTCGAACGTGGCGGAGGTCGCCATCGTGGTGTGGCTCATCCGGACCTCGAACGCGCCGGCCGTGAACGTGCCGGTGCCGCTCGGCGCGAAGGCGATCTCGGTGACGAGGAACGGCCGGTTGCCGAGCAGGGCGGCATTGAAGACGAGCTGGTAGCGCCACTCGCTGCCGGCGGAACCGTACGGGAAGGAGTTGAGCCGGCCGGTCGAGGGGGTGTTGGACGGCACGTAGACTTCATCGCCCGCGGCCGCCGTGGTCAGCACGAGCAGCACCAGCACCGAGAGCATCGCGTTCTTCATGGCGGTCTCCATTTCACCTGTCTCGCCGATCGGTTTTCTGGGAATCCGCCGATCGGGCCTCACGCCGCCCGGCGCGCCGCAGCCTCGGCTGCCACCGCATGGCGGCATCCAATGCGGCGGCTGGCGAATCCTGCCTTCGCTCCGGCCCCATTTTGCGGAGTCGGCTGCCGGGAGGCAAGACCCTCGAGGGCGGACCGACTCGGCTCCGGCGGCGACGCGGGGGGGGCGCGCTCCTCCACCGAGAGACTCCGGTGCAACCGGAGCCGACGGAGGCGCGCTCCGCCCCCGGCGTCGTTCCCCCCGCTACGGGTTCACGAAGCCGTATTTCACCAGGAGCAGGTCCTCGTCCTGGACCAGGCCGATTCCGGGCGCGTGGATCTTGAGGTCCTTCTCCCCATCGAGCGGGTTTTCTTCCCGGACCTTGAGGCAGCTCGTGAACTTCCCGGCCGGAGTCTCGAGCACCGTGTCCATGCTGACGATCTCGCCGCGGTCCATGGCCACCTGCGGGGCGACCTCCTGGTAGTACCGCGCGCCGAGCACGGGATCCCCCGGCATCATCAGCCCCGCCCGGGCGCCGTTCTGACCGTGGATCCAGGCACCCTCGTGACCGATGACCTTGCCGTCCTTGTAGAGGTCCACCTCCTCGCCGAAATAGAAGACGCTCCGGGTCTCGGTGCAGATCGCGAGGAAGTTCCGCGAGATCTCGATGAGCGCCCCGTCGACGGTCTCTCGCTCCTCGACGACCCGCGTCTCGATGGCGCCGATCTGCCGGGTTTCCGCTAGCACGGTCACGGCGAGCTGGACGGTGTGCGCTCCCTCCTTGCCCTCGAGGACGAGCTGGTAGCCCGGCTCCAGGATGAAGTACCGGTTCCTTCCGGTGGAGGCGAACTTGCGGTGATCGAGGTCGAAGGAGTCCTGGAACTGGCGGGCTTTCCCGGCCGGCCCCTTCTCCTTCTCGGCGGCCTTGGCCTTGAGCCCCTCGAAGGTGCGTCTCAGCTCGGTGCCGTCGGCGGCGAAGAGCACGTCGTACTCCTTGCCGTCGACGACCATCTCGATCTCGTAGAGGCTCTTCTTGCCGTCCGTGAAGTGCCCGATGTCGACCAGCCGGCCGGAACCGACTGCCTTCAGGATCGCGGCCTTGACCGCCGGTGGGACCTGGTCGATCGAGACCTTCTTCTCGCCCTCCTGGGCGCGGGCCGGGACTGCCCCGACTGCGAAGACCGGGATGCTACAGGCCGCAACGAACAGCCACACCCACACTCGCGCCATCGTGAACCTCCGTTCTCGTGGCCCTCGCCGACGCCACAACCGGCCGTGCGGGACCACACGTCGGAACAGTGTGCCAGGGGAACCTGAAGGGAACATGAAGTCGGCGGGAAAATCCGGATGCCGGCGGATCGACCGCTTCACACTCGCCAGCCGGCCCCCGCGGGCGGGATCGGCCCGCACCCGCCTCTGACCGATGCGGTGCGGCACGCTCGAGGCGCTACTCTCCCCGGCACGAGGAGTCGCAATGGCCGCAGCCGTTGGCCTCCGCCCGGTCCTCCCCGGAGTACCCGGCCCACCGCTGCACCAGCGCCCAGCCGGCGGCGGCGAGCGCCAGACCGAGCACGGAGAGGGCCGCGCCGAGCAGTCCCATGATCAGGACCCCCCGCTGCTGAAGAGCCCGGCGAACCCCATGAAGGCCATCGAGAGAATGCCGGCGAGGATCATGTAGAGGGCCATGCCCTGCACGACCTTCGGGATGTCCAGCACCCTGGTCTCCTCGCGCAGCCCGGCCATCACCACCAGCGCCAGCGTCAGCCCGCCGCCGGCGCCGAGTGCGAAGACCAGCCCCTCGAGGAAGTCGTACCCGCGGTTGGTCTGGAAGAGCGCGAGCCCCAGGATGGCGCAGTTGGTGGTGATGAGCGGCAGGAAGATGCCGAGCGCCCGGAAGAGCGCCGGGCTCATCTTCCGGATCACCATCTCCACGAACTGCACGGTGCTTGCGACCACGATGATGAAAGCGATGAGCCGGAGGTAGGGTGCGTGGGGGAGCACGAACGTGTTCAGGAGCCACGCACACGACGACGTGATCACCATCACGAAGATATTCGCGAGCCCGAGCCGCAGCGCGGTGTCCAGCCGGCCGGACACGCCGAGGAAGGGACACAGTCCGAGGAAGTAGGCGAGCGTGAAGTTGTTCACCAGCATCGCCGCGACGAAGATCCAGATCAGATCGCCCATCACGCCGTCTCCCCCCGCGCGGCGGCTGCCCGGCGGCGGTCGCGCGCCTGCTTGAGCGCATTGAAGAAGAGCAGCAGGAATCCCAGCGAGAGAAACCCGCCCGGCGGCAGCAGCATGATCACCCAGGGCTCGAAGTGCGGGCCGAACAGCGGCACGCCGAGGAACGTGCCGGCACCCAGGATCTCGCGGATGGCGCCGAGGCAGGTGAGCGCGAACGCGAACCCCACCCCCATCCCTGCCGCGTCGGCGACGGCTCGCGGCACCGGGTTCTTCGAGGCGAACGCCTCCTGGCGGCCGAGGATCAGGCAGTTCACGACGATCAGCGGGATGAAGGCGCCGAGCGCCCGGTGCACGTCGGGCACGAGCGCCGCCAGCACGAGGTCGGTCAAGGTCACGAACGTGGCGATGATCACGATGTAGGTGGAGATGCGCACCGGTCGCGGGATGAACCGGCGGAGGCTCGAGACGAAGAAGCTCGAGCACACCAGCACGAAGCAGGTCGCGAGCCCCATGGCGAGCGCGTTCACGACCGAGTTGGTGACCGCCAGCGCGGGGCACATGCCGAGCACCTGGATGAAGATCGGGTTCTCCTTCCAGAGCCCCTTCAGGAACTCGTCGCCGAGCGGTTTGCTGGGGGGCGGCATCGGGCTAGGCTCCTGTCTTCTCGGGGCTGGGGTGGGGGGAGGGGCGGCGCGGCGACATTTTTCTTCGGAGCCGAGCGCCCCTCCCCCCGCCTTCTCGCGTCCTTCGTGGGGACGAACCTCGTTGCCGGCAGTCCGGGTCGCCTGCCGCCGCGCTCGTCGAGCACGAGCACGAGCACGAGAAAAAGAGCGAAGCGCGGCGAGTCATGGCGTCACTCCCCCCGGCGGGCGCGCTCGGCGCCCGCGGCGTAGGCTTCGATCCCGGCGCGCCAGCGCTCGAGCGCCTTCTGCAGCATCCGGACCACGGCCCGGGACGAGATGGTGGCGCCGGTGATCGTCTCGACCTGGTGCGCGGCGGTCTTCTTGCCGGCGGCGACCGCCTCGATCCCGGGATCGATCGCGAGCGCCCGGAAGTTGGGTGCGATCCATTCCTCGGCCAGGATCCTGTCGCCGAGCCCCGGCGTCTCGCGGCTCTCGAGCACCTGGAAGCCCACGACGAGCCGGCGCGCCGGGTCGACGCCGAAGATCCCGTGGATGGCGTCCTGGTAGCCGGGCTCGCTGCCGGGCAGCGCGAACCCGACGAGCTTTCCCGCGGCGTCGAACCCCGCGTAGATCGGCGGCTCGCCGGCCTGCTTGGCCTGCTCCGCGTCAAGCGGCGCCAGCCGGCCGTCCCGCTCGACGAACACGGCAAAGGAGCGGCTTCCCGGCAGCACCGTGAGGATCGCCCGCTCCAGCCGCTCGCGCCGGTTCTGCTCGATCCTCGGGAGCGTGAGCGCGTGGACCCCCACGATCGCGAGCCCCGAGAAGAACCCGGCCAGCCCCAGTGTCGCGATGAGCCGCAGCGTGCTCGGCTCCCGCGGCGGCGCGGGCCGCGCCGCGGCGGACGGCGGAGTCGCGTGGACCGCTTCGCTCATGATCTCACGTCCCGTAGATCCGCGGCTGCGTCGCCCGGTTGATGAGCGGGGTCGCGGCGTTCATCAGGAGGATCGCGTACATGACGCCCTCGGGCATCCCGCCGAAGAGCCGGATCAGCACCACCAGGCCGCCGACCCCCGCGCCGAAGATCCAGCTTCCGCGCGGCGTGATCGGCGAGGAGACCGGATCGGTGGCCATGAAGACCGCGCCCAGCAGCAGCCCGCCGGAGAACACCATGAAGAGCGGCGGCGGAAAGCGCGCCCCGTCGATCAGGTGGAACACCGCGGACAGCACCGCCGTGCTCGCCAGGATGCTCACCGGAATGCGCCAGTCGAAGATGCGCCGCGCCGCGAGATAGAGGCCCGCCAGCAGGATCACCACCCCGCAGGTCTCGCCGAGCGAGCCGCCGACGTCGCCCACGGCCAGCGGGAAGAGATCCGTCACCTGGCTCTGGAACTTCATCCGCGCGAGCGGCGTGGCCGCCGACATGGCGTCGACGGGCGTGCCCTGCAGGAAGGGCAGCGCCAGGTTGGTGCCGTGGAGCGAGAAGAGCCCCGTGCCCTGCGGCGACCAGGTCGTGATCGCTGCGGGGAATGCGGCCTGCAGGAACGCGCGGCCCAGCAGCGCCGGGTTGAACGGGTTCTGCCCGAGTCCGCCCCACAGGACCTTGCCCATGCCGATCGCCGCGCCCCCGCCGAGAAACGCCATCCACAGCGGGAATCCCGGCGGCAGGACGAGCCCGAGCAGGCACCCCGTGACCACCGCGCTCAAGTCCCGGAGCGAGCGGCCGCGCGGCCGGCGCGGATCGAAGAGCCACTCCGTCGCGAGGCACCCGGCGGTCGCGGCGGCCGTGACCAGGAGCGCGCTCAGCCCGAAGTGGACCCAGGCCATGACGAGCACCGGCACCAGCGCGCCCAGCACCTGGCGCATGATCCACGGCGTCGTCTGCCCCTGGCGGAGAAACGGCGGCGTGGAGAGCACCAGGTCGGGCGTTTGGCGGCTCATGCTCCCGGCCCCTTCTTCTGGCGCAGCAGCGCCTTGGTGGCCCGGAACATCTGCACCAGCGGGATTCCGGACGGGCAGACGAACGAGCACGAGCCGCACTCCATGCAGTCCAGCACCTTGTGCGCTTCCATCTCGTCGTAGAGATGCTTGCGCGCGAGCAGCCCCAGGCGGCTCGGGTTGAGGAACACGGGACAGGCCTCCAGGCACCGGCCGCAGCGGATGCAGGCGTAGGTGTCCATGTCCGTCACCTCGGTCGCGGTGAGCGCGAGGATGCCGGAGACGCCCTTAGTGATCGGCACGTCGAATCCCTTCTGGGGCACGCCCATCATCGGCCCGCCGAGGAGCAGCCGCGTCGTGCCGGGCTTGAGCCCGCCGCAGTGCTCGAGCACCGCGCCCAGCGGCGTGCCCACGGGCAGCAGCAGGTTCGCCGGCCGCACGATGCCCGGGCCGGTCACCGTCACGACGCGCTCGATCAGCGGCTGCGAGGTGGCGAAGTAGTGGCCGAGGAAGGCCATGGTCTCGACGTTGCTCACCAGGGTCTCGATGTCGAGG
>JAFGQW010000304.1 GCA_016935485.1 Planctomycetota bacterium | reverse complement strand
TCTCGAGCATCCGGCGCAACCTGCAGCGCTTCTACCTCGAGGAGCTCACCAACATCGCGCTCGACCCGAACTCCGCGTGGCTGCCGGGGCCGGTGCGCACGCTGGCGCGCCACCACGTCGGGCGCCTGCACGACCGGCTCAAGGCTTTCCTCGGCGACCACGCCGCGAGCCTGGACGCCTACACGCGCTCCCACCTCGAGGAGTGCCGGACGCTGCTCGCCAAGACGCTCGAGGCCACCTTCCAGCTCGGCGGCCAGAGCGGCGGCACCTTCCTGTTTTTCTGAAAGACGCCCCAGGGGCATTTTTTCCAGTTACCCCCGCCTAACTGAAAAAAACGCCCCAGGGGCGTTTTTTTCAGTTAGCGCTTGCGGAGCTCCGGGTGGGTCTTCTCCGCCTTCTTCACCCGGTTCTGCACCACCAGGTAGACCACCACGCCGGTGATCAGCGTGGTGGCGATGCCGCCGAGCTGGATCGCGCTCGCCATGTCCATCACCAGGAAGAGCATGCCGATGATGGCGACCGCCAGCATCACCCAGATGATGAGGAACCCCCTCAGGATCACCCAGAAGAGCTTCATGTGCACGTTCCGAAAAATGCCCCAGGGGCAATTTTTTCAGTTGCCCCCGCCTAACTGAAAAAAACGCCCCAGGGGCGTTTTTCATCACAGCGGGCGGAACTCGACCAGCGCGAATCCCACCTGCACCAGCAGCACGAGCAGGGAGGCGAGCACGACGGCGAACGGGATCTCGCGCGCCACGTCCTCGGGGGAGGCCTTGGGCGCGGCGCCGCGGAAATAGGCCACGGCGCCCACGAGGAAGGCCGACACCAGGTACTTGGCGGCCACCCATCCGGTGCCCTCGTAGAGGAGCCGGTGGAACGTCTGCTCCCAGTAGTGCATGGACAGCTCGGGCGCCATGGCGGCGAACACGGCCGCACTGGCGAGCCGGGCGGCGAGGTAGGCGATCACCGCAATCACCGGCGTCGCCAGCAGGATCGCCCACAGCACCCCGGTCAGCAGGTAGCGGCGCGCGGGTGCGCCGAGCGAGTGCATGGCGTCGATCTGGTGGCCGGCCACCCGTCCCCCGACGTCCGCGGCGATGGCGGCGCCAGCGCGCGCCGCAAGCAGGATCGTCACGATCAGCGGCACCAGGATGCGGTGGAGCCCGAAACCGACGGCTCCGATCAGGTCATCGAGAATCAGCGGCTCGGTGTACTGCCGGTAAGGCAGGAACCGGAACGTGAAGTAGGTGGCGACGAAACCCACCACCAGACCGGCCACCGCGAAGTAGACCAGCGCGGCCGGGCCGGCCAGCAGCCTCAGGTAGCCGAGCAGGAAGTGGAGCCCCCACCGCGCGCTCCGCCACCGCGGCACGAGGTGGGCCGCGGCAAGCACCAGCCCTTCGGCAGCGCGCGTCGTGGACGCGAGAACGCCGGCCAGCGCCCGCACGACCGGCCGCCAGCCGCGCCGCGACGGCAGCACCGGCGGCGGCGTGCGCAGCGCGCGGATCCGCTCCAGGGCCTCCTCGGGCACGACGCTCTCTAGCCGCCCGGTCTCCGGATCGATGAGCAGCACCCGGTCGACCACCTGCAGCAGGCCGGAGAGGTCGTGCGTCACCACGAGCGAGGTCGTCCCGTGCTCCTCGTTGGTGCTGCGGATGCGGCGCGCCACCCGCTCGCGGTTGGCCGGATCCAGCCCGCTCGTCGGCTCGTCGTAAGCGAGAATCTCCGGCTCGAAGGCCAGGGTCCGCGCCAGCGCCGCCCGCTGCCGCTGCCCGCCGCTCAGCTCGCGGATCTTGAGCCCCGGGTCGAGCCCGAACTCCTTGGCGAGCGCGCGGCCGAGCGCGCGCACTGTCCCGGCCGCTGGCGGCGCTGCCCGGTGGTCGAGCGCGAAGCGCAGGTTGGAGCCGACCGTCCCGCCCTCGAGCAGCGCGTGGTCCTGGAACACCAGTCCCACGCGGCCGCGCGCGCGCCGGGCGCCGTCCGCCGCGAGCACGTCCACGCCGTCGACGGCCAGGTGCCCCTCGATGAGAAAGCCCGGGGTCGCCGCCGTGATCAGACCGCTGATGATCTTGAGCAGCACGGTCTTGCCGGATCCGCTCGGCGCGCCGAGCAACACGACCTCGCCGCGCCCGATCCGGAACGACACGCCGGCCAGCAGCCGCCGGCCGCCGGCCACGACCGTCAGGCCCTCCGCCTCGAGGACCGGGTCGCGGGCGCTCGCCCCCTCAGTCGCCGGCATCGACCCGCCCCGGTATCTCCGCTCCACGCGCGAGCGGTGCCCCCCTCGCTCCCGCCTCGCCCGGCTCGAGAAGAAGCCAGGCGCCGTCCTTCTTCAGGACGCGCGCGCGCAGCACCTGGGCCAGGCGCGGGCTCAGGGTCTGGCCGTCCGCGCTCAGTACGATCGCGTTGATCACCTCCCGGATCAGCGGTTCCAGCCGGTCCGCAACGGACGCCACGGCCTGCTTCATGCCCTTGACCTCCCAGCGTGCGCGAATGAGCGCCTTCAGCCGATCGTTGCGCAGAACCAGCTCGAACCACAGGTCGCGCGCGAGCTCGGCCGTCGCCGGATCCGCCGCCACCTCCGCGGCCACGTGCTTCATCGCCTCGACCACGAGGGAATCGCTCGCCGTGTCGCGCAGCACCTCGCCCAGCAAGCGCACCACCCGCTCGGTGCGCGCGGCCAGCAGCGGCAGCGCGTCCTCCTCGAGGAACTCGTTGAAGCGGGTGCTCACGTGGTCGTCGCGGGTGAACGGGAGCTGCTCGTACGCATACCGCCAGCCCAGCCCCCAGACCGGCAATCGGTCCCACAGCTCCCGGCCAACCTCCTCGAGAAGCGGCGAGAACCGCACGCGCACCCGCTCCCACGCCACGGCCCGGACCGCCGGCATCAGCTCCCGATCGAACGCGCCGTCGTCGTGGCGCGCCACGAGCGCGTCCAGATCCTCGCGATGAGCGCGCAGCACGCGCGGCAGCTCGGCCTCGTAGAAGCGGAGCACCTCCTCCAGACTCTCCTTCACCACCGGCCAGAGTGTGTCCACGATCTCCTCGCGCTCGGCCGCGTAGTACGTGGCCCAGAGCGCGCGGATCTGCTGCAAGCGCTCGCGCGGCACCAGCGTCCGGACGATCCAGGCCGCCGAGCCGGGAACGGTGAAGTATGTCGCGTCGACGCCGCTCCCCAGCCGCGCCGCCTCCTCGGGGAAGATCTCGACCTCGAGCCGGGTCTGACCCGCGCACCGCTCGGCGTGCCGGACGGAGCCGACTCGCCGCAGGAAATGCTCCGGATCGCGGACGAGCGCGTGCGTCGTCGCCGCCGGCTCGATGGCGCCGGGCAGCGTCACGGTGAACGTGACGGGATCGGTCCGGAGGTAGCGGATCAGCCGCTGCGCCGGCGCGAGCACCGGATGGTCCCGGAGCGCGAGCAGCGCCGTGCCGCCGCCGCCGAGCACCCCGAGCCAGATCAGCGCACCGATGGCAATTCGCACGGTGGCCCTGCCCTCCTCCGATGCCGGTGCCTCTCAACCGCCGGCGGCGGCGTGCTCGGGGCCCGGCCGGCTCGCACTCGCACTCGCCCGCGCCAGGAGCTCGCGCGCTTCCTCCGTCCGGCCTAGCCGGTCGAGCACGATCGCCGCCTCCTGGAGCGGCCAGACTGCATCGCCGGAGCGCCGGCAGACGTCTTCCATGCGGGCCAGCGCGTCCAGGTGGAAGCCGCGGTTGAGGAGATAGCGCGCCTCCAGGATCAGCGCCGCCGGCGCGGGCAAGCCGAACCGCTCCAGCGCGCCGCGGAAGGAGCACCACTCCTCGATCTCCCGGGCCGAGGCGATGAAGAAACCCAGCTCCTCCTGCATCCCCGCCGCCTTCCAGAAGAAGGTACGCCCGCGGTCCAGCGACCGGCCGCTGGAGGGGAACGCGATGCGCGGCCCGACGTCCTCCCAGCGCAGGCGAATGCGGTGGCCCTCCTCGCGGATCTCGATGGGGATCGGCCCCTCGGGCACCGCGCCGCTCAGCTCGAAAACGGGCTTCTGGCTCAGGATGTTGCCGCGGGGCGCGCGCGGCTGGATCCGGCGCTCGGGAGCCCGCACCGCGACCACGTCCGCAGCCACGTCTCCGAGCTCCGCCTCGAGCTGCTCCCTGCTCGGGATGGCCGCCCGCGACCCCAGGCGGGCCAGCAGCGTCTCGCCCCGCGAATCGTAGCGGTAGAGCACGCCCGTCGCGCTGAGGAAGTGGATCTGGGCCTCGCGATCGGGCGTGCGCACCTGGTCGCCGCTCTCGAGCGCGAGCCCGATCTCCGGGCGAAGGACCGGACCCGCCTTGCCGCGGCGGACCTCCACGGCGCCGGCGAACGAGAGCAGCCGCCCGGGCTCGACCAGCTCGATCTGGCGGCCGCCGCCGCTGAGCAGCCAGGCGATCCCGCAGGCGATCAGCACGGTCGCGGAGGCGATGACCGGCACCCAAGGGAAGTGCCGCCGCCGCCCGCCGCGGTCGAGGTTCTGGCGCTCCTCTACGAGGCGGGTGAGCTCGAGGGCGCACCGTTCGCAGGCCGCCACGTGCCGTTCGATGTCGTCGCGCTCGCGGCCGGCGAGAAGCTCCTTGGCGAGCTGGCTCAGCTTCTCCCGCGCGGGGCATTCCGACGCCCCCCGGGCTGCGGCCGAGCGACGCTCCGCGGGGCTCGGGTGGTCGTGGCTCATGGAGAGGGCTCCGAGAACGGCGGCCGGCGCCAGCGGCGCTGCGCCGAGAGCCGCCTCCAGCACCAGCTCGAGCGACGTTTCCCACGCAACGCTGGGTGCAATTCTACGCCGGTTCGGCCCCAGCGGCAATCCAGCCGCGCGATCCGGCGCGGATGGCCGGCAGGTCGGCGGCGATCCGCGCCACGGCATTCGCGGTGCGCGGGCGGGAGCGTCCGCGGGCACGGGGTCTGACCCCCGATCCCGGTGAGCGTGCAGGTGCGGGTAGCGCGCGCGGGGTGCGCGCGCTGAGGTGGCGCGGGCGGATTGCGCCCGCGGGGTGCCGTGCGCGTGGTCAGCAGGAATCACGCGGCGTGCGGACCGGCGCGCCTCTTCTTCGCCGGGGCCGCCGGGCGGAGGGAGCGCAGCTCCTTTTTCAGCTGGTCGATCTGGCGCTGCAGGTGCTCGATGCTCTTCTCGAGCCGCTTCAAGGCCTCGCCTGCCGGCGCACCGGGCTTGGCTCCGTCGGCACGCCGCTCGAGGAGGCGCCCCAGGATGCGGGGGCGCGCCTGCCCCGGCTGCCACTTGCGGGCCGCCGCCGGCCCTCGCTCGCGATCCGCGCCCGGTCCGAACATCCGCAGACGGCCGAGCGCCGGAAGGCCTTCCAGCTCGCGGTCGAGCACGGTCTTGCCGTTGACCTCGACCCTCACCCGCGCGCGGGCGCGCGGCCCGGGCCCGTCGTCATCCCCGCGCCGCATCCCCTGCCTCCACGCGCCTTCCGGCGCCCGCCGCGCCCGGAGAGCCTCGAACAGCCGCAACGCGCGTCCGGGCGCCTGCCCGCGGAACCTGCGGCCTGGCTCGGCGCCGAACCGCTCGAGCGCCCGCTCAGCCTGCTCGAGGATCTGCTCGCCGTGCGGGAACGCGTGCAGCGCGATCCCGGGTCTTCCGAAGCGAAAGCGCGGCGCGTGCTCCTCGTCCCCGGCGGCCGCGCCGGCCTTCTTGCCGGTCTTCTTGCCGGCCTTCTTCGCGCCCGGCGCGGGAGCCTTCTTCTCGCCGTCTTCGCCGCGCCAGCGCTTCACCGCCGCCCGGACCCGGTCCCGGACCTTGTCGGGGAGGTCGCCGAAGATCTGGACGTCCTCGTCCACGACCTCGCCGTTCCGGATCACCGTCTTGACGACGGCACCGCCCGTCTTCATCTCGACCTGCGTCTTGTCGCGCTGCGCCTCGGCGGGCGCCCAGACGACAAGCGCCACGATCATGGCAGCCAGCCCGTGCCTCGACATGAGTGCTTCTCCTGCAAGTGGCGGTGGTGCCGCCGGCCTCCTCCGGATCCTCGAACCGTTCTCTCCTCAGTCGCGCCGGCCGACCCGACCGCCGCGAATCGCCATTTCCTGGGTCGCGCGCAGCAAGTCCCAGATCTCCATGTCCACCACTCCGCCGAGCGGGAAGAGCCAGTCCGCTGCGGGACCGAACGGGCTCTGCTGCTGCGGTCTCCGGAGATCGCGCGGACCGCTGCACCTCACCCTGAGGGCCCCGGCGCGGAAGCCCGGCTGCAGCAGAACGCGGCTTCCTTCCCCCAGCGGAATCCCGTACGCCCCGAAGAAGACCTTCACCCCGTCCTCGCCCTCGCGGCGCAGCAGAGGAACGACCGCTTCCGCCTCCGGGATCTCGCCGAGACGTCTTGCCGCCGCTCCCACGATGTAGATCATGGTCCGCCGGAACCGCGGCACGTCACGCCCGCGCACGTACCGGGTCACGAGCCTCATCGCCTCGTCGGGCCTCCCTTCGCGCACGAGCAGGCGCACCCCTTCGCGCGCCACCGCTTCCGGGTCGTCCGCGACGTCCGCGCCACCCGAGGATCCCGCCCACAGCCGGGCGAGCTGAGCCCGGAGGTCGGCCAGTTCCCGCTCGACCCGCGCCAGCCCGCGATGCACGTCCTGCGTGCCGCTCGTGCCGTACAGTTCCTCCTGCGCGCGCACGAAGCGCTCGAGCGAAGCCCGGACGGGCTGCAGCGCCGGCTGCTCGGCGAGGCGCGCCAGCATCGCCGATCTCGCGCGGAGGCCGCGCCCGAGAGAATCGCCGAACACGAGCCGCTCGACGGACTGCGGTTCCTCCTGGGCCACCTGCCTGGCGAACCCGAGGTGCGTGTCGGTCTCGTCGAGGTGCTCGGAAACGAGCCGCGGCAGCTCCTGGCGCGCGATCTCGGCCAGGTCCTGGTTGCGCTGCTCGCCGAGCCAGAACGCGACCCGATGGGTCGCCCCCAGCGCAGCAAGGAGCAGGACCGCCGCGGCCGCCCGCTGCAGCCAGAGGCGCCGCCGTGGCAGCGGCTCGCTCCTGAAGAGCGCCACTCCCGGGGGGGCGACCGGAAGCTCGAGCACGGGCGCCCGGGGGCGGGGCAACTGCCGGACCGCCTCGAGCACCCGCTTCATCCGCCCGTAGCGCGCGGCGCACTCCACGCAAGCGCCCAGATGATCGCTCACGCGGCACCGCTCCTCCTCGCGCAGGCGCCGGTCGTGAAGGTCGTCGAGAAGCGCGCGAACCCGTGCGCAGTTCATGTCGTCGTTCCTCCATGCGGCCGGTCGCCCGCAGTGCCGCCTCGCCGCGGCCGGGCGCCCGCCGACCTCAGCCCGCCTCCACGGCGTCGCCGAGAAGGCGCTTCTCGTTCGGCCTGGCCCAGTTCAGAAAGCGGCGGCGCGCCTTGCGCAGCCGGGCTCCCACAGCCTTGATGCTGATCCCGAGCAGGTCGGCCACATCCTCGTACTTGAGCCCCTCGAGGTCCACGAGGACGAAGATCTCGCGCTGGCCGGGCCTCAGCTTCCCGAGCCCCTCGCGCAGCAGCGCCTCCCGCTCCCGGGCGGCCGCCTCCTCCACCGGTCCGCGCGCGGGATCCCTGGCCTCGATCGCGAACTCCTCGGTGCCCGACAGACTCGCCGCCGGGCGCGACTTGCGCCCGCGCAGATAGTCCACCGCGAGGTTGCGCGCGATGCGGTAGATCCATGGCTCGAGCGGGCGGCTCGGATCGTAGCGAGCCGCCTCCCGATAGACGCGGAGGAAAGTCTCCTGCATCAGATCCTCGGCTGCCCCGGCGTCGAGCACCATGCGCACGAGCGTCGCGTAGACCCCGTCGCGGCAGGTCTCGTAGACCGTCCGGAACGCATCGCGATCCCCGCGCCCGACCCGCACCATCGCGAGCGGTCCCCGGAGCGCGGACGCCGGGCGGCGGGGCTGGCCCCGCGAAACCAGGGGCTGCGCCGGACCCGCACCCATGGAGTCGCCTCCCTGAGGATCGGACGCCTCGTCCTCGTTCATTCTCGCTGCCTCGCGGGCATCTGCTCGCCTTACGGGAACCGCCGGGGAATCGCTACCTGCTGCGACCGGGAAAAGACTGCCGCACCACCGCGCCAGCTACAGTCTCGCCCGCCCCGCGCGGCGCCGGAACAGCCCGCGCAGCAACCGGCGAATCCCGCGCGCGCGCGGCGGGGACGCAGATTCCACCGCCGCCGGCGTGGCGGCGAGAAACTCGCGGATCTCGGCGATCCGCGCCCGCACCACGGCGGTGCTTTCGGGACGGCGGCTCGCATCGCGGTGGATCATCTCCTCGACGAGCCTCGCGACCGGATCGGCCAGGTCCGCGCGGCGCTGGCGGATCGGGATGAGACGCCCGGCCAGGGTCGCCTGCACCATCTCCTCGGTCTCGGCGCCCTTGCCGGGGACCTCCCCGGTCAAGAAGTAGTAGAACATGACGCCGAGGGAGTACAGGTCAGACCGGACCGACAGCTTCTCGCCGCGGATCTGCTCCGGGGAGCAGTAGCCGAGCGTGCCGAGGAACATGCCGGCGCGCGTGATGTCGGGCCCGAGGTTGCGGGCAATGGGCTTGGCGATGCCGAAATCGAGCACCTTGACGCGCCCGTCCAGTCGCCGCATCACGTTGGAGGGCTTGAGGTCACGGTGGATCACCCCGACGTCGTGCACCGCCTGGAGGGCGGAAGCCACTGCGTCCAGCACCTCCAGGGCCGCGCCCAGATCGAGCGGGCCGCTGTCCTCCACGATCGTCTCGTAGTCCGTGCCCTCCACGAACTCCTGCGCGATGAAGATCACCGAGCCGACCCGGCCCATCTGGTAGATCTGCACCACGTTGGGGTGCTCGATCCGTGCCAGCACCTTGGCCTCCCGCTTGAAGCGGTCCACGCTCTCCCGATCGGTGCTGGCCTCGAGCGAGAGCACCTTGAGCGCGACCTTGCGATCGAGCGTGGGCTCGACGGCCTCATAGACCGTGCCCATGCCGCCGCGCCCGACGATGCGCTCCACGCGATACTGGGCGATCGTGCGGCCGAGGAGGTTCTCCGGCCGGTGGTTCTTCTGGGATGCGGTCATGGTTCGTGCGGCGTCCCGGCCCGCGCCAGCGCCCCGGGTGACCCGGCCCGGCCTGGCAGACGGGTGCTTCGCCAAGGGATCTAGCGCACCGCTGCCGCCGAGGCAAGCCGCGCGGTGGCCGGGACGTTCCCGGGCACCCCGGGCACGAACGGCCGGCGCGGCGGGCGCCGCCGCCGCCCACGTCCAGCCCGGCGTCCCGCCGAGGAGCCCGCAAAAAAAAGGAGCAGGGTCGAGGACACCCTGCTCCCCTCTTCCCCGACATCCCCCCTCCCGGAACCGCCCCTCCATACTAGGCTCGACAGGTGCGCGCTATCATGAGAGGAGTCTCGCGAAAACTCAAGTGCTTTCAAGAAAAGTCATCGCGCGCAATCCTCTCCGCATGCGCGCACGATTGCCGCGTGCCTGTCCCGACTGCCGTCGCGTCTCGCCTCGCAACGCGCCACCAGTCTCACGACGCGCGCTTCGAGTTCGGCGCGCGCGGGCGCGCGAAGCGAGTTCGATCCACCGATGGGATGGCCGAACGCGTCGAGCGACGAGCAGACCACCGCGGGCATCCTCGATCACCGTGCACGAACGATCGGTCTCGGCGTGCCGTCAGCGGTCGCACTCGATTCTGCGCCACGCTGATCGAACCTCGACGGCAGCGTGCCCCGGGACCCACGCGGAGGATCGCGCCGCCAAGGCCGGGTCGAACTCCGCAAGCGAGAATGGGGCGGAGTCCCGGGTGGCTCCGCATCCGGAGCGCACCCCCCGCATCCCAAGCGGCGTCCCAGGAAGAGATTGCGGTGCTGCCGCCGGAGCGCGCCGAGCACCTCGAGGTTTGCATTCCCGCGCGTGAATCGCTACCATGGGGCCGCCCTCAGGGGGAGAGTGGGCAGCCCGCGACAGCCACGAGATGGACCGGCCGCTGCGGCTGGGTGTCCGAACAAGGAGATCCGGGACATGGCACACACTCACGTCGCTCTTGCCTCGCGATTGCTTCCCCTCATCGGCGCGGCGCTCCTCGCGCTCGCGTCGGCCTCCGGGCCGGCCGCGGCGCAGGCCGGCATCGCGCACTACATCCTCGAGGGGTGGACCCAGGACGCGAAGCTCGGCGCGGCGGTCGCCCGCGTGCCCGACCTCACCGGCGACGGCGTCGACGACATCGCCTCGGGCAACCACCGCGCCGACGGCCCCGCCGGCATCGACGCAGGCCGCGTCGTGCTCTACGACGGCGCGACCGGCGGGTTCCTGCGCGCCCTGGAGGGCGAGCAGGCCGGCGGGCTGCTCGGCCACGACGTGTGGGGAATCCGCGACCTCGACGGCGACGGACGCGGGGACATCCTTGCCGCAGCCTACCGGTTCAGCTACCCGACGCGCGCGCAGGCCGGCAAGGTCTACGTGCTGAGCGGCAAGGACCTGAGCCTCCTGTGGGCTCGGGAGGGCGAGGGTCCCTCGGACGAGTTCGGATACGCGCTGGGCGACGTGGCCGATCTCGACGGCGACCGCGTCGACGACGTGGTGGTCGGCGCGTGGCTCAACAAGGGGTTCGCCTACCTCGCCGGCCGCGCCTACGTCTACTCCGGGAAGACAGGCGCGCTGATCCGCACCCACGACGGGCTGGGCCGCGATCACCGCTTCGGCTGCAGCGTGGCCGGCCTGGGGGATGTGGACGGCGACGGGGCGGGCGACTACGCGATCGGCGCGCTCCAAGCCGGTCTGGCCGGGCAGGGCGAAGTCTACGTCTTCTCCGGCAAGACGGGAACGCTGCTCCACACGTTCACGGGCGAGCGGAATGGCGACATGTTCGGCCACGGCGTGGCCCGCGTCCCGGACATCGACGGCAACGGGATCGATGAGCTCCTGATCGGCGCCCCCGAGTTCGACACGGGGCCAAGCTACACGATCATCAACGCCGGCCGCGCCTACCTCCACTCGCTCAAGACCGGTTCCCGGCTGTACGTGCTGGACGGCGAGAACTCGTGGGACAAGTTCGGGATCGGCGTGGCGGGGCTTCCCGACATGGACGAGGACGCCCGCGGCGAGCTGGCGGTCGGCGCCTACTGGCACCACGGCGGGGGGATCGTGCAGACCGGCGCCGCCTACGTCTATTCCGGTGCGACCGGAACGCGCCTGGACAAGTACGTGGGCGAGGAGGCCAACAACCTGTTCGGCTTCGCGCTCTGCGGGCTCAACGACCTGAACGGGGACGGACGCGCCGACCTGGTGGTCGGAGCCTACCAGTACCGGCCGAATCCGGGCCTGACGGAGTCCTACGGGCGGATCTACGCCTACACCAAGGGACTGAGCGCGACCCCATCGACGCTGTCGGCCACCAGCGGCGGGAACATCACCCTCGGGATCGATACCGGCGATCGCAAGACGGCCCGGCCGTACCTCCTCATCGCCACGGTCTCCGGCAACCATCCGGGCCTGGTTCTTCCGCACAGTCCGCGCGTCCCGATCAACTTCGATCTGTTCACCATCGCCTCGTGGCTCTACGCCAACAGCGCGATCCTCGTGAACACCTACGGAAGCACGTCCGCCGCGGGCCTGGCCACGGCCCACTTCCGCGCTCCGCCGGGGCTCCTCGGTGGCTACATCGGCATGCGCTTCACGTTCGCCTACGCGCTCATCGACCGACTCGACAGGGTATCCAACCCGGTTGCGGTGAAGATCGTGCCGTGACGCGGGGGCCGGGCCGCCGGCCGGCGCGATCTGCCGTCGGCGCGGCGCTGTGCCGTGTCGTGCCGGCGCCACACCGCCGCCCGCGCGGGACGCTGCGCCGCTCCACCCCCCGACCGCCAAGCGCACCTGGAAACCGGCGTGCGGCCCGGTATAGTTAGACAGCCCGGTGCCGGGCGGGCGCGGCCGGTGCCAGCCGCGGAGCCGCCCGGGCATCCGCTCCGCGCGAAGGGAAAGGCCCGCCTCGTGAACCCCGTGAACCCCGCGGCGACAACGGATCTCGAAGCGCTCCGCCTGCGCCTGAAGACGATCCTCCGCGCGCAATCGGTCCGCACCGGCGAGTTCACGCTGGTGTCCGGCAAGAAGAGCGACTTCTACGTGGACGGCAAGATGACGACGCTCCACCCCGAAGGCGCCTACTGCGTCGGCCGGCTCGTCTTCGAGCGCCTGCGCGGGCGTGGGCTGCAGGCGCAAGGGGGGCTGACCCTCGGCGCCGATCCGATGGCGGCCGCCGTGGCCGCGGTGAGCCATCTCGAGGGCGAGCCCCTGCCGGCCTTCATCGTGCGCAAGGAGGTGAAGGGACACGGCACCTCCAAGCGCGTGGAGGGACACCTGCCCGCCGGCGCCCGCGTGGCGGTCGTGGAAGACGTGACCACCACCGGCGGCTCCGCGCTCCAGGCGGTCGAGGCCGTGCGGGCGGCGGGCGGCGAGGTCGCGCTCGTGGTCACGCTGGTCGACCGCCAGGAGGGGGGCGCCGAGAACCTGCGGCGGGCGGGAATCCCGTTCGAGGCGATCTTCACGCGCGCGGAAATCCTGGAAACCGGCGCGGCGTGAGCCTATCCGGTGCCCGCGGTTCCCACCGCCGCGCACCGCACGTCGGTTGGCCGCGGCCGCTCCCCAGACGCGTCTCCACGAGGACACTGACCATGGGCTACACCACCTGCACGGTTCCCCCGGACGGGGCAAGGATCACCAGCGACAGCGGCGTTCTCCGGGTGCCCGACTGCCCGATCCTCCCCTTCATCGAGGGCGACGGCACCGGCCCCGACATCTGGCGGGCCGCTTCGCGCGTGTTCGACGCGGCGGTCGCGAAGGCCTACGGCGAGCGGCGGCGGGTCGCGTGGATGCAGGTCCACGCCGGCGAGACCGCCTACCGGCGGTTCGGCACGTGGCTGCCGGACGACACGGTGAGCGCGATGAAGGAGTTCGTCGTCTCCATCAAGGGGCCGCTCACCACGCCGGTGGGCGGCGGCATCCGCTCGCTCAACGTCGCGCTCCGCCAGCGGCTCGATCTCTACGTGTGCCTCCGGCCAGTGCGCTACTTCCGCGGCGTGCCTTCCCCGGTGAAGAATCCGAACCACGTGGACATGGTCATCTTCCGCGAGAACACCGAGGACATCTACGCCGGCATCGAGTTCGAGGAGGGCAGCGCCGAGGCGCGCAAGATGCTCGACTTCCTGCGCGAGCACTTCCCAGAGCGCTTCGGGAAGATCCGGTTTCCCGCGACCTCAGGCCTCGGCATCAAGCCGGTCTCCCGCGAGGGCACCGAGCGGCTGGTGCGGGCGGCGCTCGACTACGCGGTCCGGCACGACCGGAGGAGCGTCACCTTCGTGCACAAGGGCAACATCATGAAGTTCACGGAGGGGGCGTTCCGCAAGTGGGGCTACGAGCTCGCGGAGCGCGAGTTCGCGGACCGGGTCTACACGTGGGAGCAGTACGAGCGCACCCGCGCCGCGCGCGGCGAGGCGGCGGCCATCGCCGAGCAGGATGCCGCGCTCGCCGCCGGACGGATCCTCGTCAAGGACGCGATCGCCGACATCACGCTGCAGCAGGTGCTGACGCGGCCCCGGGAGTTCGACGTGATCGCCACGCTGAACCTGAACGGCGACTACCTCTCCGATGCGCTCGCCGCGCAGGTGGGCGGCATCGGCATCGCCCCCGGCGGCAATGTCAACTATGTCACCGGGCACGCCGTCTTCGAGGCCACCCACGGGACCGCGCCGAAGTACGCCGGTCTGGACAAGGTGAACCCGGGCTCGGTGATCCTCTCCGGGGTGCTCCTGTTCGGCCACCTCGGCTGGCACGAGGCGGGCGACCGGATCGTCGACGCGATGGAGAAGACGATCGGCCAGAAGACGGTGACCTACGATTTCGCGCGGCTGATGGAGGGGGCCCGCGAGGTCAGGTGCAGCGAGTTCGCCGACGCGCTCATCGCCAATCTGTGAGCCCCCGCGGGCGCCATTCGCCCGCGCCACCTTAGCGCGCGCATTCCGCGCGCGCCACCCGCACCCGCACCCCGCGGGCGCCACCCGCACGCGCCACCTCAGCGCGCGCATTCCGCGCGCGCCACCCGCACCCGCACCCCGCGGGCGCCACCCGCCCGCGCCACCTCAGCGCGCGCATTCCGCCCGCGCCACCCGCACCCGCATGCGCCAGCAAGCGGCGTCGAGGGGTGGGGCTCCCGGCTTCGAGAAAAAGGCGCCGAGCCGCCCCACCCCTCGACGCCTCCCCCGCCAGTCCAGCTTCCGACCACTGCTGCCGCCTGCGTGCAACTTCCTGGCGTCTGACCCCATGGCCTTGCACGCACGCCTCCTGCCCGTGCTCGTGCTCGTGCTCGTGTTCGCCTTCTTCTTCTCTTCTCCTCTTCTTCGTGCTCTTCGTCTTCTCTTCGTGTCCTTCGTGTTTCACACCACCGTGCCGACCCCGTCACCCGTCACCCGCCCCTCACCGCCGCTCCAGCACAACCTCGATCGGCAGGTGGTCGGACAGATGCACCGGGTGCACGCGGTAGCTCCGGAAGCGCAAACCGGGCGTCGCCCAGACATGGTCGATTGCGTGGCGCGGGCGCGCCGAGGGGTAGGTGGCAGTCTCGGCGAACAGGAACGGCATCCTGCGGAGGTCGCGCCATTCCTCCAGCACGCGAAACAGCGGGTACTCCGCGATCGAGCAGGCGTTGAAGTCGCCGGCGATCACCAGCGGCCGCTCCGTGCCGAGCACGTCGAGCACCTCGATCATGCTCGAGAGCTGGCGGCTGCGCGTCGTAGAGCGAATGAAGTCGAGGTGCACGCTCACCACGTCCACGGCGCCCGAGCCCAGCCGGACGGTGGCCGCGCAGAAGCCCTTGCGCCCGGTCAGCCGCCGCTGGAAGCTGTGGGCAAGATGGAGATCGATCGGATGGCGGGCGAGCACGGCGGTGCCGTAGCGCAGCGGCCCGAGCGGCGGGCGGCGGATGTTGGTGTGGGCACTGAAGACGCGGTGGACCAGCCCGGTGCGTTCGGCGAGGTAGTCGAGATGGTTGAAGCGCCCGCTCCACGTGCACTCGAAGTCGACCTCCTGGAGCGCGGCCACGTCCGGCGCGGTCGCGCGAAGAAACGCCGCGATCCGGTCGAGGTTGCGCCGGATGTCCCCGGGCCGCACCAGCGCCTGGTGTCGCGCCGACCCGCGGCCGTGCGCGAGATTGTGGCTGACGATTCTGAGGCGGCCCGGCTCTGGCGACAAGGCGCTCGCATGCTCCAGGCGGAAGTTCTCCTCGCTGCCGGCGCCTGCGGCGCGCCGATGACGCGCGCCCGCACTCTGCGCGCGGCGCTTCTCCCGAAACTGTAGCGCGCGCCGGCCGCCGCGCTGTAAACAAACCGCCGGCCGCGCCGCTCGGCCGCCGTCGTCGGCTTCAAGCCCGCCCCATGGACGAGACTGTTCCGATACGCGGGCAGCGCTGCCACCAGCGGCCCCACCGCGCGCGCCTCGAGACCGGCTGCCCCGTCTCCCGAAACCGGACGCCCGAGCACATGTTCCACCCACCTTCGGATCGGGTCACCCGCAGGCAGCGCGTCGACGCACGCCCTGAGGATCGCCGCCCACTGCCCGAGACTCGGGCGGACCAGCGCCTCGCACGCTTTGCGGGGACCGTCGCCCTCGGCACCCCGCGCGACCCAGGTCGCCACCGCGATCGTGGCCAGCTACTTGAGCGTGGCCTCGAGGGCGAGCAACACCCGGTCATGCACCTCGCGGGGCGCCTCGGCACACAGCGCCCGCCGCCAGGCCTGGGCCAGCGGCAACGGCAGGGCCAGCAGCAGCGCGCGATCTCCGTTCTCGGTCATGCCAGCACCTCACGCAAGAAAGATCACTCCTGCGCTCGATGGGTCGCGCGGGCCAGTATAGCAACCACCCCACCCGTAGCCCGGCCTTCGCCCGCCGCCCACAGCGATCAGCCGTCAGCTGTCAGCCTGCACTGCGGTGCCCCTGGCACAGCGGGTGACCGACACCACGCCTGGCCGCACGTCCTTCCGAATCCCTGCTCGCCAGCGCCAATGCACCACAGCGGACTTGCCGTTCGGCCGAGCGCCTCCTTTGCTGACGTGTATTGCTATTCGTCCTTAACTAACAACCCAAGACTTGTGACGCGCGATTCCAACTTCGTAGGCCACGGCAACGCACCCAGAGGTAAGACCGTCACCTTCACACCTTCCCCTCGAAGCTTCTCCGTCGCCAGAAACGGCCCAGGAATCACGGAGCCGTTAGACCACAATGGCTTCATGTCCGGAAAATAGTCGTGGAGCAAAATGACGCCATTCCGCCTGAGCAAGCTCAGTGCGACGGCAATCTCTTGATAAACAGTTGCTGCCGAATGATCTCCGTCGACGAAGATGAAATCGAATGTACTCTGACAATGAGCTGCGCAATTCAATGAGGTATCTGTAACGAAGTGAACAAGCGCTCCATGACCCAGCCCGTCTGTCATTTCCATTGGGGAATGAGTTGCACCATACCTTAACCATGGCTTCTCGATTGGGGAATTGACATCGACGATGTCAACCGTGGTTAGGTTTGCATTCTTGCCTGAGCTGTTGCGCAGTGCTGACGCGATGTGGATCGTTGATGCCCCTATATGTGTGCCAATCTCTAATACCGATACTGGTTTGAGGGCGCTGACTAGATAGTAGATTGCTCTTCTATCGCCCGGATTGACCCCACCCGTCCCATCGGGAATACGGAATGTCTTGATCTCTTTCTCTGACTCAAGCCATATGTCGTGTATGTCGCGAGAGGCGAATATGTCACTCAAGGATATCTGGCGTTCGGATCGCAGATTATCTGGCCTGCATTCTGCCCGTTGCGCTCTGCCTAACTGCTCTAACTCCTTCCGTAAGCGGATTCGTCTCTTCACGAATGAAGGTACCATACTTGCCACAAGTTGCCTCAGTGCCAATCGAATCCTCCAGTACATGCGAGTGTGCATCCGCTCTAATGCGCCGATCTGCCGCGGGGGCGGGCGGACAGCTGCAGGCCTTCCGGCCGACCCCGTCTCCGAACGGAGCCTCGGGCGTCCCGGCGGAGAACAGGTAACCGCTGGACCGGCACACCAGAGAAGCGAGCCTCGATCAGCCTCAGCTCATCGATGAGTCTGGGCACATCCATCCGATCTCTACCTCCGCTTGCGTCGCTTCCTCGCGGTTGCTTCGCTGACCACCCGCTCCATCATCTCGAGCCAGTCCTTGACGTGCTCCTCCACGCCACGGAGGATCCGATTGCCTGCTGCTCGCCGTTGGCCCTGCGGGTACCGCTGCAGGAGAATGGACAGGCTCCAGGCCGCGGCTTCGGCCGGGAAGTCGGGTGCCCACTCGAGCGCGCCACGGCTCTTGGTGCGGTCGACGTCGTGCAACCCGACCACGATGCCTTGACAGATCTTCTCGGCGGCAGGCTTCATGCCCGCCTCGAACCGACGTTCCATGTCAGCCCGGATGCCTTCGATGGACTCCTCAAGGAGGTCCCAGGCTGCTTCACCTGGCTCCACGTAGCCCCAGGATTGCCTGCCAGCGCAGCCGCCGAGCTCCTCGCATCCAATGCTGCTCACGAGGTCGGTGACCTCCTCGGCAACCGCCTCGACCGAGGCGTCATCGATAAGGCTCTCCGCGATCCGGTTCGCTTCCTGGCGAAGATCGCGGTGGCGCTTGAGCAGCTCGCGCAGCACGTGAGCGTATTCGCCGGATCTGAGGCGATCCAGCGCGTCCTTCACCTCACCCTTGCGCGGCATTGAGTCCGGTCCTCCAGGAATCGTCGATGCCAGCTGACATCGGCTTGCCGACCGGGATCCGCCTCCGCGGCATATGTAATCAGAGGCGATGGCAATGGTCGAGCAGAAAGCCGGCAGAAGACCTACACCCGCGCACCACCGACAACCACCAGCGCGATTCCAAGGACGGCAGGTCGAGCGAGACCCGTCCAACCGCCGTCAAGACCGTACCAACTGCCGAGAACGGCGTCACGCTACTTCCCCGGCTACGCCCCTGGTCTCGCTGGACGCTCCTCGAATCCTCTCACTCCGCGTCATCGCCGTGATGAATGCGGACTCGTCCCGGCTCGACGATCCAGTGCGCGCGTTCGCCAGCGGTTGCGACTCGAGAACCGCCAGGAGCTCCCGCAGGCGCTCCACGACCATGTTCGGCGTCGCCTGGAGCGCCAGCTCGAGGATCACCAGTCCGCTCGACCCGCGCGGCGGAAACCGGAGCACGTTACCGAAACCATGATCGAGGGTGATGAGCACCCGCTGCTCCGCCTGACAGCGCTGGAAGATCTCCTGGTCCGGCGCGCCCCACAGGCCCTGCTCGCGGACGGTTGTAACGTCGTTGCCAGCCGACACCAAGAGCGTCTGCCCTCGCCTGCCGACGTTCTCGTCCAGCTTGAACTTCACCCCGCGCGCTTCTCCATCGGCACCGAAATGAACCGCCCGCGCGCGGCTTCGGCACCGTACGCGAGGGCGGCGCGGATATCCTTGCTCGTCAGCTGCGGATACTCCTCGAGGAGCTCCGCCTCCGTCATGCCCGAAGCCAGATAGTCCAGGAGCAAGGAAACCCAGATCCGCGTGCCGCGGATACACGGCTTCCCGAAGCACACGTCTGGGTCGATGCTGATCCGCCGCAGGAGTTCATTCATGACTGAGGTCCCAGGAGAACCACTTCAGCAACCACGCTGCTGCCCCCCGTTCCTGTCCTCCGCCCCGCCCTCTCGCGGATGCCTCCGTGTTCCGGGTGGGGCCTAGTCTACCACAGCGGAGTCGGGATCGCAGGGGATTCGTGGATTCGGACGTCGGTTTCCTCGAGCAGTGATGTCGGTCGTCGACCTCACCCTCGATGGCCGGTTCCCGAGGACGTCCTGCAACGCGGACTCGGAAGAGGCGGTAGGCTGACTCGCCCCAGCCTCCACGCCACCCGCTTCCATTCGACGATCGGCATGCGCCTCCTTCCCTCGCGTCCGGCCAACTGCGGACACGTGCGGCCACACGATGCCAGCGCCGGAAAGCAGGAAGTGCACCCGGGAGTGCACCATAGGCGAATCGCATCTCGCCGATCACGCGTCCCCGTCAAGCGGCCACCATGGAGCACCTTTGCAGCTCCAGCACGAGGTCGTACGTCTTCTGTAGAACCACGAACTCCTCGCCCGACCGTATGAGCCTCCTCTTGCCAAGAGAATCGCGGCGGCCTTCGGCCGCCTGAAGAAAAGGCAAGGGACACGGAACAAAGGAACAAGGGGCAATCTCAAGGACTCGGGCGGGCGACAACCCGGAAGCCAAGGTTCGAATCGACGTACGCCGGGGAAAGGTCGATGCGGTAGCCGACGCGGAAGAGCACCGGGAGCGTGCCCCAGCCGCCTCCGCGCAGAACGTACGTGCCCGAGCCCGGCCGATACTCGCTTTTCGTCCACTCCTAGCGCGAGCCCCCCGGATCGAGCAGACCGAACGGCGACTCGTCTCGAGGCTCGAATCCGCCCGGTATTCTCGGCAGCGTGTCCTTCCTGTGAAACGCTCCGATTGTCAGCGAGTAGTCGAACCGGTCGCCCCACGGAAAGAACCGGCCGTCCACCCCGCGGGCCGCCTTCTCCCACTCCTCCTCGGTCGGCAACTCCCAGCGGAACTTCTCGCCCGGCGCCTCCGCTTTACTGGCAGGATCGGGGCACGGTCTACCTCGCAAGCGCCGAAGGGCCCGCGCAAGAGTAGCTTTCCGTTCTCGCGGATCTTCTGGTCCAGGTCCACGCGGCGGGCAGCGTTGCGCGAGCGGCGGGGCGCCGCTATGATCGGCGCGGGAGTGCGGGCCGGAGAGGCGGCCGAGGCGATGGCAGAGACGACGTTGCGCCAGCAGCTGAGGGACGCGCTCCGGGCGGGCGAGGTGTCGTTCGAGGGCTTGTGCCAGGCGCTGCAGATCCGGCGCCGCGAGCTCGCGGCGGAGCTCAGGCACGTCGAGCGGACGGCCCGGGCGAGCGGCGAGCGGCTGGTCGTGACCCCGGCCGAGTGCGAGGCGTGCGGGTTCGTGTTCCGCGCGCGAGGGCTCCGCCACCTGCAGCCGCCGGGGCGGTGCCCGGAATGCCGGAGCGAGCGCATCGCGGATCCGCTGTTCCGGCTGCAGCCGGTCGGAGCCTGACGGAAGGCGCAGCGCGGCCGCCGGGCCGCGCGCGAGAACGAGCGCTGTGAGAAGGGAGGCGGGCCCGTGCCCGACAAGCGAAAGCACCGCGGCGCGCATCCGGAGGACGGCGTGCTCTTCGGTCCCGAGGCACGGCCGGTCCTGGTCGAGGCGGTCGCACACCTGTCGTGGCTGCTGGGCCACGCGTACGCCCTTCCGTCGGCGCTCAAGCTGGTGGGCGATCGCTTCCAGCTCGCGCGGCGCCAGCGGATCGCCGTCCAGCGCTGCGCCTGCTCCGACGCGGCGCTCGCCGCACGCCGGGCCCGGGAGGTGGGGCCAGAGGCGCTCGCCCGCGG
This sequence comes from Planctomycetota bacterium, assembly GCA_016935485.1. Taxonomy (GTDB): domain Bacteria; phylum Planctomycetota; class JAFGQW01; order JAFGQW01; family JAFGQW01; genus JAFGQW01. The sequence goes on along the minus strand of JAFGQW010000304.1, from coordinate 2,350 downwards.
CGCGGTGCACATCGACGGCTACAACCTGCTGACGACCGTCGAGGCGGCACTGGCCGGCGGCGTGATCCTGAGTGGGCGCGATGGCGGCTACCGGGATCTCGCGAGCATGCACGGCACCTATCGCCGCGTGGAGGAAACCCGGCCGGCGATCGCAGCAGTAGGCGAGGTGCTCGCGGATCTCGGCGCCGACGGCGTGATGTGGTATCTCGACCGGCCGGTCTCGAACAGCGGCCGCCTGAAGGCGCTGCTCCTCGAGCAGGGGAGCGAGCGCGGCTGGGCCTGGCAGGCGGACCTGGTCTTGAACCCGGACCGGCTGCTGAGCGAGGTGGAGGGCGTCGTGGTCACCGCCGACAGCGTCATCCTGGATCGCTGCCGCCGGTGGTTCAATCTCGCCCGCGCGGTGATCGCAGCACGCGTGCCGCACGCGACGGTCCTGGAGCTCGGCTGAGCGACCGGGAGGAGCGGGCCGGCGGAGCGGCCGGCACCGGCGCGCCGCCTCGAGGAAGCCGCGCCTCCGGAGAGCTCGCGTGCTACCATTGCCGCGCATCCATGAGTCCTGCTCGTTCGGGGCCTGGCCCCACAACCGGGAGAATGCGCCGTGAGAACGAAGCTCCTGCTCGGCGTGTGGCTCGTCGTCGCCACGGCGGCGGCGGCAGTCGCGCAGCCGAGGACGATCGCGCTGGTGGGCGGCACGCTGATCCACACCGACGGCCATGAGCCGCTCCCCAATGCCGTCGTGATCGTCGAGGGCGAACGCATCGCCAAGGTCGGCCTGCTCGAGGACGTGCGCATCCCGGACGGCGCCGAGGTCATCCGCGCGGTGGGCAAGTGGATCGTTCCCGGGCTCATCGACGCGCACATCCACTTCTTCCAGTCGGGCGGGCTCTACACGCGACCGGACGTGATCGACCTCCGCACGCTCGTCTCCTACGACGAGGAGCGGGCCGCGATCGACGCGCGTCTGCCGGATACCTTCGCCCGCTACCTCGCCTGCGGCATCACCTCGGTCGCGGACATGGGCGGGCCGTTCTGGAACTTCTCGGTGCGCGAGCGGGCGCAGGCGACCGCCGCCGCCCCGCGCGTGGCCATCACGGGACCGCTCATCTCGACCTACCAGCCCGACGCGCTCACGACCGAGGACCCGCCCATCCTCAAGGTCCACACGCCGGCCGAGGCGGAAGCGCTCGTCGAGCGGCAGGTGCCGCACAAGCCCGACTTCATCAAGATCTGGTTCATCGTCCAGGGCGAGTCGAAGCCCGCCGACCACCTGCCGGTGATCCGGGCGGTCGTCGAGGCGAGCCACCGGCATAGTCTCCGCGTCGCCGTGCACGCGACCGAGCTCGAGACGGCGCGCGTCGCCGTGGAGGCCGGCGCTGACATCCTGGTGCACAGCGTCTTTGATCGGCCGGTGGACGAGGCGTTCGTGGCGCTGCTGAAGGAGCGCCGCGTCGTGTATTGCCCGACGCTGCTCGTGATGGGCCGCTACCGCGAGGTATTCACGCAGCAGCTCCGGCTCCACGCCGCGGAGCACGAGCGCGGCCATCCGGGCCTCGTCTCGACGCTGTTCGATCTGCGGCGAATCCCGCTCGAGCAGATCCCGGCGCGGCGGCGGGTGCTGCTCGAGAAGCCCGAGCCGGTCGAGTCGCCGGCGGTGGCGCTGGCGAACCTGAAGACGCTGTTCGACGCCGGGGTCACCATCGCGGCGGGCACCGACGCGGGGAACATCGGCACCCTCCACGGCCCGAGCCTCTTTCGCGAGTTCGAGCTGATGGCCGAGGCGGGCATGCAGCCGATCGACATTCTGCGCAGCGCTACGGTGGGCGGGGCAGTGCTGATGGGCCGGGGCGACGAGCTCGGCCAGATCCGCCCGGGCATGCTCGCGGATCTCGTCGTGCTCGGCGCGGACCCGATCCGGGACCTCCGGAATCTGAACCGCGTGCACCTGGTGATGAAGGGCGGGCAGGCCTTCCGGCCGACGGACCTCGTCCCGGAGTCGGCGGGTGACGTCGTCCAGCGCCAGGTGAACGCCTACAACGCCCGCGATCTCGAGGCGTTCGTAGAGACGTTCAGCACCGACGTCGAGCTCTTCTGGCTCGGCGAGCGGAAACCGTACGCCACAGGGCGGGGAGAGCTCAGGACCCGCTACGGGCGGTTCTTCGCCGAGAACCCGAAGGTGCACTGCGAGGTCGTGCGCCGGATCTGCCAGTCGAGCCATGTGATCGACCAGGAGAAGGTCACGGGGCTCGCGCAGGGCGAGGTGCTCGAGGCGACGGCGATCTACCAGGTGGAGCTTGGCCGGATCCGGCGGGTCTGGTTCGTCCGCTGAGGTCGGCCCCGCGGGCGCAACTCG
>JAFGQW010000303.1 GCA_016935485.1 Planctomycetota bacterium | reverse complement strand
GGCGACGACGCCGAGCCCGGCGCCGGCGACCGCACGGCGCTTCGGTGGGTAGCGGCGACCGTGGAGTCGCTGGTGCAGCCGCACGTGCGCCTGCTGCTCGAGGAGGTGCGAGATCTCCTGGGCCGGCTGGGGGCCGGCGTGCGCGCGCTGGTGGGCGCGGCTCTCCCGATGGACGACCTCGAGGCGTTCGCGCGCAGCCTCGACGGCGCCGGCGAGCGCGCGCTGGCGCTCGAGGAGCTGGTGGACCGCCTCGGCGACGCGGGCCGGCGGCGCGGCGTGGACAGCCGGCGGCTGCGCCGCCTGATCGAGCTGATGCGCGCGCTGCGGGATCTCGAGTGGGTGCTCGGCGACGGGCCGACGGGGCTCGGCCGGGCCCGGGTGGCGCTGGCGACCGCCGGCGATGCGCTCGCCTGGGCCCGGCGCGCTCCGCGCCATCCGTTCACGTTCCCGGTGGCCGTCCACTGGTCCGACGAGAGCGCCGACTTCGCGGCCGGCCTGTGCCGGGGGCTGCTCCGCCACGCGCTCGACAACCTGCGGCTGGTGCGCCGCGCGCGCCTCGAGGCGGCCGACCGCTACGAGCCCCGCAAGCACGACGAGGAGATCGCCGCGCTCGACTGGACCCAGCTCAGCGACGAGGAGTGGGGCGCCGTGCCGCCGCTGCTGCTGGTGGGCGACGAGCGCGTGCTGTCCGGCCCGAGCGCGGCGCGGCTTGGCGCGCTGCTGGACGGCGCGATCCCGGTGAAGGTGGTGATCCTGGATCGCCGGCCGGGCGGGGCGGCGGCGGACGACGACCCCGCGGCGGCCGCGTGCGACGGTCTGTTCGCGCTCGCGCACCCGCGCGCCTTCGTGCTCCGGACCGCCACCGCGGCTTCGGCGCACTTCCTCGAGGGGCTGGCGGCGGCGCTGCGCAGCCGGCGGCCGGCGCTCGTGCACGTCTACGCGCCGAGCCCGGGACGGGACGGGTTCGCGCCGGACGCCGCGCGCGCCCAGTCGCGCCTCGCCGTGGCCGCACGTGCGTTTCCGTGTCTGCGGTACGACCCCGATGCGCCCGGCGCCTTCGGGCTCAAGCTCTCGCTCGACGGCAATCCCGACCCCGAGGCGGCGTTTTCGCGCTGGGAGCTCCACCCCCAGGACGACGGCGAGCCGAAGACGCTCGTGGTGCCGGTCACCTTCGCCCACTGGGCGCTCGGCCAGCAGCGCTTCGCCGCGCACTTCACGCGGATCGCGCCGGCCGTGAGCGGCATGCCGCTCGACGAGTGGCTGCTCGCGCCGGCGGACCGCCGGGCCGCCCAGGCGGCGTTCATCCGCGCCGTCGACGCCCGCGGCGAGCTGGTCCACTACCGCGTGTCCGCGGCGATGGCGGCGGCGGCGGCGCGCGCCCACGAGGCATGGCGCGTGCTGCAGGAGCTGGCCGGGCTCGTCACCCCCTTCACCGAGGCGCTGCGCGAGCGCCTCAAGGCCGAGCTCGCCGAGGCGCATCGAGGCGAGCTCGCCGCCCTGAAGGCCGACTACGAGGAGCGGCTCGACCGCCTCGCCGCGGAGCACCAGGCAGAGCTGGCGGCGCGGCTGCGCGAGCGGCTGCTCCAGCTCTCGGGCTACGGGCGGCCGCCGGGGAGCGGAAGCAGCCATGCGTGACGTCGGCGGGCGGCGGGGCGCGCGCACCCGGAGACCGGGACCATGACCACGGCGACCGAGCTGCCCACCTTCCGGCACGGCGTCCACCCCGAGGACTACAAGGAGCTGACCCGGTCCCGGCCCATCGAGCGCATGCCGTTCGTCGCGGAGTACGTGGTGCATTTGAGCCAGCACCTCGGCGCCCCCTCCCACCCGATGGTGCGCAAGGGCGAGCGGGTCCAGCGCGGCCAGGTTCTCGCCGCGGCCGACGGCTTCGTGTCCATTCCGCAGCACGCCCCGGTGGCCGGCACGGTGAAGGAGATCGGCTTTCGCGCCCACCCGAGCGGCCAGCTCAAGCCGGCCGTGGTGATCGCCGCCGATCCGTTCGACAGCCAGCGGTTCGCGCCGGAACGGCCCATCGACTGGCGCCGCCTGGATGTCCGCGGCTTCGTCGCCGCCGTGCAGGCCTCGGGCATGGTGGGGCTCGGCGGCGCCGCGTTTCCCACGCACGTCAAGTTCGCCGTCCCCGAGGGCAAGCACTGCCGCTACCTGATGGTGAACGCGTGCGAGTGCGAGCCGTTTCTCACCGCCGACCACCGCACCATGCTGGAGCGGCCCGACGCGCTGTTTCAGGGGGTCCGGATCGCGCGCCACTTCCTCGGCTCCGAGCGGATCTACCTCGGCATCGAGACCAACAAGCCCGACGCGCTCGACGTGCTCCAGGCCCACCGGCCGGCGGACCTCGAGATCACCTTCGTCCCGCTCCAGGTGAAGTACCCCCAGGGCGCCGAGAAGATGCTGATCGCGGCGGTGCTCCGGCGGGAGGTGCCGTCCGGCAAGCTCCCCCTCGACATCGAGACCCTGGTGAGCAACGTCGAGACCATGGCCTTCCTCGGCCACTACTTCGCCACCTCGCAGCCGCTGATCGAGCG
>JAFGQW010000302.1 GCA_016935485.1 Planctomycetota bacterium | reverse complement strand
CGCTCCCAGATGATCTCCGGAAGGCCGGCCTGGCGGATCTTGTCCTGCGCCGTCTCGACGTCGTAGGCCACCCGATGAAACTGCACGGCGGCGCGCGCCGTGTCGTACACGGCGAACGCGGCGCGCGCGTCCCCGTCCCGCGGCTGGCCGACGCTACCGGGGTTGAAGAGGTAGCGGCAGTCCCGGGTGAGCACCGTGCGGGGATTCTGCAGGACGGCGATGCCGTCGCCGCACAGGCGAAAGGCCACCGGGACGTGGGAATGGCCGAAGAACCCGACGGGCGTGCGCAGAAAGGAGAAGCTGAGCAGTGCGTCCTCGAGCGACTGGATGTAGCCGAACTCTTCCGGCAGATGGAGCGTCCCGTGGAAGACGGTGACCCGGCCGTCGACGACCTCCACGAGATTGGGCGCCTCGAGGAAGCGCCGGTCCTCGGCTCCGAGGGCCCGGCGGCACCACTCCAGCGTCTCCCGGGCGAACGCGTTGAAGTGGGAGATGTCGAGCATCTGCGCCGTGGCGAGGTCGTGGTTGCCGGCCACGATCACCGCATCGAGGCGGCGCACCCGGTCGATGCAGGCCGCGGGATCGGCGCCGTAGCCGACGATGTCGCCGAGGCAGAGAAAGCGCTCGACCCCCGCGGTGTGCATGGCGTCGATCACGGCATCGAGAGCCTCGAGGTTGCCGTGCACATCACCGAAGACGCCGTATCGCACGCGCGAGCTTCCCTGGGCCGGGCCCGGGGCCCGGACGTTGCCGGCGGACCAGAGCGGCCGCCAGCAGGAGGTTCAGGACGACAAAGAAAAGACCGTAGACGATCCGCGCTCCGGTGCCAAGTACCCCGGGCGCATTGCTGCTATCGGAAAACGGGTCCGGGGAGAAAAGGGTGAAATCGGGCAGCCAGGCCAGGGCTGCCGAGAGAAGAAGGCGGACCGATTCGACATCGACGGCCTCGATCCAGGCGCCCTTCTGCGTGCCCAGGAGGAACCAGAGGCTCCCGCAGAGCGTCGCGAAGAGCGGTCTGGCGGCCTGGGCGAGGCACAGGATGGCGCTGACGAGCACGGCGCCGAGCGCGATCTGCGTCAGGCTGAGTGTGAGGAGCAGCCCGGGCCGGCCGGCGAACGCCCACTGCTCGAGGACGGCGGCGGGCACCAGTTGCACGAGGACGACCGCCAGGTAGGCGCCGAGGATTCCCAGGTAACGGCCGACGAGCACGGCCTCGGGGGGGGCGGGAACGAGGGCGTTGAAGGTCGGAAGGGTCCGGCGGCCGAGCTCCACGGCCCGCCGGGGCAGCAGCAGGAACGCGAAGACCACCGACCAGAGCGCGACGTTGGCGGCCAGAAACTCCGCGCGCGTGTGCTCCTCGACGAAGAACAGGAACGCGGACACCAGAAACGGGCCCGCCAGTCCGAGCGCGGCCATCAGGGCGCCGAGGACACGGTAGGCCGGCGCGCGGGTCGTCGCGCGCCAGCCCAGGGCGATGCTGGCGGCGAGACCGACGCGCCACGCCGGAACGTAGCCCGGGAAAGGCGGACTCGGAGGCGGCATCACATCAGTAGGCGATATCGAACCCGGAGAACGCCTCCGCCTCGACGGCCGACGCGCTCTCGCCGCGGATAAAGCCCTCGAGCACGGCGCGGATGGCCTCCCGGAACCGTGCGACCTCGTCCGGCGAGCCGTGGACCAGAAGCTCCACGGTGCCGTCGCCGAGATTCCGGACGTGGCCAACGACCGCGAACCGTCGTGAGAGCCGGAGCACCTGGAATCGGAAGCCGACCCCCTGCACCCGACCGGCGTAGAGGACGCGCGTCATCTGCATGCCGTGCTCTCCAGGGAGAAGACCGCGAACCGCGCCCATGGTAGCAAAACGGCCGCGAGAATCACCCCGGCGGGCAGGCCTTGCGCGGCGCCGCCCGAACGCCTACGATGGAAGGCTCGGGGGCGGCGCCCCGGCCGCGGCCGGAGCGGGATGGAGAGAAGGAGAGAGTGCCCATGCGCGCGTGCCGTCTGCGGGCCGTCGCCGCCCTGCTGCTCGGTGTCCTGGCGGCCGGCGGCCTCGGCGCCCAGCTTCGTCCGGGGGACATCGTGCTGACCTGCCGCGACACGGCGACGGCGGGCGGGCGCACCCTCTGCCTCGATCCGGTGAGCGGCGCGGTGACGACGCTCCTCGATAAGTTCCCGGCGCCCGCGACCCAGTTGCTCGGCAGCTGGGTCGAGATGGGGCCCGGCAACCGCGACGTGTGGGTGGCCCACGAGGACGGCACCTCCGGGGCGCTGTACGTGCTTTCGCCAGCGGGCGCGGTCGTGACCGTGCATCCGCTCGCGTGGCGCCCGGACTGCTTCCGCCTGGGCGACGACGGCGGCATCACCTGGTCGGGCTACGGCGGGGTCTTCACGAACCGGCTCATGCGCACGGATCGGTCGTTCGGCCGCCTGACGACGCTGGTGAGCGGGCTGCCCTCGCTGAGTCTGTCTCACCAGGAGATCGAGGAGACCGGCAATCTGGTGGCGGCCTTCCAGTCGACGAGTCCGCTCGGCGGCGTCGCCGAGCTGGATCCCCGGCGCGGCGTCGTGGTGAAGAGCCTCGCCGGGCTCGGACTGGTGAACACGGTCGATTACCACCGGACGAGCGGGAAGGTCTACGCGGTGGAGTTCGGCGCGCCCGGCCAGCCGTCGGCGCTCGCCGGCAGCCTGTTCGAGGTCGATCTCGCGGCGGCCTCGGTCACCACGCTCATCGATGCCCGGACCCCGCCCGGGGAGGCCGTCGACCGGCTGAACTGGATCACGTGCACGCGCGACGGGCAGCTGCTGCTCGGCGCGCGCCACCGGATCCACCGCTACGACCCCGTCGCCCGCGGGATCGTGAAGACCTGGGCCTACGAGGCGGATCGGCTCCAGGCGCTGACCGGCGCGGTGGTCTATGGCAGCCGCCCGCTCGCGCTGGACACCTCCGGCGGCACCCGGCCGGGCGGCTCCGTGGAGGTGACGCTCGGCTTTCCGCACACCCGGGCCGCGGGCGCCGCCTACTACCTGGCCGCGGCGCTGGCGCTGAGGCCCGGAATCCGGCTCGGCACCGAGGTGCTGGACCTCGCGTTCGACCCCGTCTTCTTCGTGAGCGCGAACAGCCTCGCGCCGGGGATCTTCCGGAACTTCCAGGGCTTCCTCGGCGCCCAGGGTCAGGCCGCCGCGTCCATCCGGATTCCCGCTCTCCCGTCCCTGGAGGGACAGCGCCTCTTCGTGGGCGCCATCGCCATGATCGACGGCGCGGTCGTGGTTGCCAACGTGGAGGGGTTCACCATCCGGAGTTGATGCGCGGGTGAGGGAGACGAGGAGAAGAGAACCACGAAGAGGGCGAAGGAGACAGGAAGAGCACGAAGAAGAGAAGACGAGGAAGAAGGTCTTGCGCTCGAGCACGATGAGGAATCCCGCAGGTGCGGGTGCGCATGGCGCGCGAGATGCGCGCGCGGAGGTGCGGGTCGAGCACGAGCACGAGCCGGGATCGTGTGAGGGGTCAGACCCCCGGCCTTGCCCGGTTTTCTCCTTCTCCCCTTCTCTTTCCTTCGCTTCGTGTTTCTCTTCTTCTTGGGGATGCGGGTGGCGCGGGCGCGGAGCGCCCGCGCCGGTGCGACGGATCAGACGCCGGATCGTGCGCTCGCGCTAGCCAAAGAGCGCGTCGAGGCGGTCGGTGACCGCCCGGGCGAACGTGTCGTTGCCCTTCCAGCCGGACTCCTCGAGGGCCGATTCCTCGCTCCGCTCCGCCGCGCCGTGGAACACCTTCTCGAGGCGGCGGATCGACTCCAGCGCGTAGGTCCGCACCAGCGTCGAGGTGCTCTCGTCGCCGAGCGTGATGGCGAGCAGCGCGTCGTCGCCCACCTGGAGCATCATCAGGTCGCGCATGCCGCAATCAACGCGCGAGGAGAACTCCTTCGCGCCGAGCAGCCGCGACAGGCGCCGGGTGGTCTGGAAGGTCCCCGCCAGCAGCGCGATCACGGTGGCCTCGCGCGGCGAGGTGTCCTCGCCGTGCTTGGAGACCAGGTGGCCCGCCTCGTCGATCAGCAGCACGGACCGGCAGCGGGTGTTCTCCTGGAAGCGGTTGAGGATCAGGCCGATCTCGTGGGTGTCCTTCTTCAGGAGGAATCGGTTGGAGCCGATCCGCGGTTGGACTGCGGTTGTCACAGGATTCGAACCTCCCCGAGGGCGGCGAGCTCCTCCTCCAGCCGCGCGGCGGCGGAGTTCGCCCACTCGGCAATCAGCTGCGGGACATCGTGGTCGCGGTAGATGATCGCGAGCAGCGCGCGGCTGGCCACTTCCTTGACGAGCACGCTCTCGCCTTCGCCCTCGTGGACGACCATCTTCTCGCCGGTCGACCCGAGCAGTCCGGCAATGCGCTTGGACGCCTCGTAGCCGCCGGCCAGCAGCACGTTCAGGTGCGATTCGTCATAGGGCAGATCCTCGCCGCGCTTGGCGATGAACTCCGCCGTGCGCTCGATCAGCAGCACGGAGCGGGCCATGGTCAGCGCGCGCAGCTCCTCGAGGATCATCTCGATCTTCTGGAGATGCAGCTTGTAGTGCTGCATCTTCTTGTCCTTCTCGCGCACGTCCTCGAGGTAGCGGGCGCTGCCGTCGTCCTGCTTGACCGAGCCCTGGAGCACGTTGCCGAGCGCCTGGAGCGACTGCAGGTCCGCCTTGCTGAAGCGGACGGGATCGCGGTGGTACAGGCACAGGGCGCCCTGCGTTTTGCCGTGGGACTGGATGGGCAGACCGTAGCCTTCGCCGAGTCCGAGCGTCTCGCGGAGGAGCTTCTCGAAGCCAGGCTTGGTGGGAAGCTGCGAGAGCTTGGCGGGCCGTCCGGTGCGCCGCACCTCGTGGGCGAGCTGGGCGTCGTGGCGGTCAAACAGCTCGCGGTCGGCGACGCTCAAGTGCTTGAGGCAATCGTGAAGGTCCGCGGCGCCGACGGGCTGCTGGCTGCCGCCGAGGAAGATCCGGCCCACCGAGGAGCCGTAGAAGCCGGCGAGCTTCGCGGTCACTTCGCCCACGAACTGGGAGAAGGGAACCGCCGTGGCCCGCGACGTCAACTCGAAAATCAGGCGGTGGAGGTCTGCGCCCTGGTCCGCTCTCGAAACGGCCGCATTCGTCGTCACTGGATCGCTCCCTTTGCGCCACAACCACGTTCTGCGGAGATTCTTATCGCCAACCGGGCGGCAAAACGTGAGAACAACCAGCGCGACGCCCTCGGCAGGCGCAACCGAAGTTTCTTCAAGGGCTTACGGCATCGCTTCCGGGCGCCGCGTGGGGCGAGACCTGCGGAGCCCGCCGGCCCGGCAGCCCGGATCGCCCCGCGCGGGCGCGCGCCGCGTCCAGCCTTCGCCGCTGCGGGGCGGCTCCCGGAACCGCGCCTCGGGGGTTTACGACGGGCCGGGAAATCGCGTACAGTGGAGGGCCGGCGCGGGCCGCTCCGGTGCCTGCGCCGTGGAGTGTCTGGAGGCTCCGAGGGACCCGGGGGACCAGGAGACCGTTTCCGACCCATTGCGAGGAGAACACCGTGCTCAAGCGTGCCGCCTTCCTGTCGAGCGTGCTGGTCGCCCTGGCGCTCCTGTCCGCGCCCGGTTCGGCACAGTCGTATCCGACGGCGCTGATCCAGTGCCATGCCGCCAGTCCCGAGGCGGAAGCGGCGCTCCGCTCGCTGCCGCAGGTCGACATCCTCGACGAGCTGCCCCGCATTTACCTCGAGGCGCTCGTCCACCCGGCCGACCTGCCGCTGCTCCGCGCGCTCGGCGTGGCCTTCACCGTCGTGCACGCGGACATCGAGGCGTTCTACGCCTCGCGCCTGACCCCGCCCGGGCCGCTCGACCTCGATCTGGGCAGCATGGGCGGGTACCTCACGCTGGCCGAGATCGAGGCCAAGCTGGACAGCTGGCGAGCGCGCTACCCGGGCCTCATCACCGCGCGCCAGTCCCTCGGCAAGACGCACGAGAACCGGGACCTCTGGGTGGTGAAGATCTCGGCCAATGCCGACGTCGACGAGGACGAGCCCGAGATCCTGATCGAGAGCCTGATCCATGCCCGCGAACCCTCGGGCATGATGAGCATGATGCGGTGCGCGGAGTACTTGCTCGAGCGGTACGGCCAGGACCCCGTGGTGACGGACCTGCTGGACAACCGCGAGATCTGGTACGTCCCGGTCTTCAATCCGGACGGCTACGAGCGCAACCGCAGCACCAACCCGAGCGGCGGCGGCATGTGGCGCAAGAACATGTACCGCAGCGGCACCACCCTCTACGGCGTCGACCTCAACCGGAACTGGGGCTACCAGTGGGGCTACGACAACTCGGGAAGCTCGCCCACTCCCTCCTCGACCACCTACCGCGGCACCGGCCCCTTCAGCGAGCCCGAGACCCGGCACGTCAGCAACTTCCTCACGGCGCGCGCGGCCAAGGGAATGACGTCCGCCTGGGACATCCACACCTACGGCGGGCTCCTGATGTGGCCCTACGGGTACGCCAACGTGCTCTCGCCGCGGCAGGCCGTCTACCAGGAGCTCGGCGCCGACATGGTCGCCGAGAACCGCTACACGGCAGGCCCCGTCTACTCCACCATCTACCCCTGCAACGGCGGCAGCGTGGACTGGTACGAGGGCGCCGCCGGACTCTGGGGCTTCACCCCCGAGATCGGCCACAACAGCGACGGCTTCTGGCCGCCCACGGCGCGCATCCTGGCGCTCGCGGAGGAGAACCTCCACATGCTGCTCACCGGGATCCAGTACGCGGGCCCCTACCTGGTCGTGAAGTCCACCACCCTCACGGAGGTCGGCAACAACAACAGCGCGTTCGACCCGGGCGAGAAGATCGAGGTGACCTGCGTGGTGCGAAACCGCGGCGTGGCCACGGCCACGGCCGCCAAGGTGCGGCTGGAGAGCACGAGCGCGTTCGTGGTGATGGAAGTGGCGACGGCCGACCTCGGCACCATCCCCACGGCGACCGACGCCAGCCACGCCGGCACGCCGCTCCGGGCCCGCCTCCTCGAGGCGACGCCACCGGGCACGGACCTGAGGCTCCACCTCGTGCTCGAGTTCAACGGCCACCGGCTGCGCACGCCGCTGGGCGTGTTCTGCGGTGCCGGCAAGACGCTCGTCGAGGACACGTGCGAAACGGGGGGCTGG
>JAFGQW010000004.1 GCA_016935485.1 Planctomycetota bacterium | reverse complement strand
GTGCGGGTGAGCGTGCGGGTGTCGCGCGCGAAGGGCGCGCGCTTGGGTGGCGCGGGCGGGCGGCGCCCGCGGGGGATCAGTGCCGCGGGATCAGCGGGCGCGTCAGGTTCTCGGGGCCGTCCGCGGTCACCAGGATGTCGTCCTCCACCCGGATGCCGCCGTGCGGCGTGAGTGCGTCCACAAGCTCCCAGTCGACGTCGCTGCAGTGCGGGCCCGCCCGGAGCGGCTCGAGCAGCAGCGGGATGAAGTAGAGCCCCGGCTCGACGGTGATCACCTGGCCTGCCTCTACCGGGCGCGTGGTGCGGAGAGCCGGGAAATCCTCCGGCGGCGGGACCAGGGTGCCGTCCGGCGCGGCCTGCCGTCCGCCCACGTCGTGCACCTGGAGCCCGAGGTGGTGTCCGAGGCCGTGCGGGAAGAACGGCAGCGTGAGCTTGCGCTCGAGCGCTTCGTCCTCGCCGACGCGGAGCACGCCGATCTCGCGCAGAATGCGGGCCACGCCGCGGTGGGCGCGGCGATGCAGCTCGAGATAGCTCGCGCCGGGCCTGAGCTCGGAGGCCAGCTCGAGCTCGAGCCGATCCATGCCGTCCAGCGCCTCGCAGAACGCGGGGTGTGCGCCGCTGGCCGCGTAGGTGCGCGTGACGTCGCTCGCGTAACCGAGAAAGCTGGCGCCGGCATCCACCAGCAGCGTGAGCCCGGGCAAGGGTCGCGCCGACGACTTGGACTGGTAGTGGAGAACCGCCGCGTTCCGGTCCCACCCGATGATGTTCCCGAAGGGGGAGTCGAACTCCAGCGCGCCGGCGGCCGCGAGATACGCGGCGTGCAGTTCGCGCTCGGAACGGCGCTCCGCCATCCCTTCCCGCACGGCGCGGTGGCCGCGGGCCGCCCACTGCGCCGCCTCGCGCATGCAAGCCACCTCGTACGGTGTCTTGTAGGCTCGGGCCCAGTCGAGCCGGGCCAGCAGCGGCCGCGGCTCCACCGCCTCGCGCCCGATGCCGAGCGCCTCGGCCACCGCGGGGTCGTTGCCGACGTACGCATGCCGGCCGAGCGGGCCGAGTTGCTCCGCCGCCGCGGCAGCGCTCGCGACTTCGGCCACGTCGAGCTGCTCGAGAAACGGATGCGCGATCTCGACGGGCGGCTCGTACCAGAAGTCGCGCGGGATTACCCGCACGAGCCGCAGCCGCGCGCCGGGTCGGAAGAGCAGCAGGTGGTCGGGCCCCTCCTGCGGCACGAATCGCCGGAAATGGAAGACGGAACGGAACGGAATCGCCTGATCGTCGGCGTGGTAGTAGCGCGCGCTCCCGGCGTGAAAGACGATGCCCTCGAAGGTCGGACCGTCCTGCGCCGCGCCGCGCAACGCCTCGGCCGTGGCGGCGCTGATCCGGCGCACGTGGTCCTCGTAGAGTGGGTTGCAGTCCATGGTCAACGGCCCTTCCTGGATGGTGCGACAGGAGCGCATCCTATCACACCCCGCGCGGACGTCGAGGGACGACTCGACGCGCGGCGCGGGGCGACCAGCAGGTACTCGCCCGAGGCGCTGCCGGTCGAGAGCACGTAGCGATAGGGTCCAAGCGGCACGACCTCGGGGCGGCGGTTGATCCCGGCCAGCAGCCGGCAGAGCTCGTCCAGCGCGGGAATGCCGTCGCCCCGGTAGGAGACCGCCAGATGGCAGCGCTCGAAACGGGCGAACAGCGCGGCGAAGGCGGCGTGGATCCGCCCGCGGTCGCACCACGGCGAGGGCCGGTGGACCAGCGGCCGGTGCTTCCTCCGGCCGTCGATGCGCGGCTCCCAGCGCGGGTAGACGGCGAGTCCTTCGAGGAAGTGGTAGAAGTCCAGGTAGTCGACGCTCTGACCACGGCGGTTCATGTAGGGCGGGTCGATGTAGACGAGATCGAAGTCGTCGCGCGGATAGCGCAGCGCGTCGTGGCGCGTGGCGCGATTCACGCGGCCGTTGGCGAAGACGGCGCGGTTGGCCGTCGCAACGAAGCGGAGGAAATGGTCGCGGAAGGGGCGGTCCCACGTCGCCTTGTTGCCGAAGGAGCGCTTCACCTCGCGGCGGCGCAGCGCCAGGTTGGCGCGGTGGAACAGGTTGAAAGGGCGCTTGACGAGGCACGACTGGAACAGCGCCCAGAAGGCCACTGCCTGGCGGCGCCGGTCCGCGATCCGGTGGATGTTCTGGCAGGTCACGTCGATCCAGACGTTCTCCTCTGCGGTGAAGAACACGCCCTCGAAGCAGCGCGCGACCACGTCGTCGTAGCGCCGACGGGGCCGGCGCACCGTGAGCCGCTCGGCCTCCTCGAGCGGGAGCGTCGCGCCGTCGTTCTCGACGAGCGCCCTGCCCACGAGCTGGTTGAAGCGATGGAGGTCGTTGTAGGTGACACGCTTTCTCAGCGCCTTCAGACGGTAGGCTACCGCACCCGTGCCGCCGAAGGCGTCGAGCGCACTTTCGAAGTCGACGCGGGCGCCGAGCTCGCGAGCGATCGCCGCCGCGAGCTTTCGCTTGCTGCCCTGATAGCGGGTGGCCGGAAACTCCGGGGGCTGCATCCGTGCGTCGACTCCACAGGGGCCGCGGCGGGGCGGCCGCAGGTGGCTCGCGGCCGGCGCGGCCCCGGGCCGGGGGGCGCGGACGGTGCCGGTGCCGGCGAGCGCGCCGGCGATTGTAGGGACGGCGTGCCCGGCGGGCAAGGCGGCGGGCATGGCGGCCGCTCGCGAACCGGGGGACAAGGCGGTATACTGCCCGGCGTGAACCAGTCCTTGCCGCCCCGCCAGCCGCGCCTCACCCGGCGCCGGCCACCTCGAACGCTCGCGGTCCGGCTCGCGCGGCTTGCCGCCGTGCTGGTGGCGCTCGCCGTTCCTTCGGCGCCGGCACGCTGCCAGGCCGCGGCGTCCGTGCCGCCGGATCCGGTGGCACGCGCCCAGCGCTTCCTCGCCGAGGCCGACGCCCGGTCCGCGCTCGGCGCGCTCGAGGAGGCAGACGCCGTGCTGAAGTCCGATCGCTCGCGGCTCGTGCCGGCGCTCCGGCTCAAGGGATACGTACTGGTGCAGCTCCGCCGCGACGCCGAGGCGGAGGCGGTGTTTCGCCACGTTCTCGCGCTGGATCCCGAGGACGGCTACGCGCGGTTCGAGCTCGCCAAGCGACTGCACGCGCGCAACGCCTTCGCGGAGGCGCGCCGGCACTACGAGGCGCTGGCCGGGCTGGATCCGTACCGCGCCGACGTCCAGGAGCACCTCGCGCGCCTGGCCGCCGCCGAGCGCGACCACGCCGAGGTGGCGGCGCAGATCCACAGCGGCGAGCAGGTGATCGCCTGGCTCGGTTTCCTCACCGTGCTGCTGCTCGTCGGCTTCGGGTTGCTGCTTCGCTTCCTCCTCCTCCGCGCGGCCGCGCCGTCTCGGGTCTGATCGTCCCGCAGGCGATCTCCCGGCGAAACCGCCGGGGGGTCCGAGCGTCGCCCCGGGCGGGAGAGAGGGATTCTGGGCCGGATCAGCCGATATCACGAGAGGGCCGAGGGCCCGATCGGCGGCCGAGCCTCCGGGAACGGGTCAGGGACGACCACCTCATGCACGACACGCATCGCCTCCACGCCGTGCTGCTCGCCGTCGCGGCCGGCGAGAAGGGGATCCGCCGCGGCGAGCTGGCGCGGCGGTTTCGCGCCCGCGCCCTCGGTCCGGCGCGACGCCAGCTCCGGTTCCTGCTCGACGAGCTCGTCCAGCGTCGGATCCTCGCCTGCGAGGCGGAGGGGCGGACAGCACGGTTTCGCCCGGGGCCCGCAGCACGCGCGTTCCTCCTGGCGGCAAGCGCCGGCGGTCCGGCGGGCGTGCGCTACCGGGCGGCCGAGGTGGCGGCGCTGCTTCGCTTCCTGGCCGGATCCACGGCCGGAGCGGAGACGCCGGCCGGGCCGGACGTGATCGCTGCGGTGCGAGCGCTTGCCGCGCGGACCGCGACCGGGCTCGTGAGCCTCGCCGAGCTCAGGCGCCGGACCGGGCTCGAGCGGCACGCGATGCACGCGGCTGTCCGGCGCCTCGCCGCGGACGGCGTGCTGATGCTGCACCCGATCGCGGCGCGCCACCAGGTCTCCGCCGCAGACACGGAGGACAGCATCCGCACTCCCGGCGGACAGGACCTCTTCTACGTGGAGCTCGTGCAGGGGGAGGAAAAGGCGGAGGAGCGCAGAAGAGTGACGATTGAGGGTAGGGGTGCGCGCGGCGCTTGAGCGGGATGGCGTCGAGCACGAGCACGATTGCGAGCACGAGCACGGGCACGATTGCGAGGACGAGAAGGGGTGGGGGGTGCAAGTCGCGGACCTGAGGCGCACAGCGACCGCCTTCAGCGCCGTGCGATTCGAATCGCCGCCTCGAGAAAGGGATCCTCCCCGCGCTCCAGGTGGTTGCGGGTGATCTGCACTTCCACATGCGGAGTGACCCCCCGCCACTCAAGGCTCCGGCCCGGGGCGCCGACTCCGCGCGGGCTTCCCTCGACGCCGCACCGAGCCCGCCGGATCCCGCGGAACCCCCCGGCCTCGGACCGGATCAAAGCCCGGCCTTGACCCCAGTCCGAACCCTCAGTACTCTGCGCGGCAGGCCAGAACCCTGTTTGTTTCTCCTGTCCGCTGGCGCCCGATTGGCGTCCTGTGGGTTGTGGGCCTTGACTTCGCTGTTCGGGAAGCAATACAATCTGACTCCGTCACGAGAATCGAATCAGCCCGGTCCCTGTCGTGTGGATCGGTCGCGCGAGCCCGGTGCGGCAAAGTGGAGCTGGCAGAAGGCGATTGTCCGTGGGAAAGGACTAGGATCCATCTGCAAGTAGACCTGCTCTGCGGAACCGCGTCGGGAGTTGGTCGACGTTCGATTCTGTCCTAGGACCTGATCTTCTCGTCGGCACCTGTTATCGCGTGGATTCCGAACCCAAGGAAAGTTGCATCTTCGGAGTCGTTTCATTCCATGTTGTTGTCAGAGGAGAAGCGGATGAGCACGTTTCGATTCGAACGGTTTCTCGGGGACAATAGGCTAGTCGGTCTGGTGTTTCTGCTGGTCAGCCTCGCGGTCCTGGCGGGCTGCGCGTGCTCGGAGAAGGCCGACGCCTTCATCGTCAACCCCCGCTTCTCTGAACGTGATGCACTGGCTACGATCGGGCTCTACATCCCGAACCGTGTGGTGGATCTGCTGGACGTGGTGCACGTCGGCTACGGAGTTGGCCCCGGATTCGGTCTCGATGTTCATCTCACGCGGTACGGCCGGCTCTGCGCCGTGGCCGGAGTGGACGTGGGTGCTGCCTGGCTAGGTCGGCATACCAGCCCGTTCCAGTACGGCGTGCATGCCCGCGCAGCTGCCGGACCTGCGCAGGCTCCGGCGGAACTGGCGGAACATGTCTGGCGCTGGCCGCAGTGGGACATCGGTGTCTACTACCACGCGCTCCTCGACCACATCTACGTGGCCGTGGCGCCTGACGAGATTGTCGACTTCTTCGCCGGTCTGATCACGCTTGATCTCAAGGACGACGATTTCTGAGATTGAGATCAGCACCGGCGCAGTTCGGCAGCCGCCTCCGGTTGCGGAACAACGTCCGGGTGCTCGCGGGCCGGCCGGGAAATCCGGCATTCCGAGGAATCCAGGATTGCCGCGGCCAGACATCGTCGGGCGGAGCCGTCCGTCCAGCGCGCTTCCAACCTGGACCATGAGGCGCGAACTTCTGCGCACGGCGAGAAGAAATCCGCAAGTCCATTGGCGAGCGCCGGTTGCACGACGAGCTGCGAACCGGCCGGGCGTACGGCACGGATTCCGAAAGACGTGCGGCCGGACCGTGATTGCGGTTACCCGCCGCCCCGGCGGCACCGCGGCACAGGCTGACAGCTGACGGCGGATCGCTGTGGGCGAAGCCCGCGCGATGGTGTACACCGGACCGGCGTCGGCGTCCGATCGCAGCACGGATCGCTCACCCTGGCGGCGGCCCGGCCCGCCTCCTCCTGCTGGATCATGGAGCATGGGTCCTCCGCCACGACCGGTCATCCGGAGGAATGACGACGGCGAGTCGTTGCCGGTCCCATCCGGCCGGCAGGATTCCACTCTGCTGACTCGACTCGTCCTCCTGGTGATCCTGCTCGGAACCGGGATCCTCCACGTTCTCTGGAACCACCTGGATGTGGACCCTCCGGCGGGAGACGACTATCGCTACCTCGGGTGCATGGATGACGCGCTCGACGTGCTCCAGCGTCCCGCGCTGGAGGCGTTCGCAGGCTTGCTTGTCCTCGGGCACCCGCACCCGCCGGCGTTGCCCCTGAGCGTGCTTCCGCTCTACGCGGCGGTCGGCGGAGACTTCGACCTTACCTGCGCCGCCAGTGTCCTCTACCACCTGCTCGGGGCCGTGGCCATGTACTGGATCGGTCGGCGCTACGTCTCCGTGCACGCCGGCCTGTTCATGGTTGCTCTGTTTGCCCTCGCCCCGCTCGCTTCCCACAACAGCCGTGGGCTCAACATCGACGGGCCCCTGTGTGCTCTCGCCGCCCTGGCGTTGTTTCTCAGCCTCCGGTGCGAGGGGTTCACGCGCCGGTGGCCGTCGTTCCTGTTCGGACTCGTCGCCGGCTGGATGCTGCTGACCAAGTCCATCGCGATCGCCTTCCTGGCCGGGCCGGCGGTGCTCGCCCTCGTGGAGGGCTTCCGGCGCCAGCGGGGCGCATCTGCATGGCCCGCCGCGAGGCGCCTCGCACCCGGGCTGCTCCTGACGCTCCCCGGCATCCTGCTCGCGGTTCCCTGGTACGTGCATCATCTGGGCCGGCTCCGCGAGTTCGTACATTCCACGGAGAGCTGGATCGTGGCAAGGGAGCCGTGGCTGCCGACCGAGTCCCGGTTCGAGCTGGTCTCGCTTGTCTACTACCTCTTCGCTCTGGACGATTTCCTGGGGATCACGCTGGCCGGCGCCTTGCTGATCGGTGTCGGGCTGTTCGTGTTTCGAAAGCGCTTTCGGACGCGCCTCAACGCGTACTCGCTGGCCACCGCGGCCGTGTCCTATGTGGTCTTGACCGTGATCCTGGTCAAGGTGAACCGATTCTACCGGCCGGCGGCGCCAGCGCTGATCGCCGTGGCCAGCTCCTGGCTCTTCACGGGGGCGCTTCGCGCAGGAACCCGGCGCCTGCTTGGCGGTTTCCTCCTGGTGACGACGGCGATGGCTGGACTGGTTCCGGCGCTGGGCGTGGGGCCGAAACGTCCGGTCGCCATCTCCATCAACCGATGGCTCGCGGTCACCCTCGTGGAGTCTCGCTCCCCGCCGAACCGCCGGCCGTGGCCTGTCGAGGAGGTGCTGGACACGATTGATCTGGATCGCCAGCGCCTCGGGCTGGCCACATCGCGAGTCGCCGTGGTGCCCTACGTGCCCGCATTCAACGTCCTCGCGCTCCAGCGTCCGGCGCAGCGTGAGGGCCGGCCCCTGTCTTTCAGGATCGAGCTCTGTCCGGAGGTTCTGAGCGAGGTCGAACACGTCGTCAACGGCACGCTTCCCGAGGGCACGTGGAGAGACAGTCCGGCGCTGTTTCGAGTGCAGCTGGCGCGCTGGCTCCATGGCGAGTATCCGCCCGGGCCGCCACCCCAGCTCGTCGAGATCGGCTCTGGGCCGTTGCCCAACGGGCTCGGCTATGTGATCTACCGGCGTACGGGTGAGCTGAGCCGGCGGTCGCTCAGGGACCTCGTTCGGGCCGTGCAGGACGGTTGGCCCGCGCACTTGCGCCGGGAGCTCAGCGAGAGCGGACGGCCCGACCCGCGCGCCGCGCCGGATGACGATGGGGCGACCAAGCGCGCGGTGATCCAGGGGAGGTCGTTCTCGATCTGGGTCGCCCCGCCGGCGCTACGCTGCATGGCCCAGCTCGACGTCGAGGCAGCCGATCCAGCGGCGATCACACCGGCCGTCCTGTTCATCCGGGGCGAGCCGGGCGCCGAGTTCCACCTGACGGCCGGCGGGCATCGGCGCCGCCGGCATCTCGGTTTTGGAGTCGCGGAGATCGCCGATCCGCGCACCGTGAGCACCGGTCGACTGGACTCATCCGGGACCGCGCAAGTTCACCTCGACCGCGCATGGCTCGAGCGCGCCGACACGAATCCTTCTTACCTTCAAGCGCTCCTGAGCCATGGGGATCGCTGGACGCTCACCAACTGGGTGGCCTTCCAGGCCGCCGAAGCGCGGGAATCCGGTGCCCCCTCGGGGCAACGTTGATCGCACGGTGAGCGCAGGCGAGCCTGCCCGGATGAGACCCCGGGTTGCGACCCCGCCGGACGGTGCCGCTCGAGCTTCTGCGCACGGCGCGCGGGAAACGGCACGGCGATTCTCGAGCACCGGTTGCCGCACAGGCCGCGCGCGGCATAGGCGATAGCACGTCCCGCGGAACCGGCCCCGCACCACGAACGTTTCCCGCAGCACCGGCCAGGCTGCCGGAGCGCCACCCGTCACGCGGAGCGGCTGCCGGCGCAGCGGTCGGTGGGGCGAAGATGTCGGTCACGGCCACGGCCTTGACCCCATCCCAAGCCCTCGATACTCTGCCCCGTAGGCCAAGACGGCGTTGGCTTCCCCGAGCCGCCCGAACATGTGGCACCGTGGCGTGAAGCACCGATCTACGACCGGTGTCTTTCTTGTACTGACGCTGGTGTACCTCGCACCCCTCTGGGCGTTTGCTTTTTTTCCAACCACCGATGGCCCGTCCCACCTCGAAAACGCGTACATGCTCCTCCATTTCCACGACGGGGAGCGAGCGTATCAGCAGTTCTACGACTTCTCGCCGCGGCTCGTTCCGAACTGGCTCGGCCACGTCGCTCTCCCGATCCTGATGCTCCTCTTCGAACCGCTGGTGGCGGAGCGTGTATTCCTGACGATCTACCTCCTCTTGTTCGTGTTCGCCATCCGCTACTTCCTGCGATCGATCGGTCCGGATCAGGGGGTGTTCGCGTTTCTCGCCTTGCCACTGGTCTACCACTTTCCGCTCTTCATGGGCTTCTACAACTTCACCTGCAGCGTCCCGCTGATGCTGCTCGCGCTCGGGTTCTGGTGGCGTCATCGCGACCGCCTGTTCTCGGCGCGGGTTCTCCTCGGGCTGAATCTGCTGCTCGTGACTCTTTACTTCTGCCATCTCGTGTCCGTGTTGGCCACGATCGGCAGTCTCTTCGCGCTGGCCCTGCTGAAGGACTGGAGAAACCCGCAGGAGTTCCTGGGTCACATCCCGGCGCTTTCGCCCGGAATGATCCTTCCGGCGCAGTACTTCCTCCGCGGCGGCGTCGGGGCGAGCGTCGGCTGGTTGCCGGCGAGCGCGGCGGACTTCCTCGGGCTGCGCTGCCTGGTTGCCCACGAGCCGCTCACGGAGTACGTGGGAATCGCCCTCGGCCTCCTCTACGCTGTGCTGTTCGCGCATACGCTGGTCGCGAAGGCCCTGCGCCGCGAGCCTCGCCGGTCCCCGCGCGATGCGTTCTTGCCGCTGGTGCTGGGGTTTACCGCGCTGTATTTCGTGCTCCCCGAGCACTTCGGGGAGGGCGGATTCATCCGGGATCGAGTCGCGCTGTATCCATTCCTGCTGGTCCTCGCGTGGTTCACACCGCGGCTCGCGGCGCCGCTGAAGAAGGCCGTGGTGGTCGTCGCCTGCCTGGTCGCTCTCGTCCACATCGCGCTGATCACGGCGCGCTTGGTCCCCGTGAATCAAGAGCTCGCCGACTACACGTCGGGCGTCGGTCGCGTCGGCAAGAACGACGTCCTGCTTCCGGTCTCCTTCGATCACATGGTGCATCCGGGAACCCGGATCTCGACGTACTTGCACGCCGCCGGGTACTATGCGGTGCGTTGCGACTGCATCGAGCTCGACAACTTCGAGGGTCGCTACAGCTCCTCGCCGCTGGACTACAAGCCGGACCGCGACCCGTTCGCCCTCCTCGGGCCGATCGAGCAGGGAACCGGAGATCTGCGCATCGATCGATACCCGGTCCCGATCGACTTCATCCTCCTTTGGTGTCCGCCGGAGACATTTCCGGCAAAGGCCTGGATCGAGCGGAACTACGGGCGAGTTCACGCTCAAGGTCGTATGGTCCTGTACGAGCGGAAAGGAAGACGGCAGCAGTCGCGGGACCGACCGCAAGCGATGCCGAGCAGGAGCCGCAAGGCGGCCTTGGGGATCAGGCGTCGTACCGCGGTCCAGGCGGATCAGAATTGAATGGCGACGCCGTGGATGTTCATGCCGGAGCCGAAGCCGACGAGCAGAACGCGGTAGTCGGGCCGGATGCGGATGGTGTCGCCGGTCCCGTCGTCCTCCTCGTCGAGGCAGGTGGAGAACCCGTAGGCGGTCGATCCGGAGCTGGCGTTGCCGATGTTGGTGATGCCGGTGTAGGTGAGGATCTCCCCGCGGTAGATCTTGGCGACCAGCTCCGGGAAGAACTTGATCGCGTTGATGTTCGCCTGGTGGAGGATGAGCAGCAGCGGCGGTCCCTCGGTCCAGCCCGCCTCCGTCAGCAACTGCTCGATGACCCGGTAAACGTGCTTGCGCACCCACTTGACGACCAGCGGGCCGTAGGGCATCAGCATGTGCCGGGCCGGGTGGTGCTCGCGGATGAAGTCGATGGGATCGACGTCGCCATTGGTGCCGCGGGTCATGTCGATCGCGGCGGTCGCGGCCATGCTTCCGGCCTGCCCCTCCTCGCCGGGGATCCACACCGTGGCGCCCGCCGCGTCGCCGAACAGATCGTGGTTGATGTCGTCGGGCGGCGTGATCCGGCTGGTGGTGTCCGCGCCCACCGCCAGGTAAGCGCCCGGCCGCACCTGCATCAGGTCGTGGACCTTCTGGACCTGCTGGACGTAGCCGCCGCACGCCGAGGAGCAGTCCTCGGCGTAGCCGTTCTCGAGGTTCAGGTGGTAGGCGTGCTGGATGCGCTGGGCGATCGAGGGATAGTGGATCTTGCGGTGCACCGTGTGCACGAAGATGCCGCGCCAGACGGTGTCCTCGGGCAGGTTGGCGCGCGCGAGCGCGCTGGCGGCCGCCTTGAGGGCCATGTCGTCCGACCACTCGTCGTCCGCGACCCGGCGGCGGGCCCGGATGCCGGTGGTCTTGACGATCTCCTCATCCGTGACGACCTTGCGCTTCAGAATCTCCCGGTGGTAGCCGTAGAAGTTGAAGACGCGCTGTCCGGTGGCGGCATCGATCTCGCCGCAGCTCGTGAGGATCCCCTCGTTGTCGAGAACCCGTTCCGGAAGGTACTTGCCCCAGCCGACCAGGCGTGCCGTGATCTTGGACATCGGGCTGTCAACTCACCTTGTCAGGCGATCGCCCTGTGCGGCGATCCGGGAAGGATGATCCAACGCGACTCACTGAAGGGCTTGATGCGCCGCCAGGCCGGAAACCCGCCATCAAGCCACCCGGTGGCAATCCGAACGCGGGTCTTGCCCGCGGCCCGCAGCGATCGGCCTCCGGCTCGGACGGCGTGAGAGCCGCTCGCGCGGTCCATGCCGCGGTCGCCCGCTCGCTCGCACTCGAGCTGCGGGCCGGGCCGGCTACGCCGCCGGAACACACAATGCAACTGCCGTTCACCACGCGACTTGCTGGCTTCCTGTCGCCGCGAGGAGAAGCTCGAGTGCCTCGTAGTATAGCAGGGAGCGTCCCGGCGGTCAAACCGGCCAAGGGTTTCGCCCGAAGCCGGCGGCGGACGGCCGTCGGTGCCCCGCGTCGCCGACCTGGGCCATGAAAGGGGCGGTTGAGCCGGCCGCTGGCCGCCCGCAGGGTCGACTGCGGTCGACCCTGCCGCCGGGATCCCCGGCGAAATGGCGGCAAGGGGCGTAACCCGTTCTGCTGGAGCGCGTTGCCGGATTCTTGTTGCCCGGAGGGCCCGCTCACCGCGTCCGGCGCCGGCGCGCAGTTCACCGTCCCAGCGCCGCTTGGAGCGTGGTGCCGATCTCGGCGGGGCTCCGCGCCACCGCGACCCCGGCCGCCTCGAGCGCCTGGATCTTCTCGGCCGCGGTGCCCTTGCCTCCGGCGATGATCGCGCCGGCGTGCCCCATGCGCTTTCCGGGCGGCGCGGTCTGGCCGGCGACGAAGGCGGCGGCGGGCTTGGTCATGTGCCCCCGGATGTAGTCCGCCGCCTCCTCCTCGGCCGTGCCCCCGATCTCGCCGATCAGCACCACCGCCTCGGTGCCCGCGTCGGCCTCGAAGAGCTCGAGCAGATCCACGAAGCTCGTGCCCGGGATCGGATCGCCGCCGATGCCGATGCAGGTCGACTGCCCGAGACCGAGCGCCGTGAGCTGGGAGACGGCCTCGTAGGTGAGCGTTCCGCTCCGGGACACGACGCCGATCGCGCCCGGCCGGTGGATATCGCCCGGCATGATCCCGATCTTGCACTGGCCCGGCGTGATCACCCCGGGGCAGTTCGGGCCGATCATGCGCGTCTTCGAGCCGGCGAGCGCGGCCTTCACCCGCACCATGTCGAGCGCGGGAATCCCCTCGGTGATCGTGACGACCAGCGCCACGCCGGCGTCGATCGCCTCCAGGATGGCGTCCGCGGCGAAGGCCGGCGGCACGAAGAGGACGGCCGCGCTGGCGCCCGTCCGCTCCACGGCCTGGTCGACGGTGTCGAACACGGGGATGCCCTCGTGCGTGCGGCCGCCCTTGCCGGGGGTGACGCCGGCCACGACGCGCGTCCCGTAGGCCACCATCTGCCGGGTGTGGAAGGTCCCCTCGCCGCCGGTGATGCCCTGCACCAGCACGCGGGTGTCCGCGTCGATCAGGATGCTCATCGCTCGCTCACCTCGCTTCTCCCTCCGGCGCCCGGCGCGGGAGCGCCGCCACCACCTTCTCGGCCGCGTCCTCCATGCCTTGGGCGACCACGAACTCGAGCGTGGATTCCTCGAGCATCCGCGCCGCCTCCCGGGCGTTGGTCCCCTCCAGGCGCACCACCACGGGCACCCGGAGCCGGACGCTCTGGAGCGCCTGGATCACGCCGGCCGCGACGCGGTCGCACCGCACGATCCCGCCGAAGATGTTGATCAGCACCGCTTGCACGTCCGCGTCCGAGGTGAGGATCCGGAAGGCACTGGCAACCTTCCCGGGATCGGTGCCGCCGCCGACGTCGAGGAAGTTGGCGGGCATGGCGCCGGCGAGCTTGATGATGTCCATGGTGGCCATGGCCAGCCCGGCGCCGTTGACCATGCAGCCCACGCTGCCGGCGAGCTTGATGTAGCTGAGATCGTGGCGGCTCGCCTCGGTCTCGAGCGGATCCTCCTCGTCGAGGTCCCGGAGCGCCCGGAGGTCGGGGTGGCGGAAAAGCGCGTTGTCGTCGAACGTCATCTTCGCGTCGAGCGCGAGCAGATCGCCCGCGCGGGTGAGCACGAGCGGGTTGATCTCCGCCAGGGAGCCGTCGTTGGTGAGGAAGGCCTCGAAGAGCGCGGTGACGAAGCCGGCGAACCGACCGGCCGTCTTGCCCTCGAGTCCCAGACCGAACGCGAGCCGCCGGGCCCGAAACGGGCTCAGCCCGAGCAGGGGGTCCGCCCACACCTTGCGGATGGCGTCGGGCCGTTCGGCCGCCACCTTCTCGATTTCCACGCCGCCATCGAGACTCGCGATCACGACCGGGGCGGCGGCGGCGCGGTCGAGGGTGACCGCCAGGTAGAACTCGCGGTCGATGTCGAGCCCCTCCTCGACCAGCACCTTGCGGACCGTGCGGCCCGCCGGGCCGGTCTGATGGGTCACGAGCGGCATGCCGAGCATCGCGCGTGCGTGCGCTGCCGCCTCGGCCGCGCTGCGGGCGAGCCGGATCCCGCCGCCCTTGCCGCGGCCGCCGGCGTGGATCTGCGCCTTCACGACGGAGACCTCCCCGCCCAGCTCTCCGGCGATCTGTCCGGCTTCCTCCGGCGTGCGGGCGATCCGCCCGCGCGGCGTGGGCACGCCGTGGCGACGCAGGATCTCCTTGGCCTGAAACTCGTGGATCTTCATCGCGGAATCCTCGCAGCGCGGGCTGGCGCGCCGCCCGTCGTGATCCGCCGTCGGCGGTCAGCACGAGCCGCCTTCGCGTCGATGGGAGGAGTCGAGGAGTGGGGCTCTCGGCTTCGAGAAGAAGGCGCCGAACCGCCCCACCCCTCGACTCCCCCGTCCGGTCACGCGGCTCCTGGAGCCCCTGGAGCGGGCGGCTTACGGATCGGTCCGGACCGTGCGCGGAAACTCGGGCTCCCCAGTATAGGGCAGCTTGCGCGTTCGGTCCATGCCGGCGGCGCCACCGCCTGGGCCGGAAGCGCTGCCTACCGGATCTCCAGCCACTCGAACCACACGGGGTGGTTCTTCTTGTACCACTCGAGCACGAGCCGGATCCGCTCTTTCTTCTCGGGCGACATGAGGTCGTGGTGGATGCGGTCGAAGTGGACGCGGATGCCGTTGGTGCCGAAGAACTCCAGCGCCTGCGAGGCGAGCGTCTGGAGCTCGTTGCGGATGCGGCCCGAGTCGGAGATCTTCACGGGACGGGACTCGAAGTCCTCGCCGGCGACGAAGCGGTCCAGCAGCGGGTTGAAGATCAGCCGGCTCACGTTGAGGTCCTCCATGAGCCGGAGGCTCAGATCGATCCGGGCGTCCGCGAGATCGCTCGTGGCCCGGACCGCCACCCGGTAGGTGTCGCTCGCGACCTGGCGCACGCCGTCGATGCCGGAGTAGGGATCGGGGAGCATGAAGCCGGAGAGTGCGAGGCAGCGCCACTGCTTCTTCGGGAAGAAGTCGTCGGCGGTCATCACGCGCTTGGAGAGCGCGAAGTTGGCCTCGCGGGCGGCGCGGACGTTCGCGCGGTACGCGGCGATCTCGGGGTCGGCGAGCGGGCGGGGAAACAGCGCCTGCAGGCGCTGGGCGAAGTTCGCCGCTTCGGGATCGAGCTGCATGATGTGGCGCTCCGCGTCGAGGGGCAGCTCGAACAGGCTGGTGTACATCGCCATGCTCGCGTCCAGCCCGAAGAGCCGGGCCAGGGTCGCCGCCTGGAGCGCCTCCGCCGAGGCGGCGTAGCCGTCGCAGAGGAACACGTGGGGCTTGCCGCCCTCCTCCGTCCAGGCGCCGCAGCGATAGATCGGCGCATAGGTGCCCGACTCGGTGAAGGCCTTGTGGCCGCCGGGCAGGTCGGTGTCGTCGTCGACGAGGTCGACACCGAGCGCTTCCCACTCGGCCCACAGCCGGCCCAGCCGCTGCTCCCGGCTCTTGCCGCGCAGCGTCCAGACGTGGACGTGCTCGCGCTGGATGCCGGGGTAGGTCTTCTCGATCACTTCCAGCACCTTGTGGCGCGGGGTCAGGAAGTCGAGCAGGACCGAGCTCTCCTCCGCCGTCCGGGTGACCTCACGCGGCACGAAGAGGTTGCCCATGTAGCCCTCGAACGGACGCGCGATGGTCAGGGGCTGATCGAACAGATGGAGCACGGTGATGGGACCGGTGGGCGCCCCGTTCGCGAAGCGCGACGTGTTCTCGAGCGTATCGATCGCCGCGCCCCAGATGGTGATGCCGGCCTCGGTCACCTCGCGGTAGAAGTCGTCCCACTCGTAGCCCTCGTCGTTGATGAGCTGGGTGACGCGGCGGTCGAGAAAGCGGGCCACCTGGGGGCGGGCGTAGATGCGGCCGAATCCCAGCAGCGGGTTGGCACCCATCTCCGGCGTCTCGCCGGCCTTCGGCATGAGCCCCTCGCCGAGACACACCATGATGGCATGGTTCTCGGGCAGCGCCCGCGAGATGAACCACAGGCCCTCCGACAGGACGTAGGAGCTCATCGCGTCGGCGTCCTTCTTGACCGCGTTCAAACCGGACTTGGCGAGCCCCTTGCCCTCGCCGTAGCGGCCGAACAGGAAAGTGCCCAGCGCCGTCACCGCGGCGGCAGCGACCAGCGCACGTTCCAGGCTCGGTTCCGCGAAGCCGAAGCCGCGCGCGGGGCTTCCGCGCATCCACTCCGACGCGACGTCCTCCAGCCACAGGTGGAAGCGACCGAGGACCGGGCGGGTATCGAAGGCCCACTGGGCGACGCGATTGCGCCGGTGCTGCTCGTCGGTCAGGGTCTTGGGCACGGCCTTGGCTCCTTTCCGATGGTCGGGTCCGCGCGAAACCCGGGCCTTCCGGAGAGACGGGCGCGGAAACTCCGGAGAATCCCTCCAGGATCGGGTGCATTATCCAGACGGAGGACCATCCCGAGAAGGGGCTTTACGGGAAAAGGTCGGCACTCCGGTCACGCTGCGCCGGGTGGGGCCCCGACCAGGAAAGCGCCCCAGACGGCGAGGCCGAGCATCAGAAGGGACAGCGCCGCGGCGACGATCCGGCGTGCCTGTCCCCGCCAGGGCGCCAGCGCACCGCGCGCGAAGCCGAACGCGAGGACCGGCAACACGACGAAGGCATAGCGGATCTGCAGATTGACGAGACTCCGCTGCGACAGGTAGAAGAAGAGCAGCGTGGCCGCCACGGCGGCCCCGAGCAGCCAGGACGTCCGGGCGGGAAGCGGAGCCAGCCGCAAGCCGCGCAGGCGCGCGAGGACCGGGCCGCACATGAAGGCGCCCAGGCAGATTACGAGGGTGCTCCAGTACACCCAATCAGGGAACATCCGGTCCTGACGGAAGCCGAAAACCCCGATGACGTGCTGCCACAAGGGCAGCGCATGGTGAAGCTGAAGGCCTCTGGGGAGATCCGGCGGGAGACGGCGGAACGAGTCCATGAACGCGGACACGGTGAGCGGATCCCCGTAGACCATCCAGCACCGCAGGAACCATGGCCCGCACACCAGCAGGGCCGTTCCGGTGACGGCCAGCACGGCCGCGGGCCGGCGGCGGGATCGCCACGCGGCCCAGAGCAGGACCGCACCGCAGACGGCGACCACCGGCGCGGCCGTCAGCTTCGCCACGAGCGCCAGGCCAAGCAAGATGCCATGGACGTAGTGCCGGTAAAGCGGCAGGGACGGTGCTCGCATGGCGCTCACGGCCGCCACCAGGAGGGCAGCGCACAGCGCGCTGGCCATGACCCCGTTCGCGAGGCTTGCCGCCAGATGGAGGAACATCGGTAGCAGGCTCGCGGCGGCGAGCGTGAGCAGCTGCACGGCGCCATCGCCCGGAGTGAGTTGCCGGCACAGCAGTCCGGTGAGGAGAACGAAGGGCACGCCGAGCAGCAGGAGGCTCGTGACCCGGAGCAGGCGGTAGGTCGTCTCCAGGGCACCCGGCGCATCGACGGGCGGTCCGAAGAGCTCATAGACCGCGAGCAACAGGAGATAGTAGAGGGGAGGTTGATGTCCCTGTCCGATGCCGTCGCCCCCCGGCGGCGATATCGTGGGCAAGGTGGGGAACTGGTGGAGGTAGAACACGTACATCAGGTGATCGTTTTCGTCCGGAGCGTGCATGACCGGCGTCACGAGGGCGTACACCAGACCCAATCCGACGAAGACCGCCACCAGGGCCCACAGGATCCACCGCTCGGTGGGCGGGCAGCCGGACCGGCGCGAGGCACGGACCGCCTCCGCGGGATCCGAGCCTGACGCGCCTGGCGTGAGCGGCATGGTTCTCGATGCTCCCGTCGTTGTGGACGAGGAGAGCGGACAGCTCCTCGCGACCGGGAGCCGTGATCGCGGTGGCCACGCGATGCCGGCGCCATTCCCGTCCCGGGGCCTGCCCCCGCGGTGGTGCCGCGCGACTCCGACTTGCGCAGGAATGCGCTTGGTGCCGGTCCGCCGATCCCGGCGCTTTGTTTGCGGCCGGAGCCTAACCGCGGGCGAGGCGCTGTGTCAAGCCGAGAGGGCACGTGCGCGACGCATGGCGCGGGCACTGCCCGCGGCTTGCAGCGATCAGCCATCAGCGGTGAGCTTGCGCCGCGTGACCGCTGGCACGGCGGGTGACGGAGGTCACGTCTGGCCGCACCTCTTTCGGGATCCGGGCCGTGCACCGGGCAAGTTCGCCGCCCGCCGTGCAACCGGCGCTCGCGAATCGACTTGCAGATTCCTTCTCGCCGAGCGCAGGAGTTCGCGCCTCACGGTACAGATCGCGCCCGCCGGTTCCGGTCCTCGCGAGCGACCGTCGGCGGTCGAGGTGGAGTCGGGCAGGCTCCAGCAGATGGAACGTTCGTCGGTGTCGGCGGCGGCGGTGCTCAGCACCGGGGGGGTGTTCTTCCGCGAGCCGTGACCCGGCCGCCGCGCGCCATGCGGGCGAAGTAGTCCCGCGTCGCGTGCAGCACCTCCCCCGAGAGCAGCAGCGTGCCGGTGAGGTTGGGGATCGCCATGAGCGCGAAGCACGTGTCGATGATGTTGATCACCGTCGTCTGGCGGCTGAGCGCGGCGAGCGGCAGCGCGGCCAGGTAGACGTAGATGTACTTCGAGCCGAGGCGCTCGCCGAAGAGGTAGCGGGCGCACTTCAGGCTGTAGTAGGAGTAAGAGATCATGGTGGTGAGCGCGAAGAGCGTCGTGATCAGCACCAGCAGGTAGCGCCCCGCCTCGCCCATCACCGACGCGTAGGCGTTCATCGTCATCACCACGCCCTGCTCGGGGACGTAGGGGACGCCGGTCGTGAGAATGACGAGCGCCGTGAGCGTGCAGACCACGTGGGTGTCGAGCAGCGGGCCGAGCATGGCGATCAGCCCCTCGCGCACCGGCTCCGCGGTCCGGGCCGCGCCGTGCGCCATCGGGGCGGTGCCGATCCCCGCCTCGTTGGAGAACACTGCCCGGCGGACTCCCGTGATTACCACCTCGCGCAGCGCCAGCCCGGTCGCGCCGCCGACGACGGCGCCGCCGCCGAAGGCCGCGGAGACGATTGCGGCCAGCACGCCCGGCACCCGGGTGATGTGGGCGCCGAGGATGACCAGCGAAGAGCCGAAGTAGAGGACGACCATGGCGGGCACGACCCAACGGCTCACGGTGCCGACGCGGACGATCCCCCCCAGGATGACCGCGCCGACGAGGACCATGCACGTCAGACCCGAGGCGGCCTTCGGCACGCCGAAGTCGGACTCCAGCAGCGCCGCGAGCTGGTTCATCTGGAAGAGCGCGAGGCAGCCGATCATCCCGCAGGCGGCGAACAGGACCGCGAGAGGTCTCGCCCACGGGCCCAGGCCGACCTCGAGGAAGTACATCGGTCCGCCCTGAACCACGCCGTGCCAGTCCTTCTTGCGGTGGAGCACGGCGAGCGTGCAGCAGAAGTACTTCGTGGCCATGCCCACGAGGCCCGCCACCCACATCCAGAAGACGGCGCCGGGGCCGCCCGTGCCGATGGCGATCGCGACGCCCGCGATGTTGCCCATCCCGATCGTCGCCGCGAGCGCCGTGGCGAGCGCCGCGAAGTGCGAGATCTCGCCCGGATCGTCGCGGCGGTCGAACTTGCCGCGGAGGATGTGCCAGGCATGCGGCCAGCGCCAGAACGGAAGGAACCGCGAGGCGGCGGTGAAGAAGACGCCGGCGCCGAGCAGCAGGCAGACGAAGGGGAGCCCCCAGACCACCTGCACGGCGCCGGCCCAGAAGCCCTCGAATGCGCGCAGCCACTCTGCCATGGCGGGAACCCCGGTCCACTCGGAATCCGTTCAAGCGCGCCACGATAGCAGATCGGGTCGGGCGGGCCAACGGTCCGTGCGCGTGCGCGTGAGCGCGGCGCGCGCGGAGTGCGGGCACGGCCGGGGCGGTCAGTGCTCCGGCGACGGATCGGCGGCACCGGGGGCGAGCCTGAGATGCGGCATGCCGGCGGTGCCGTGCGCCACGGCGACGAGCTCGGCCAGGATCGACACCGCGATGTCGGCGGGCGTGTTGCCGCCGAGATTGAGACCGATCGGCATGTAGAAGTTCGGGCCGGGGCGGATGCCGGCCTCCGCGAGGGCGCGCCACATGGCCCGGGTCTTGGAGCGCGAGCCGATCACGCCGACGTACTTCAGGCGCGAGAGCGCTTCGGCGCCGAGCGCCTTCACTGCGTCCTCGTCCCAGCGGTGGGCGTGCGTCATGACGACCAGATACGAGCCGGGCTCGATGCGGCGGCCGGCGTCCGTGTAGGGTCCGAGCACCAGGGTCACCGCGGACGGCAGGCGGCCCTCCCAGCTCAGCTCGGTGCGGTTGTCGAACACCGTGGTGAGGAAGCCCGCGCCGCAGGCCATGGCGGCCAGTGCGGCGCCCACATGGCCGCCGCCGAAGATGGAGAGTCGCCGGGCGGCCTCCACGTACTCGTACTGCAGGG
>JAFGQW010000051.1 GCA_016935485.1 Planctomycetota bacterium | reverse complement strand
TACTCCGTCGCGGCGGGCGGCGATCTCGACCCCGCCCCGGTCGTCCCGTGCGCGCCGATGATACCGTCCGCGGCCACGGAAGGCGGGGGCCGTCGTCTCGAAAACGGTGCGCGAAGCGGAGAAACACGGTGAAGGCGGAGAGGATTTCCGTCCAGGGCGTGCCCGCGGCGGAGAGGGCGAAAGCAATCCGGTTTCCCAGGGCCGCTCTTTTCCGCCGAACCGTGCAGCGCTTTCCGTGGGTCTCCGCATTCCCGCGCCGTTGCGTGACGGTGTCTGGCCAGGCCGCGAATGCGGCCAGTACCGCGGCCCCGGCCCCCCTCCCAAAGAGAGAGTCTCTAGGTCGCCAAAAATATATAAACAGTATAAACCTAGCAAAGAAAACCCATGCACATCCGAACATCCCGGATGGAGGCAGAAGGAAACCAGGACCATGATCCGGAATCGCACCGGCCCACGCGGGCCTCATCCAGGCACCCAGAGTGGCTTTTCCCTGATCGAGGTGGCGATCAGCGTCGCTCTGCTTGGCGTCGGCCTCGTGGCGCTCTCTTCGGTCATCGTGCAGAGCACGGCGCTGCAGCAGACCAGCCGGGAGGAGGCCGCGGCGCACAACACCTGCCGCGACGTGATCGAGCGCCTTCGCAACGGCGATCTGGACGCGTCGCTCCCGGTCTTCAGCCAGCTGGACGGGCTCGATTCGGAGTCGATGCGGCGGCTTGGCAGCCAGGCGAGCGTGCAGATCACCTATCCGACAGCGATTCTCGACAGCGCGCTCGCCGGCGCGTCCACCGAAACCCAGGCGCGTCTCCCGGACATCCTGAGGTATCAGGATGGGGACGACGACGGGTACATCGACCTGGTGCCGGAGACGGGCAAGGAAGGGCGCCTCCTGCCGGTGCGGGTGGTCGTCCGCTGGGTCGGTTCGCATGGGCCGCGGGCGGTGACCCGCACAGCCCTGGTGACCCAGAAATGAACTCCGCGAACCACCGGGCCCGCGGAACCACCGTCACGGAGCTGATCGTCTCGTTCGCGATCCTGAGTCTGATCTTCCTCTGCGTGTTCGCGATCCTCTCGTCGTCCAGCAGTCTTCACGGCGCCAGCTCCCGGATGGCGGTGATCGAGGACCAGTCCCGCACCGCGCTCGACACGATGGCCCGCGAGATCCGCCTGGCCGATCGGCAGAGCCTGCTGATCACGACCGAGAACGGCGCCGACCGGCTGGATTGTCGGGTGCCGCTCCGGTTCGCCGGCGGCGCGGTCGTCTGGTCGTCCCCCATCACGTTCCGGTACGAACCCTCGAGCTTCGACACGAACCGCAACGGAATCGTCGACGAGGGCCGCATCGTCCGCCTCCAGAACGGCGCGAGGCGGATCCTCTGCCAGCACGTGCAACCGGGCGGGCTGGGCTTCGAGCGGGAGCAGAATAACGTGGCGATTCGCATGAGGCTCTTCACCGCGGGCGTGGATCGGAACGATCTGCTCGTCACGGCGGTGGAGACCTCCGTGTCGCTGCGCAATAGCGGGGGCACCGGGACCGGCAACCTCGGCGGCACCGGCGCGCCGGCCGAGTAGCATTCGCCGGTCCAAGGAGGAGGGAACGGGCGAAATGCCCGCGGACAACGAGGGCACGGGGAGCCACGGGACGTGACCCGGAGACACAGGAGGGACCCTTCGATGATCGGAGACGAACGCGCCGAACGTGGGCACGCCCTGCTCATGACGATCGTGGTCGCGATCGCGATCGCTGGGCTGGGAACTTCCCTGCTGTCCGTCGCGAGCATGGAGCACAACGCCGTCCAGGGAACGTTGCAGCGGGAGCGTGCGCAGGAGGCCGCCGAGTCCGGGCTCGATCTCGCCCTGTTCGAGCTCGAGAACGAGATCGACCTCGGAACGGACGGCATCGGCGTGGCTTCCGGGCAGATCAACGGCGGCCGCTACGCGATCGCGATCGACCCGCCCTTCACTCCGGCGGGCAAGCTCTACACGGTTCGCGCCGCCGGGCGCTTCGAGAGCGAACGGAGTGGCATCGAAGCCGTCGTGGGCGAAAGGCCGAGCTTCTTCCTCAAGGGGGTGTTCTCCGAGACCGAAGTGAACCTGAACGGCAACTTCGCGGTCGACAGCTACGATTCGTCCAAGGGAACGTACGCGAGCCAGCTCACCGGCGGCGGTTTCGCTCGAGCCAATGGCGGAGTCGGCTGCAACCAGGACATCACGCTCGGCCCGAACACGGCGATTCACGGCGATGCGACGCCCGGTCCGGACGGCCAGGTGATCGGTTCCGGCCTGGTCTCGGGATCGACCGCCCCGGCGCCGGCGGAGTTTCACTTCGCGCCGCCGGTGTACGACCCGCCCATTCCTTCGGCGGGCGGGTTCCCCGGCGGCAACGTCACCCTGACGCCGGGAAGCTATCGCTATGCCAGCGTGAGTCTGGCGGGCAACCGGAAGCTGTCCATCCAGGGCCAGGTCACGCTGTACGTCGACGGCGACTTCAAGACGGCCGGGAACGCCCAGGTCGTGATCCTGCCGGGCGGCGCGTTGATCCTCCACCACGGATCGGGCGCGTTCCAGGTCGGTGGGAACGGCATCATCAACCAGACCGAGACGCCCCTCGATGTCCAGATCTACTCGGCCACGACGGCCGACTTCAAGATGCACGGGAACGGGGGCTTCTACGGGGTCGTCTACGCTCCGCGCGCCGGGCTCGATGTCGTCGGGAACGGGGATCTGTACGGAGCCGTGATCGCGATGGCGGCGAAGTTCACCGGAAACGGGAAGATCCACTACGACGAGGCGCTGGCCTCGGCGGCCCTGCTGCGCGCCCGCCCGCGCTTCGAGGTGAGGATGTGGCGGGAGTCAGCGCTCGCCCCCTGAGGGACCTCGGGTCGTTCCGCACCGAGCGGATCCCGAACGGACCTCCGAGGGACACGAACAGGACTTGAGGTGAGGACGCACCGCGATGATGAGGCTCTTGCCCTCGATGGCGTGCTGGCTGGGCACGATCCTGCTCGGCCTCGCCGCCGGCCAGACCCCCGTTGACCGGGGCGACCGAGGGACGCAGGCGTCCGCCCCCCCGGGGATGGTCTGGATCGGCGAAGTCCTGGCGCGGGTATGGTCGACCCCCGAGCCGGTCCGCGCGCGGATCGACGCGCTGATCACGAACTGGAGGACGACCGAAGGCACGACCGACGATGCGGTGGCCACCGGGCTTGCCGCCCTGGGTCTCGAGGCGGTTCCGTATCTGTGTCAGGTGCTCGACGAGACGCGCGATGACGTGCCGACCGTGGCGATTCTCCGGGCGCTCGGCACGGCGAAGGACCCGCACGCGGCCGGCACGCTCGAACGGGTTCTCGATCGGCCGAGCGTGGCGGAACGTGCGGCGGCGGTGGCCGCCCTCTCCCGGGTGGCGACTCGCAACTGCCTCCGTGGCCTCCTGCGCGCGCTCGACGACCCCTCCTCCGAGGTCTGGGTGCCCGCGTCCGTCGGCCTCCTCACCCTGGCTCGCGAGGATCCCGGGTTGAACATGGAGGGGTCGCTGGCCGCACACATGGCGGCGGCGAAGGAGAGATCGCGGGTCGCCCTCGTCCTGGGCCGATTGCACGGTCCGAGCGCTCGCGCCGTCCTGCTGGAGCTGCTCGCCGAGCCGGGATTCGAGATGGCGGTCCTGAGAGGTCTCTGGTTCGCGGCGCTTCCGGAGGACGGGAACCTGGTGGTCCAGCTCCTGGGGAGCGGTTCGACGGCGGAGCGCAAGGAAGTCTGCCTGTTGCTCGGCAAGATCGGGTACAAGCCGGCCGCGCGGGGCCTGATCGACCTCCTGCACGATTGCGATCGCGGGCTCGCGGCCAATGCCCACTGGGCGCTCGGCAAGATCACGAATCTGTCCCTGGCGGCGGATCCAGAGCTGTGGGAGGCTTGGTGGACCCGCGCCGGCAGCAAGTCCGCGGCCTACCGGGCCGAGGAGGAGGTCGACGGCAGCGCTGGGCCCTGACGCGTCCGGCGGCTTCATCATGAGCCGCGGTCTCGCCCGTGTTGCGCCGTGGCTCGCTGCGACACGCTGTGTTCCGTCGGACCACCCGGACATCGTGGCGACAGCCCGGGATGGGGCGGGCCGGTGACGGACGTCATGGACCTCGCCGGAGCGATCCTCCGCTACCATCAGCAGGTGATCCGCGGTCGGTCCGGCGCGCGGGCGTGCGATGCGCGGTCCACGCTCCATGGTGGCGGCGCGCGTGCACGACCCGCCGGCAGGTGCGGCTCTTGCAGCCCGGGCCGCCGCGCGCTTGCCCGCGAATTGACAAACCCGGCTCATGCGCTATTCTCCGGTGTCCTGGCTCGGAGGGTGATCCTCGCCGGGCAAGCGCTGGCAGGAGGAGTCTTGCGAGAAGACGGCCAGGCCGCCGGCGGGACCGGCGGCAGAAACGGGGGAGTCGGCGAACCCATGTCCCCCGGCGCCAGGTCGAGCGCCTCGACCGGCAGCGGCAGCGGCACCGGCGCACGGCGCCGCCGCCAGCCCTGGGAGAGATGGCCGGATTCCCGGCTTCTCGAGCTGCGTTTCTCGGACCTCGATCTCCGCCTCGAGGGCAGCCGTCTCGGGGAGCGGATCGACCGCGTCCTGGGCGAGTTCGCGCGGTGCAACATTCCGTTCCGGCCCCACTTCTGGCTGGCGGAGGATTTCTTCACCCCGGACGGCGTGCCCGGGATCGCGGTTCCATTCTACCTCGCCCATCCGCGCCTGGCCCGGCTCGAGGAGAACCAGATGATGGA
Source organism: Planctomycetota bacterium (assembly GCA_016935485.1). Classification (GTDB taxonomy): domain Bacteria; phylum Planctomycetota; class JAFGQW01; order JAFGQW01; family JAFGQW01; genus JAFGQW01. The sequence continues at coordinate 5,149 of JAFGQW010000051.1, read as the reverse complement.
GGTGGAGGGAGGGAGCCCGGAGTGGTGTCTCCGCATCCTCCGCCACGAGCTTGGCCACGCCGTCGACAACGCCTTCCTGCTGCGCCGCCGGCGCAAGCGCCAGCAGATCTTCGGCCGTTCCTCGCAGCCCTACCCCGACTACTATGCCCCGAAGCCCTACAGCAAGCGCTTCGTGCTCCATCTCGATTCCTGGTATGCCCAGAGCCATCCCGACGAGGACTTCGCCGAGACCTTCGCGGTGTGGCTCCAGCCCACGTCCGCGTGGCGGCGACGGTACGCGGGCTGGCCGGCGCTGAAGAAGCTGGAGTACATGGACGAGCTGATGCGGTCGCTGGTGGGCAAGAAGCCGCGGGTCACCACGCGGCGAAAGGTCGATCCCATCCAGCGGCTGCGCGGCACCCTGGGGGAGTACTACGCCGAGAAGCGCCGGCGCTATGGTTTCGACTACCCGGCCTTCTACGATCGGGACCTGCGCCAGCTGTTCTCGGACCTGCCGGAGTTCCGCGCCAACCGCCCCGCGGACGCGTTCCTCCGCAGCGTGCGGGCCGAGGTGTGCCGGAAGGTGGCCCGCTGGACCGGGACGTATCAGTACACGATCGACCAGGTTCTCGAGGATATGATCACCCGCTGCCAGGAGCTCGGGCTCCATCTGTCCGGCACCGAACAGCAGACGACGCTCGACTTCACCGTGCTGCTCACGGTTCAGACGATGAACTACCTCCACAGTGGTCGTCACCGGATCGCGCTATGAGGAAGCTCCGCGTCCTGGCTCTGGTCCACAAGGAACTCCTGCCGCCGGACAACCTGCCCGAGGGGGTCGACCCGGCCACACAACCCTGGCGGACGGAGTACGACGTCGTGACGACGCTGCGCGGCGCGGGCCACGAGGTCAAGACGCTCGGGATCGGCAGTGATCTCGGCCTGGTACGCGTCGCCATCGAGGAGTTCAAGCCGCACGTTGCCTTCAATCTGCTCGAGGAGTTCCACGGCGAGGCCATCTACGATCAGAACGTGGTGAGCTACCTCGAGCTGCAGCGCGTGCCCTACACCGGGTGCAATCCTCGCGGCATCATGCTCGCGCGCGACAAGGCGATCTCCAAGAAGGTCCTGACTTACCACCGGATTCGCGTGCCCGACTTCGTGGTGTTCCCCATGAAGCAGCGCATCGCCCGCCCGCGGCGGCTCGAGTTCCCGCTGATGGTCAAATCGCTGGTCGAGGAGTCCTCCTTCGGCATCGCCCAGGCGTCGCTGGTCCGGGGTGACGAGGCGCTGCGCGAGCGAGTGCTCTTCGTGCACGAGAAGATCGGCACCGACGCCATCGTGGAGCAGTACATCGAAGGACGCGAGCTCTACGTGAGCCTGCTGGGCGACCGGCGGTTGACGGTGCTGCCGGTCTGGGAGCTGCTGTTCACCCGGATGCCGGAGGAGACGGCCCGCATCGCCACCGCCAAGGTGAAGTGGGATTTCAAGTACCAGGAGAAGCACGGGATCCGGTCGGAGCGCGCCCAGAACCTCCCACCCGCGCTCGAGGAGCGGATCCGCCAGGTAGGCAAGCGCGTCTACCGCAGCCTCATGCTGAGCGGCTACGCACGGATCGACCTTCGCCTGACCGACGACGAGAAGATCTACGTGCTCGAGGCCAACCCCAACCCGCAGCTTGCCTACGGCGAGGACTTCGCCGAATCGGCGCACGCCGCGGGGATCTCGTACGCCGAGCTTCTGGTCCGGATCATCCGCATGGCGCTCCGGCGCCGGAACGTAGCCGCGACGTGACGTGAGCCCGAGCGCCGGGCCGGCCCGCTCGCGGCTGCGGCCGCGCGCATGGGTAGCGCGCCGCGTGGTAAGCGCATCCTGCGGCGCCGCGGGCGAAGCACGCGTTACGCGTTCATGTCCTGCCAGCGCTTGGCCCGCTGCCCGAAGATGGCGAGCGCGATCGTCGCGAGCACGCCGATCGCGGCAAAGGGCAGCCACACCTTGTACTGCGGATGATACGTGTCCCACAGCCGCGCGGTGGTGGCCACGGCGGCATTCCCGATCTCGATGGCCGCCCGGGCGCGGGCTTCCGGCACACCGAGCCCGAGCAGCTTGCGGGCGTGCTCGGGATGCGCCGCCCAGTCCTTGGCCGCCAGCGCTTCCTGGATCAGCCACTGCTCTTCGGCCAGCCGTGCGTGGAGCTCGGTGGGCGGCTGGCGGCCGAAGAGCCGCAGGACGGCGGACAGGATCGCCTCGTCGAGCAGCGCGTCGTCGATGCGCTGCTCGACGACCTGCCGCGCCGCCGGCGAGCCGTCAATCATCTCCTGAAGCAGCGGCACGTCCCGCGTCCAGTCCCGTTTCGCCACCGCCAGGAAACGCACGTGCGGCTGCGACGCCAGGTAGACGTAGAGGCGCTCCTCGCGATTCGTGCCGCCCCCGAGCGCGTCCAGTGCGGCGTCGACCTCGTCCGGGCCGGCGCCGAGGGCGGCGCTGAGAGCCGCGAAAGACTTGGTGCGGCCGATGCCGAACCGCTCCTCCAGTTCCTGCACGGGGTCCACGAGCGGCTGCTCCTCGAGCCGGCGCTCGATGGCGTCGTGCAGCAGCGGCGTCGCCTGGGCGAGGTATTCCAGGGCGAGGTTGTCGCGCACGTGCGGGTCGTCGCCGTAGCGCTCCCAGAGCCACGCGACGATCTCCGAGTCGGAGAGACGTTCTGCGGCCGGGCGCCCGGCGTTGATCGCCTCGCGTGCGAGATCGAAAGCCTCGGCACGCTTGACGCCCATCCACCCGGGCAGCTCGTGGAGGCGGCGCGCGAGCGGTGTCGGGTCGCGTCCCCGCCGGACGGCGACGGCGCGGGCGGTGCTGTCGAGCTCCGTCGCCAGGTGGAGGCAGGCCAGGTTGACCGTCTGGCCGCTGTCGTGACGGTAGTAGCGCAGCAGTGTCTCGGCCGCGTTGGGCGCGTCCAGGCCGAGCTGCTCCTGCGCGCGGACGAACGCCTCCTCGGGTGCGATGTCCATCAGCGCGGGCAGGCGGTGCAGCGCATCGCTCCAGTCGATCGACGGCGCCGCCTGCGCGACCAGCGGCGGCCGGGCTCCCAGCTCCTTTAGCGCCAGCGTCGCCTTCTCCCCGTAGTTGTCGTAGACGAGCCCCGCCAGCCACGAGCCCAGCCCCACGCCCACCCCGATCGGGATGTTCACGTACCCGAGATAGAGGCCCTTCTTGCCCGGCGGCGCGATCAGCCCGAGATACTCGTTCTTCTTCGGCCCCGTCCACATCTCGCCCAGCGAGAAGAAGACGATCCCGAGCAGCAGGACCCAGCCGCTCTGCGTCAGGCCGGCGACAAGGACGCCGACCGTGGCCACCGACATGCCGACGAGCATGGCGCTGAGCGTGCGCATCTTGCGCGCCACGTACGAGACCGGAACGATCAGCAGCACGATGAGGGCGGCGTTGAGATTCAGCAGGATCTGCTGCGGCACCTGGACCAGTCCGCGATCGCCGTACTCGCGCCAGGCGCCCGGGGCGTGGGCGGCAACGGCGGAGCTGTCGACCCAGTCGGTGATGAAGTTGGGGTGCAGGTCCCAGAGCTGGTACATCATCATCCAGAAGCAGGACAGGATGAGCAGGAACGCCGGCAGGCGGAGCTGCCACTGGAACTGCCCGCCCCGGAGCCACGTGGTCAGCAGGGCGCCGCCGAAGAAGAGCGCGCCGCCGATCGCCGCGGCGTACGCGTTGCGGGTCTGGTACGCGACGAACAGCGCCAGGCCGCCGCCGGCCAGCACGATGCCGAGCGGGCCGCGCCGCGGGTGCAGCGTGCCACCGACGAACCAGTACGGCCAGATGTTCTCGACCGTGCGGGCGAACACGCGGCCGATGCCGAGCGTCTTGTCGGAGCCGGAGGGCACGTCGCGAAACGTCACCAGCAACAGCAGGTTGACCGCGGTGTAGAGCGCGGACGCGACGAACAGGTTGCGCCAGCCCTCGGCGGAGTGCGGCTTGCCCAGGATCGCGGTCGCCAGGATCGGCGCCAGCACGGCGCCGACGTTCACGACCCAGTAGAAGATCCCCCACCCCATGGAGGAGTTGGCCCGGGTCAGGTTCTGCGCGATCGAGCCCTGGAGCGCGGGCTTGAAGAACGCCGTCCCGGCGGCCAGCACCAGCACGCCCGCGAAGAAACCGGCGTGGCTGTGCAGGAATGCCATCATCACGTAGCCGAGAGAGTTGGCGAGGATGGCACCGCACAGCACGCGCTTGTAGCCGTAGCGGTCGGCGATCCCGCCGGTGAACATGGGCAGCCACGACTGGAGGATGGCCCACCACATGTAGATGACGCCCTTGTTCACGGCGCTGAGGTGCAGTCCCCCGGGCTCAGTGGCCTGCATGATGTACAGCGGCACAACCGCGCGGATGCCGAAGTAGGCCAGCCGCTCGAACATCTCGATGCTGTTCAGCATCCAGTAGGCTTGGCCGAAGGCACGGCGGGCGCTGGCGGCGGCCGGGGTCGGGGCAGGGGAAGACATCGGGCGGTTCAGCTCTCCTCGGTGCGCGGTTCGTGTCCCCCATGGCGCGGCCGACGGCGGCAACGCGGTGCGGGCCGGAAACCCTAACGGCTCCGGCGCGCGGGGGAAAGGCTTTCCGGCGGCCATCGGCCGACCGAGCGCGCAGAGCACGCGATGGCGGAGCGCAGCGTGAGCCGCAGCCGGGTCGACACCGGGGGCGGCATGCGGCACGGCGCGGGCTTCGCCCGCCGCGAACACACCACCCGGCGTGAATGCCGATTTTCGCTGCAACCGTGCGGCGGCGGCAACGACCTTCTCCCCCGCCATGAGCGCAGCGTACTTCCTCGAGCCCGAGGCCTGGCTGGGCACCGCGACGCCGTTCCAGGCCTTTCGCGTGCGCCTCCTGCTGGTGCGCGACGGCAGCCCGCGCACCTACCCGGCGTTCACCTCGAGCGCGGCCGTCCACCGCATGTTCCACGCACTCGGGTCGCTGGATCGGGAGCTGTTCCTGAGTCTCCTGCTCGACACCAAGCAGCGCCTGACCGGCGTGGGGCTGGTCAGCGTCGGCACGCTCGACGCCTCGCTCGTCCACCCACGGGAGGTGTACAAGCCCGCCGTTGTCGGCAACGCTGCCGCGGTGATCTGCCTCCACAACCACCCGTCCGGGGACCCGAGCCCGT
>JAFGQW010000301.1 GCA_016935485.1 Planctomycetota bacterium | reverse complement strand
CCCGCACCGCGCGCACGATGTCGAGGCTCGTCGCTCCCTCGCTGGCGCAGTCGGTGCCGACGTGCGGCTGGTGGCCGGTCATGGCGGTGGTCCGGTTATCCAGGATCACCAGCATGAGGTCGTGGCCGTTGTGCACGGCGTTGGCGAGCCCGGTGAGCCCGCTGTGAAAGAACGTGGAGTCGCCGATGAAGGCGACGATCTTCTGCGGGTTGCGGATGCCGGAGCCCTGCGCCTGGGTGACGCTCGAGCCCATGCAGAGAAAGCTGTCCACCGTGCTCATCGGCGGCAGCAGCCCGAGCGTGTAGCAGCCGATGTCGCTCGCGAAGTACGTGTCGGGCTCGGCGATGCTCTTGATCGCGTAGTAGCTGTTGCGGTGCGTGCAGCCGGCGCAGAAGATCGGCGGCCGCTCCGGCAGGTCTACCGGGCGGCGCGCCGCCGGCTCGGGGACCGGACGGCCCAGCAGCGCGCTCACCGCCGGGCGGATGCGATCGGGGGAGAGCTCGTAGATCCGCGGCACCGGCGGGAAGCCGTTGCCGTCGCGGCCGAGCTTGCCGTGGATCCGCGCGCGCGCGCCGATCTCGTGGGCGATGGCCTTGAGCTCGGTCTCGAGGTAGGGCTCGAGCTCCTCGACCACGAGCACCCGCTCGGAGGTCTCGAGGAAGCGCGCGATCAGCCGGCGCGGGAGCGGGTGGATCGTGCCGATCTTCAGGACCTTGATGCGGTCGGCGGCGCCCAGCTGCCGGAGCACCTCCTTGACGTAGCTGTAGGCGACTCCGGAGGCGACGATGCCGAGCGTGCCGGCCTGGTTCTCCAGGCGGTTGAACGGCAGGTCGTCGACGCGGGCCGCGAGCCGCTCGACCCGTTCGAGCTGAAGCACGCGGAGCCGCCGCGCCACCAGCGGCACCGGCACCCAGCGGAATGGGTCCTTCTCGAAGTGGCCCCCGAACTCCCGCTCCTCGAGCTCGCCGAGCGTGCACACGCCGCGGGTGTGGTTGACGCGGGTCGTGGTCCGCAGCAGGACCGGAGCGCCGAGCTCCTCGCTCAGGCGAAACCCCTCGCGCGCCATCGCCAGCGCCTCGGCCGGATCGGCGGGCTCGAGCATGGGCAGGAGGCTCAGCTTGGCGTAGAAGCGGTTGTCCTGCTCGTTCTGGCTGGAGTGCATCGCCGGATCGTCGGCGGTCACGATGATCATGCCGGCGCGCACGCCGGTGTAGGCCAGCGTGTTCAGCGGATCGGCCGCGACGTTGAGCCCAACGTGCTTCATGCTCACCAGCGACCGCATGCCGGCGATCGCCGCGCCTGCGGCCACCTCGAGCGCGACCTTCTCGTTGGTGGAGTACTCGAAGTAGAGGTCGGTGCGCTGGCTCAGCCGGTAGAAGTTGTCGGCGATCTCGGAGGAGGGCGTGCCGGGATAGGCGGTGGCCACGGCGACGCCGGCTTCCAGCGCCCCGCGGACGATGGCCTCGTTTCCCAGGAGGAGAGCGCGGCGGCCGGGCTCCCTCGTCAACAGCGCGTCCATCGGAGGATCTCCCCGGCAACCGTCTCGCGCGCGCCGAGCCTGGCGTGACGACGTCCGTGCGACTGGAAGTCCTATGGCACCGGCCCGAGCGTGCTTCAAGCGCGCGGCGCACGGCGCTGCAGAGCCGCCACGCGCGCGGTCCGGATGGCGACGAACGTGGCGTCCGGTGGGGCGTGGAACTCCGCGCTCAGGGGGCCGGCGCGCGCTCCTTGGCGCTGCCGGCGCCTGCATCGGGATCGGCGGAATCGCAGCCGCCGCCCAGCGCGCGGTAGATGTGGACGAGGCTCCGCGTGACGAGCCCCTCGCTCTCCGCCAGATCGTCCTGCATCTCGAGCAAGGAGCGCTCCGAGTCCAGCACGTTCTGAAAGCCGCTCAGCCCCGCCCGGTAGCTCTCCTTGGAGAGCCGCACCGCTTCCTCGGCCGCTTCGACCGCGCGGCCGAGCGCGTCCCGCCGCACCTTCTCGCGCTGGTAGGCGACGAGCGCGTTCTCGACGTCCTCCAGCGCGAGCAGCACTGCGCTCTGCCAGGCGGCCAGCGCCTGCGCGGTCCGGGCCTCCTCGACCCGGATGGCGGCCCGGAGGCGGCCGGCCGCGAACAGGTTCCAGCCGAGCTCCGGCGAGAGGCTCCAGGCCGTGCTGCTCGAGCGCAGGAGCTTGCGGAGCGTGTAGGAATCCAGCGCGAGGATGCCCTCGAGCGACAGGCGGGGATAGAGCTCGGCGGTCGCCATGCCGATGCGTGCCGTCTGTGCGGCGAGTGTGCGCTCGGCCCGCCGGACGTCGGGCCGCTGGCGGATCACGTCGGCGGGAGCGCCGATCGCGACCGAGGCGGGCGGCGCGGGGACGGGTGCCGCGGTGGCAAGCTCCCCGTGCAGCGTGCTCGCGGACTCGGCGACCAGCGTGGCGAGGCGGTTCGTGGCGGCGGCGAGCGCGATCTCCAGCTCGGGAATCGAGGCTTCCGAGGTGGCGACGTTGAGTTTCGCCTGGGCCACGTCGAGCGCGGGGGCGAGCCCGGAGCGGAACCGGTCCTCGGTGATCTTCAGCGTGCCGCGCTGGTTCTCGGCGTTGGAGCGCGCGGCCGCGATGCGGGCCTGCAGGGCGCGGACGTCCACGTAGGTGGCGGCGACCTCGGCGCAGAGCAGGACGAGCACGTCGCGGCGATCCTCCACGGACGCCTCGATGCTCGCATCCGCGGACTCCACCGCGCGACGGACCCGCCCCCAGACATCCAGCTCCCAGCTCGCCCCGAGCCCCGTCGTGTAGGATCGGTCGCGGCGCGAGGAGGGTGGCTTGCGGGATTCGTTCGCGCTCTCCCGCCCCCGGGTCGCCGTCGCGAATCCCTCCACCTCCGGGAAGTACTCTCCGGCGGCCACCCCGTGCTCCGCGCGCGCCTCCTCGATCCGGAAGAAGGCCTCCCGCACCGTCGGGTTTCCAGCGGCCGCGCGCTCGATCAGGGACGCGAGCAGCGGGTCGCCGAACTGGGTCCACCAGCGGCCGAGCGCGGCCGGCCCGGCCTCGAGCCCGGCGGCCATCGGCTCGTGCCACGCCGCCGGCACGTCCGGCTCGGGCGCGACGTAGTCGGGGCCGACGGAGATGCACGCCGGGAGTGACAGGAGCCCGGCCAGGAGCGACAGAATACCGGCGGTCGCGCGGCCGATGCGGCCGCCGGGTGCGGCAGGGATGCCCGCAGGCATGACGCGGTCCTTTCGCGAAGGAAGAAGTGCTCCGGCGCCGCGGGGTCGCGGCGTGCGCGATGCTGTATCAAAACCGGTTCGCGGTCTCAAGGTTGCGGCGGCTTCGCCGGCGCGGCCGGGTTCCAGTGCCGCGCCACTGTCTTGACACGGCCCGCGGGCCCGGAGACAAGGGACCGGGTGGGCGAGCGGGCCGGCTCCGGACGGGAGGCCTTGGTCATGGGTCTTCGACCGTACCGTTACCGCTGCGCCGGGATCCTGGCGGGACTCGTCCTCGCGCTCCTGTGCCGGCTGCCGGCCCAGGAGCTGCCGCCGACGGCGTCGGTGGCGAAGGAGGGCAAACCGCCGCTTCTCCAGCGGGTCGTGGTCGTCGGCGCCAGCGTGACGCACGGCTTCGGCAACGATCTGCCCGTGGCCCGCGTGCTCGAGGGCGCCATCCGCGCCGACCATGCGCCGGTCCTCGATGCGTCCGTCGGGCTGCAGTTTCTCGATCCGGTGCGCCTCGGTGAGGAGCAGATCGACCGGTGCCTGGAGCACCGCGCGACGCTGGTCGTCGGGATCGACTTTCTCTTCTGGTACGCCTACGGACCGACGTTTCGCGATGCCGCCGAGCTCGAGCGGCGCCGGAACAAGTTCAAGCTCGGGCTGGCACAGCTCGAACGGCTGAAGTGCCCCGTGGTGGTCGGCGATCTGCCGGACATGCGCGGCGCCGATCGGCGGATGCTCCATCCGGTCCAGATCCCGAGCCCGCCCGTGCTCGAGGCACTGAACGGCGAGCTCCGGACCTGGGCTGCCGGCCGCAAGAGCGTCCTCGTCGTGCCGCTCGCGGCGTGGGTGCGGACGCTCAAGGCAGGCGAGTGGAAGGTGGCTGCTTCGCCGGACGGGCGCTTTCCCGAGACCGTGCTAGCGCCGCGGGTCGCCCTCCAGTGGGACCGCCTGCATCCGACGCGCGCGGGGACGCTGGTCCTCGTGGATCGGCTCGTTCACACGATGAAGGCGCACTTCGGCGAGGCGGCGGCCGGGCTCGAGCTCGAGGTCTGGCGGGCGCTCGAGGCGGACCGGCGTGCCCGCGAGAGCCCCCCGCAGAAGAAGGAGCCGGAGGAAGCGCCGCCGGACCGCGAACCGGCGCGGTAGCGCACCCGTCAGGCCGCGCCGCCGACGACCACCACGTCGAGGCGGGCCGGGCCGTGTGCGCCAAGGACCAGCGTCTTCTCGATGTCGGCGGTGCGGCTCGGGCCCGACACGAACAGCAGCGGCTGGCGCGTCACCTCGGGGTGGCTCGCGAAGAGCGCCGCAAGGTCGGCCACCACCCTGGCGTGCGGCAGGACGGCGATGTGCCAGGGCGGCAATCCCGCGGCGCCGCGGAAGGGAAGCGTCGCCGGGGTGAAGACCAGCGTTCCGGTTCGCTCGAGGGCGAAGTCCGCGGCGGTCAGCACCGCGGGGACCTCCTCGAGGCACCGGCGGCACGCATCCGGAGCGAGCCCGTCGAGGGGCTCGAGGCCGATACCTGCTGCGCCGAGCCGCGCCACCAGCGCGGGGCCGCCGGGCGCGCCGACGACCGCCAGGCGCTTGACGCCGGCCGCGGCGAGTGCGCCGGCGATCCAGTCGGCGGCGGCCTCGGCGGACAGGGCCTCCGCAAACCCGGCGCCGAGCTCCTCGAGGACGGCGCGGAAGTGCGCCATCCCGCCGGCGGCCGGCCGCACGCCGTCAGTGGCTGGCTGCAGGGCCGCCCCGGCAAGGTCGGGACCGTCGGCGTCTGCGGAGCACTCCGTCGACGCTGTGTCGGCCAGTGCCCTGCGGACCGCGTCGAAGATCGCTGCACGCGCCTCGTTCATGGCCGCCGCTCCTCCTCGTCCCAGAGCCGACGAAACGAGCGACGCGCCGGCCGGGGCATGTCCCGAGTGGCCGTCCACGCGCGCACGGGCAGGCGCCCGAGCAGGCGGGGCAGCGCAGTCAGCGCCCGGTAGATGCGGGGATGCCGGGCGGCGAACGCCCAGCTCCGCACGACGAGCCGTTCCGCCACACCGGTCAGCCCGGCCGCGGCGATGTCGCCGCGGAGCCGGAGGAGATGCCCCGGCAGATCGATCTTCACCGGGCAGATGTCCGCGCACGCGCCGCAGAGCGTGGAGGCGAAGGGGAGGTCGCGGCCTCTCTCGAGCCCGAGGACGAGCGGAATCAGCGCGGCGCCGATCGGGCCCGGCACCACCCAGCCGTAGGCATGGCCGCCGATCTGCCGGTAGACCGGGCACACGTTCAGGCACGCGCCGCAGCGGATGCAGTGGAGCAGCTCGCGGTATTCCGGCCGCGCGAGCATGCGGGACCGTCCGTTGTCGACCACGACCACGTGGACCTCGTCGGGGCCGGGCCGGTCCGGCGGCGTGGGGCCGCGCAGGACCGACACGTAGCCGGGGAACGCCTGGCCCGTGGCGCTCACGACCAGCAGGTCGAGGAAGAGCGGCAGCTCGTCGATCGACGGCAGCAGGCGCTCCATGCCCAGGACCACGACGTGCCGCTTCGGGAGATTCATCGTCAGCAGCGCGTTGCCCTCGTTTTCCACCACCACCAGGGCGCCCTCGCGGGCCAGCGCGAAGTTCGCGCCCGTGATGCCGAGCCCGGCGCGAAGGAAGCGGCCGCGCAGCCGCTCCCGGACGAGGGCGGTGAGCGCGACCGGATCGTCGGTGAACGCGACGCCGAGCTTCTCGGCGAAGAGCCGGCCGATGTCCTCCCGGCGCTTGTGCAGGGCGGGGGCGGTGAGGTGGGAGGGCGGCTCGCCGGCGAGCTGGACGATGAACTCGCCGAGATCGGTCTCGACCACCTCGATGCCGTGCCGCTCGAGGTGGGCGTTGAGCCCGATCTCCTCGGTGACCATCGATTTCGACTTGACGACCTCGGTCACGCCGTGCGCGGCCGCGAGCGCGCGCACGTGGTGGCACGCCTCGGCCGCGTCGCGCGCCCAGTGCACGCGGATGCCGGCGGCGGTCGCGGCGGCCTCGAACTGCGCGAGGTAGCGATCGAGATGGGCCACGGTCTCGCGCTTGATGCGCGCGGCCGCGGCGCGCATCGCTTCCCAGCGCGGCTCCGCCGCCACGTGCGCCGCCCGCTTGGCGAGCGTCGTGGCGGTGGCGCGCGCGACGGCGGACCGGAGCGCGGAGTTGGCGAGGCTTCGCCGGATCTCGGACTTCAGCTTTTCGGGGCGGCTGTCCGGCACGGGTTTCCTCCGGGCGGATCCGGGCGCTTCGGCTCGGCTCGCGCAAGTATAGCCTTGAACGGCCTGCGGTCAGGCGCGGCATCTCGTTGCCCGCGGCCGGCGCGATTCCGGGAAAATCCTGGAACGGCTCGAGAAACGCACTATTTCTGGGGGCGACGGAAGCTTGAGGGGCGCACGTGCCGTTCGTACCGGCGGGTGCGCCCTTCTTTACGTGCTTTCACTCCCGGGGCGGCCCAGGGACGGCCGCGCTGGAGCCCGGCGCCGCGGCCGCATCGCCGGACCCGCCCTGCACCCCGGAGGCGTCATGACCACCCGCACCGAGTCCGATTCCCTCGGAACCATCGAGGTCGAGTCCTCGCGCTACTGGGGCGCCCAGACCCAGCGCGCCGTGGAGAACTTCCGGATCGGGCTCGAGCGCATGCCCGCGCCGGTCCTCCGCGCGCTCGGCATCGTGAAGAAGGCGGCGGCCCGGGTGAATGCGGAGCTGGGAACGCTCGCCCCGGACAAGCGCGATCTCATCGTCCGCGCCGCCGAGGAGGTGATCGAGGGCAAGCTCGCGGACCACTTCCCGCTCGGGGTCTGGCAGACCGGTTCCGGTACGCAGACCCACATGAACGTGAACGAGGTGATCTCCAATCGCGCCAGCGAGCTCGCCGGCGGCGCGCTCGGCGCCAAGACGCCCGTGCACCCCAACGACGACGTCAACATGTCGCAGTCCACAAACGACGTGTTTCCGACCGCGCTGCACATCGCCGTCACCGCGGAGGTCGTGGACCGCCTGCTTCCCGCGCTCGCGGGGCTGCAGGCGGCGCTGGCGGCGAAGGCGGACGAGTTTGGTGCGATCGTGAAGATCGGCCGCACGCACCTGCAGGACGCCACCCCGCTCACGCTGGGCCAGGAGTTCTCCGGCTACGCCGCGATGGTGGCGCACGGCATCCGACGCGTCGAGCAGACGCTGCCCCGCCTGCACGAGCTCGCGCTCGGCGGCACGGCCGTCGGCACCGGGCTGAACGCCCCGCGGGACTTCGGCGCGCGGGCGGCCGCGGAGATCGCCCGGCTCACGGGGCATCCTTTCGTGACTGCTGCGAATAAGTTCGAGGCGCTCGGTGCGCGGGATGCGCTGGTGGAGGTGAGCGGGGTGCTTCGTGCCGTGGCGGCGTCGCTGTTCAAGATCGCGAGCGACATCCGGCTGCTCGCGAGCGGTCCGCGCGCCGGGATCGGCGAGCTCCGGCTGCCGCCGAACGAGCCGGGCAGCTCGATCATGCCCGGCAAGGTCAACCCCACGCAGTGCGAGGCGCTCACCATGGTGGCGGTGCAGGTCATGGGCAACGACGTCACCGTGGGCATCGCCGGCAGCCAGGGGCACCTCGAGCTCAACGTCTTCCAGCCGGTGATCGCCTACAACGTGCTCCAGAGCTGTCGCCTGCTCGCTGACGCGGCGGCGAGCTTCACCACGAACTGTGTGGCCGGCATCGAACCGGACCGGGCGCGCATCCGCCAGCATCTCGAGAGCTCGCTGATGCTGGTGACGGCGCTGAGCCCCGAGATCGGCTATGATCGGGCAGCCCGGGCGGCCCGCAAGGCCCACGACGAGGGCACCACGCTGAAGGCGGCAGTGCTCGCGCTCGGCTACCTCGACGAGGAGGAGTTCGACCGGCTGGTGCGGCCCGAGAACATGGTGTGAGCCGGCAGCCCGGAAGCGGGCCGCCGGTGCGAAAGGAACCTCGGATGCCCTTGACGACGATCGAGAGCTTCAGCGTCTCCTACCTCCAGGTCCTGGACGAGAACGGCGTGCTGGACCGGGCGCTGGAGCCGGAGCTGTCGGACGCGGATCTTCTCCGCCTCCATCGCTTCATGGAGATGGCCCGCGACAGCGACCAGCGCATGCTGAAGCTCCAGCGGCAGGGACGGATCGGCACGTTCCCGCTGTGCACCGGGCAGGAGGCGCCGTCGTGCGGTGCGGCGCTGGCCATGCGCGAGAGCGACTGGCTAGTGGCTTCCTACCGGGAGCGCGGCGCGCGCCTGATGCGCGGCGAGCCGCCGACGCAGGATTACCTGTATTACAACGGCTTCGAAGAGGGGGCCGCGATGGCCGAGCCGCTCTCCATGCGGCGCACCACGCCGACCCAGGTCATCCTCGCCGCCCAGACGCTCCATGCCGTGGGCATCGCGTACGCCATGCGGCTCCAGGGGGAGAAGGACACCGCCGTGGTCACCTTCCTCGGCGACGGCGCGACCTCGCAGGGCGATTTCCACGAGGCGCTGAACTTCGCCGCGGTCTGGCAGGTTCCCGTCGTCTTCATCTGCCAGAACAACCAGTGGGCGATCTCGCATCCGCGCGAGAAGCAGACCCGCTCGGAGACGATCGCCCAGAAAGCGATCGCCTACGGCATGCCGGGCCTCCAGCTCGACGGTAACGATGTGCTCGCCTGCTACCGGGCCACCCGCGAGGCGCTCGACCGCGCGCGCTCCGGCGGCGGGCCGACGCTGCTCGAAGCGGTGACCTACCGGCTGCTCATGCACACGACCGCCGACGATCCCCGCAAGTACCGCTCCGAGGCCGACGAGCAGGCCTGGTGGCGGAAGGACCCGCTCGTGCGCTTCCGGAAGTACTTAAAGGAGGTGAAGGGCCTGCTTACCGACGCCGACATCGAGCGCATCCAGCACGAGATCAGCGAGGAGAACAAGCAGCACGTGCAGGCCTTCGAGGCGCGCAAGGACTTCAAGCCCGACGCCTCGTTCGACTTCGTGTTCGGCACGCGGCACGCCGTGATCGAGGAGCAGCGCGCCCTGTTCCTCCAGGATCTGGCGCGGCGGGCCGGCGCGGGGGAAGACGGCGCCAGAACCGCCGCGCGAGAGGAGGCCGCCCATGGCTAAGCTCAACATGGTGCAGGCGATCAATCTCGCGCTGATGCAGGAGATGGAGCGCGACCCCGCGGTGGTCGTGCTCGGCGAGGACGTCGGCGTGAACGAGGGCGTGTTCCGGGTGACCGCCGGGCTTCACCGCAAGTACGGCGCCGAGCGGGTGATCGACACGCCGCTCGCCGAGTCGGCCATCCTGGGCACGTCGATCGGGATGGCGCTCGGCGGGCTGAGACCCGTTGCCGAGATGCAGTTCTCCGGCTTCAGCTACCTCGCCATCGGCCAGCTCGAGGGCAACGCCTCGCGCATGCGGGCGCGCACCCGAGGGCTGTTTTCCTGCCCGCTCGTGATGCGCATGCCCTACGGGGGCGGCGTGCGCGCGCTCGAGCACCACTCGGAGAGCCGCGAGGCCACGTACGCGCACTTCCCGGGCGTGAAGGTCGTGATTCCGTCCACGCCGCGCAAGGCGCGGGCACTGCTCGTGGCCGCGATCCGCGATCCCGATCCGGTCGTGTTCATGGAGCCGAAGCGGGTCTACCGCGCGTTTCGCGAGGAGGTGCCAGACGAGGAAGAGGTGATGGAGATCGGCCGGGCCGACGTCGTGCGCGAGGGGACCGCGCTCACGGTGGTGGCCTGGGGCGCGATGCTGCACCCGACGCTCGCCGCCGTGGACCGCGTCCAGGCGGAGCGGGGCGTGCGCCTCGAGGTGATCGATCTGCTGACGATCGCGCCGATGGACGTGAACGCCGTGGCGGCCTCGGTGCAGAAGACCGGGCGCTGCGTGGTGGTGCAGGAGGCGCCGCGGAGCTTCAGCGTGAGCGCCGAGGTGATCGCGGTGATCAACGACAAGGCGCTGATGCAGCTCGAGGCACCGGTGAGGCGCGTGACGCACTACGACGTGCCGACGCCGTACTTCGGGCGCGAGATGCTCTACATTCCGGACGAGGATCGGATTGGCCGCGCGATCGAGGAGACGCTCGACTTCGCATGAGACGGGCGGCGGCGCGGCGCGGCCGGTCGGAACGGGAGAGGTTCGTATGTTCGAGTTCAAGCTGCCCGATCTCGGCGAGGGCGTCCACGAGGGCGAGCTCCTCAAGTGGTATGTGGCGGAGGGCGACGTGATCGCCGAGGACGCGCCGCTCGTGGATGTCGAGACCGACAAGGCGGCGGTGACGATCCCGTCGCCGCGGGGCGGCCGCGTCGTGCGGCTGAGCGGCGCCGTGGGCGACACGCTGAAGGTCGGCGCGGTGATCGCGGTGATCGACGACGGCGCGGCCGCAGCGGCAGCCGCGCCTGCGCCGGCGGCGGCCGAGCCAGCGGCACCCGCGCGCGAGGAGGCCGGCGGCCAGACGGCGGCGGCGGAGGCGCCGCCCAAGCCGGCCGCTCCTGCTGCGACGGCGCCCGCGCCCGCCCGCGCCGCGCCGGCCCCGGTGCACGACCGGCGCGGGCCGGTGCCGGCCGCGCCGGCAACCCGGCGGGTCGCCCGCGAGATGGGGATCGATCTCGCCGCGGTGCCGGGGAGCGGCCCCGGAGGGCGGATCACGCTCGAGGATCTCAAGGCCTTCGCGGCCGGCGGCGCGCCGCGGCCCGCCGCGGCCGGGACTGGGGCGGAAGAGCCGGCCGCTGCACCTGCGCCGGGCGCATCGCCCATCCCGCTGCTCGATCTCGAGCCGCTGCCCGACTTCAGCGAGTTCGGGCCGGTCGAGAAAGAGGCGCTCCGGAGCATCCGCCGCAAGGTTGCGCGCAAGATGGTCACGTCGATGGTGCTGGTGCCGCACGTGGTGCACATGGACGAGGTCGACGTGACCGAGCTCGAGGCGGCGCGCCGGCGCGAGAACGCGCGGCTCGAGGCGGCCGGCGAGGATGCGAAGCTCACGATGCTCGCCCTCGTGATGAAGGCGACGGCGCTCTGCCTCCGGCAGTTCCCGCAGTTCAACGCGAGCCTCGACCCCTTCCGGGGCGAGCTCATCTACAAGAAGTACTACAACCTCGGGTTCGCGGCCGACACCGCGCGCGGCCTCGTGGTCCCGGTGGTGAAAGGCGTGGACCGGAAGAACCTGCGCGAGATCTCGGCGGCGATCGCGGAGCTGGCGCGGCGCGCGCGGGACGGCTCGATCGGTGTGGAGGACTTCCGCGGCGGCACCTTCACGGTCACCAACATCGGCATGCTCGGCGGGACCGGTCTCATCCCCACGATCAACTACCCGGAGGTGGCGATCCTCGGGATGGGCCGGATCGCGGACAAGCCCGTGGTGCGCGGCGGCGAGATCGTGGCGCGCACGATGCTGCCGCTCACCCTGGCCTTCGATCATCGCATGGCCGACGGGGCGGATGCGGCGCGGTTCGTGAACGAGCTCATGGCGTGCCTCACGAATCCGCTGGCGCTGCTCAGCCGGCTCGTCTGACGGCCGGCGGCGCCCGGGGGCGCCGCGCCGGAGAAGCACGCACGATCCGGGGCCGCGCGGCCCCGACACCGAACGGGAGGAGCGGACCACGATGGTGATGGGGAGCCTCAGACAGTCGACGGAAGTGCTCGTGATCGGCGCCGGGCCCGGCGGCTACGTGGCCGCGCTGCGCGCCGCGGATCTCGGCAAGGAGGTCCTGCTCGTCGAGCGGCGCGAGCGGCGGGGCGGGGTCTGCCTCCTCGAGGGGTGCATCCCCTCCAAGACGCTGATCCACGCGGTTGCGCTGCTCGAGGAGACCCGGCACGCCGAGAAGATGGGACTCCAGTTCCGGGACGTCGCGCTCGATCCCGGGAAGCTCGCGGCGTTCAAGCGCTCGGTCGTGGACGGGCTCACCAAGGGCGTCGACGGGCTGCTCAAGCGCCGCGGCGTCGAGGTGGTGCGGGGGCATGCGCGCTTCGAGAGCCCGACCAGCGTGGCGCTCGAAGCGTCCGACGTGGCGGCGGTCGACTTCAAGCACTGCATTCTCGCCACGGGGTCGGAGGCCGCGGTGCCGCCGTTTGCACGCTCGAAGGACGTGTGGACCTCCCGCGAGGCGCTCGAGGTGCCCGAGGTGCCGAAGCGGCTCCTGGTCATCGGCGGCGGCTATATCGGCTTCGAGCTCGGCCGGGTGTATGCCGGGCTCGGCGCGGAGGTGACGCTGGTCGAGCTCCTGCCGGAGTTCCTCGGGGGCGCGGACCGCGATCTCGCCGCCGTGGTGGTGGAGCGCGCGCGCAAGCGCCTGCACCGGGTGCTCGCCGAGGCGAAGGTGACTGCGCTCGAGAAGGATGGCGGCGGGTTCCGCGTGACCGTCGAGACCCGGGAGGGGCCGCTCGAGGAGTCGTTCGATCGCGTGCTGGTGGCGGTCGGCCGCACGCCGAATACCGGCGACCTCGGGCTCGAGCACACGAAGATCGTGCTGGACGAGAAGGGGCTCGTTCCCACGGACGCGCAGTGCCGCACCGCCGAGCCGACGATCTTCGCGATCGGGGACATCACGCGCGGGCCGCAGCTCGCGCACAAGGCGAGCCGCGAGGCGAAGGTGGCGGCCGAGGTCATCGCCGGCCACGCGGCGGCGTTCGATAACCGGGCCGTGCCCGCCGTGGTCTTCACCGATCCGGAGCTCGCGTGGACGGGGCTCACCGAGGCAGAGGCGCGGGAGAAGGGGCTTGCCGTGAAGGTCGGCGTCTTCCCGCTGGCGGCGCTCGGCCGCGCGCGCACGCTGGGCCGCACCGAGGGGCTGGTGAAGGTGATCGCGGCGGCCGAGAGCGGGCTCGTGCTCGGCGTCGGCATTGCGGGGCCGAACGCGTCGGACCTGGTCGCCGAGGGGACGCTCGCGGTGGAGATGGGCGCGACGCTCGAGGATCTTGCGGCCACGATCCACCCGCACCCGACGCTGTCGGAGGCGGTGATGGAGGCGGCCGAGGTGGCCGCGGGGACGTGCGTGCATATCAACCCGCCGCGGCCGAAGAAGAAGTGACCGGGAGTCAGCGGGGTCGGGGCGGTGGTGTTAAACACGGCGGTGGTGTTCAACACGAAGGACACGAAGGGAAGAGGAAGAACACGAAGAAGAGAAGAAGGGGAGCACGAGCACGAGCACGAGCACGATGACGAGCAGTGCGGGGTGCGGGTGAGCGTGGCGCGCGCGGAGTGCGCGCGCGGGGAGGCCGACTGGGGTCAGGCGCCGTTCCCGTTCCTCCACCTTCGTGCTCTTCGTGTCTTCTTCGTGTGCTTCGTGGTTGCCTTTCTTCTTCTGAGTGAGGCGTGCGGGTGCGCGTGCGGGTGAGCGTGGCGCGCGGGCGTGGGAGTAGGGTCTGACCCCGTTCTCGCGGGCGCAGGGGGTCGAGGGATGGGGCGGCTCGGCGCCTTTTTCTCGAAGCCGGGAGCCCCATCCCTCGACTCCGCGTGGTTGCTCTTCTCTACTCCTGGTGCGTGAGGACGACCGGTGACAGCGCGCGAGATCGAGATCGGCGACTACGACCTCGACCGGGAGCTGGTCGAGGCGGCGCGCCGTGAGCGGCGGGCGCGTGTCGCGGTCTACCCGTATCCCGGGGTCGCGGTGGTGCTCGGCCGGGGCAGCGATCCGGCGGTGGAGCTCGACCTCGCAGCGGTGCGCGCCGACGGCGTCGCGGTGCTGCGACGTCCGGGAGGCGGCTCAGCCGTGGTGCTCGATCCGGGCAACGTGATCGTGTCGGTGGCGCTGCCGACCGTGGGCTTCCGGGAGAATGCCGCCTGCTTCGACGCGCTCACCCGGTGGCTGATCGAGGGGCTCTGCCATCTCGGCATCGCCGGCGTGCACGGCGGCGGCATCTCCGATCTGGTGCTGGACGACCGCAAGGTGGCCGGTTCCTGCATTCACCGCTGCCCCGACAGCCTCTACTACTCGGCCTGCCTGCTCGTGCAACCCGACATCGAAGGCATCGCCCGGTATCTCCGGCACCCGCCGCGCGAGCCGGACTACCGCCGCGGTCGGAGCCACGCCGAGTTCCTGGGCTCCCTTGGCGAGTTTCCGGTGGGCCAGGACAGCGCCCGCTTCGCCCGGGCGCTCGCCGGCGTGCTTCGCGCAGAGGCGATCGAGCTGCCGCCCGGCGCCCGGCGCGCGCCAGGCGATTGAAGGAAACGGCGGCGTCGGGTAGAACGTGGGTCCGACCGGGGCGGCGCGGTCCGCCGCTCGTCGCTCTTGCTGTTACTCTTCGTGGGAACAGAACCATGCAACACCGACGCCTTCGATTTCTTGCGCCGCTCGTGGCCGTCGTCCTCGCGGCCCTTTCCGCCTCCGCCCAGGAACGCTTCACCGTGCCGGATTTCATCACGCTCCCGCGCGTGAGCCAGGTCGCGGTTTCTCCGGACTTGACGAAGCTCGCGTGGACCTGCTCGGTCCGCGACCTGAAGGACGACAAGAACCACCGTCAGATCCACCTCGCCTACCTCGTGTCCGGCTCGGATCTCACGCCCTGCGTGCTCACCCGCGAACCGGGCGACTCGTGGGAGCCGATCTGGGTGCCGGGGGGCGAGGGGCTCGCCTTCACCTCGACGCGCGGCGGCAAGGCCGAGCTCTGGCTCAACCGGTTCGACGGCGCGGATCCCGAGCGGCTGGTGGAGAGCCCGATCTCGAGCGCGCTCTTTTCCCCGGACGGCACCCGGATCGCCTTTCTCGCACCGCCGACCAAGGACCCGAAGCGGCCCGGGTACGGCAAGGACCCGGAGATCCGCACGACGCTCGAGGATCCGACCCGGTGGCCGCAGCTCTGGCTGCACGAGCGGGCGACCGGCAAGCGGCGCCAGCTCACCGACGGGAGCGCCTACATCTACGACTTCGACTGGCATCCCGACGGGAAGCGCCTCGCGTTCACCTTCGATCCGAACGGCAGCGAGGGCGTGACCGAGGACCACGCGCTGGGGCTGATCGAGCTGGACGGCACGGTGCGCGTGCTCGGGGAGGGGCCGGTGAAGCACATCGGCCCGCGGTTCAGCCCCGACGGCAAGCGGCTGGCCTACTATCGCGATCGCAGCGAACCCTTCGACGTCTACCTCACCACGAAGGACATCTGGGTGCTGGACCTCGGCGGGGAGCGCGCGCCGCAGAACCTCACTCGCGAGTGGCCGGGCACGGCTTCCGGACGCCTCGCGAGCCTCGCCGACGGTTCGCTCCACTGGAGTCCGGACGGGGCGTACCTCTGGTTCGTCGGCGCCGAGCGCTCCAACCTCAACGTCTACCGCGTCCGGGCGGACGGCGGCAGTGCGGTGGAGCCGATCACGCGGGTGGACGGCGAGATCGGTGGGCTGAGCTTCGGCCCCGCTCTCAAGCTGATGGCGTTTTCCTGGACGGACTTCGCCCGTCCGGGCGACCTGTTCGTGGCGCCTGCCGCGCCGGCGGCTGCCGGCTTCACGCCCGTGCAAATCACGCGCGTGCGCGACGAGGTCGTCAAGTACGGGCTGCGTCTGCCGGAGCGGCGCGTCTGGAAGAGCGGCGACGGCACGGAGGTGGAGGGCTTCCTGTTCCTGCCGCGCGGCTTCGAGAAGGGAAAGCCGGTGCCGGTGCTCTTCGACGCCCACGGCGGGCCGGCCAGCCGCTGGGGGAACTCGTATTCCTACCGCTACATGTGGCATGTGCTTGCGGACCACGGGTTCGGGTCGCTGCTCGTCAATCCGCGGGGCTCGACCGGCTATGGCGAGAAGTTCCAGCAGGGCAACTTCCAGGGCTTCGGCCTGGGCGACTTCGAGGACGTGATGGCCGGCGTGGACGATCTCATCGGCGCGGGGATCAC
This sequence comes from Planctomycetota bacterium, assembly GCA_016935485.1. Taxonomy (GTDB): domain Bacteria; phylum Planctomycetota; class JAFGQW01; order JAFGQW01; family JAFGQW01; genus JAFGQW01. The sequence continues at coordinate 5,124 of JAFGQW010000301.1, read as the reverse complement.
CGCCGAGGACCGGATCGGCATGACCGGCTACTCGTACGGCGGGTACCTCACCAACGCGGCCATCAGCCGGACCTCGCGCTTCAAGGCGGCCGTGAGCATCGCGGGCGGATTCAACTTCGTGTCCGCGATGGCGCAGAACAACCCCATTCTGCCTCGCGCCTACTACCGCCCGCTCGAGTCGGCCGAGGCCATGCAGCGGCTGTTCGACCACAGTCCCGTGGCGCGCCTCAACCGGATCACGACGCCGACGCTGATCATCCACGGCAAGGAGGACACGGCCGTGCATCCGATGCAGGCGATCGAGATGTTCCAGTGTCTCCAGATGCTGGGCGTTCCGTCGAAGCTGATCCTCTATCCGGGCGAGGCGCACGGCATCAACCGGCCGAGCCACCACCGCCACTACCTCGAGGAGTCGATCCGCTGGTTCCAGCAGTACCTCCCCGGCTGGCGTGAGGCCGGCGGGGTGGAGCTCGCCGCGCCGCCGCCGAAAGGGGAGTCCGGCGCCGCCGGCGATTCTGTGCACACCGGAACAGCTTCTCGGAGGCCGTGAGAATGACCGAGGTGGTCGAGAGCTCGCAGCGGTGGGACGATCCGATCGTGGCAGAGGTGCGCGCGGTTCGTGAAGCCCTTTTTGCGCAATCGGATTGCGACCTGGAGAAGTTCGCCCGGACGCTTCAGGAGGGGCAGCGCCGATCCGGCAGGGAAGTCGTCATTCGTTCGCCGCGCCGTCCGGGCGATTGCGGCGGGGAGGCGATCTGGGACAGCCTCGAGCCCGAGGACGTGCCCGTCACCGACGCGCAGCGCCGGGAGCTCGACTGCAGGCTGGATGATCTCGAGCGGGAGGGTGGTCCTGGGAACCGCCCATGAAGGTGCGTGAGGTTGTGCGGATGCTGCAGGACGAGGGCTGGACCCTCGCTCGGCAGCGGGGTAGCCGCCGTCAGTTCAGGCACGCCACCAGGCGCGGGCTGGTCACGGTGGCGGGGAAGTTGCGCGACGAACTTGCCCCAGGTACACTCAATAGCATTCTGAAGCAGGCAGGGCTCAAGACATGAAGTTCCTCATTGTGATCGAGAAGACGAAGAGGGGTTTCTCCGCGTACTCGCCGGATCTGCAAGGTTGCGTCGCCACCGGGGCCACGCGCAAGCAGGTCGAGAAGGCGATGAAGGATGCGATCGAGTTCCACCTGGAGGGCATGCGTGCCGAACGGATGAAGGTACCCGAGCCGAAGAGCTACTCGACCTACGTCGAGGTTTCGGCCTGACGGGCCGCTGTATCCCGTTCGTGCGGGCAATCGGCGTTGCCTGTAGCGCCCTGGCGCACCGGGCTCGGGGAGGAGGGCACATGCGCAGGCCGGCACGCTGGTCGGGTCTGGTGCTCGCGGTGCTCCTGGCGGCGAACGGAGTTTCGGCGGCCGGCGAGTTCTACGTGTATGTCCCCGGACGGGTCGATCGGCACCACGGAACCGATCGCTTTCTATCCCTGGGAGAGCCCGCTCATCCAGGGGGAGATGCGGTGCCACTACCTGATTCCCGCGGCCCAGTTCTCCGGGAAGGTCTGCTGGATCAAGGACCTCGGCTTCGCCCCGGATTACGTCCGGCCGGGACTGGACGCGAGCGTCTGCCAGATCCGGATCGCCCACTGCCGGAGAACCACGCTGAGCACGACGTTTGCCGACAACCTCGAGGCGGATCTCACGAGGGCGCATGAAGCCCCGCTCCTCTGGGCGCCGGTGCCGAACGCGTGGTGGGACATCGGGCTCAACCTGCCGGACGGCAACGCGTTCGTGGTGAACGGCCGCGACAACATGGTGATCGAGATTCGCTACAAGCTGGCCGCTCCATACACGCTGTTTCGTGTCACGTGCTGCGGAAACCACAGCATCCAGATCGTGAAGAACTGGTACCCGGGCGCGTACGATGCGCCGCAGTGGGATGGACAGCCTCTTGGCACGAGCGCGATCGCGAAGATGCGGATCACCGCCGGGGATGCGATCCTGCTGGCGGCCGCCCCGAGCCCGCGGATCGGCGCGGATGCGGATTGGGTGCTGTACGCCCCGGCGGATGCGAGTCTGCCGTACCAGCTCGGCTCGTCGCTCGGGCGGGGTCCGATCCCGCTCGGGAGCCGCCAGATCCCGCTCGCTCTCGACGCGCTGCTGGCGCTCGCCGTGGGCAACCAGGCGCCGCACATCTTCGTCGGCTACGCGGGAACGCTGGACACGAGCGGACGGGCCTCTGCGCGGATCCGCATCCCGCAAGCCACCGCGCTGATCGGGGTCACGCTCCACAGCGCGTTCGTCACGATCGACAGCCGGGAGCCGCTCGGCGTCAAGTCGATCAGCAACCCCGCGGCCATCCGTGTGACCGGGTAGGTCCGTTCCAGGCCGGAACATGCGGATTCGGCTCGACGTCGTCGGCGCGGGAGGGCGCGCCGGCGCGGATGCGGGAGCGGTGAGGCCGTGCCGGGTATCTTCTCCTTCATGGAAGGAGAGATTCGGGAAGAACTCTCCTTCCATGAAGGAGAACCTTCCGGAGCGCCTCGAGTCTGGAATCACAGACTTCGCACCGGAGTTGATGTGCGGTTCGGTGTGGCCACGGGCACTGCACGGGTGCACGCGTCAACCTCGGTGGTGCCGCCCGCGGGCCGAGTCTGCAATTACAGACTCCGCACCCGGAGTTGATGCGCCGCACCGGAATTGATGCGCGGTTGGTCGTGCCCGCGGGCACTCCCGGCTGGCCGCGACGCGGCACCGACGTCACCCCGCGAGTCTGGCATTCCAGAGTCGCGTCAACCCCGGTCGTGTCGCTCGCGGGCCGAGTCTGGAATTCCAGCCTGCCGGACCCTCCGGTCGGGTGGCCGGCCAGAAGAAAGGCGCCCCGGAGCGGGGCGCCTTGCTGGTTCCGTGCGGCACTCCGCTCAGAGCTTCTCCTCGCCGATCCGCATCCCGTAGAAGGACTGGTAGACGAAGAAGAGCGCGATCGCGAAGAACACGATCGCGAGGCCGGTCTTCAGGCCCTGCGACGTCATGGTCACTGCGATCTCGGTGGCGAGCAGGCCGAAGAGCGTCGTGAACTTGATGACCGGGTTGAGCGAGACCGAGGACGTGTCCTTGAACGGGTCGCCCACCGTGTCGCCGACGACCGTGGCCTCGTGGAGCGGCGTGCCCTTCTCCCGCAGCTCCACCTCGACCACCTTCTTCGCGTTGTCCCAGGCCGCGCCCGCGTTGGCCATGAAGATGGCCTGGAAGAGACCGAAGAACGCGATCGCGATCAGGTAGCCGATGAAGAAGTACGGGTTGAAGAAGGAGAGCGCCAGCGCGAAGAAGAAGATCACGATGAAGATCTTGATCATCCCCTTCTGCGCGTACTGGGTGCAGATCTTGACGACCTCCTTGCTGTCGGCGATGGAGGCTTCTTCCCGGTCGAGCCGGATGTTCTTCTTGATGAAGACCACCGCCCGGTAGGCGCCGGTGGTCACCGCCTGGGTGGCGGCGCCGGTGAACCAGTAGATGACGGCCCCGCCCATCAGCAGCCCGAGGATGATCTCCGCGCGCACGAGGCTGAGGTTGGCGATCACGTTGCCGAAGATGTTCTCGAGCAGGATGATGATGCCGAAGACCATCGTGGTGGCGCCGACCACGGCCGTGCCGATCAGCACCGGCTTGGCCGTCGCCTTGAACGTGTTGCCGGCGCCGTCGGCCTCCTCGAGGTAGGCCTTGGCATTCTCGAAATCGGGCTGGAAGCCGAACTCCTTCTGGATGTCGGCCGCGATGTCGGGCTGGCTCTCGATCCGCGAGAGCTCGTAGACCGACTGGGCGTTGTCGGCGACCGGCCCGAAGCTGTCCACGCAGATCGTCACGGGGCCCATGCTCAGGAAGCCGAAGGCCACGAGCCCGAACGCGAAGACCGGCGCGGCGAAGGTGAACTCCGGCGGCATGATCCCGACGATGGCGTCGTGCTGGGAAACGGTGTAGGCGATGAACATCAGGAAGAGGATCGTGAGCCCCTCCCAGAACGCGGAGAAGTTGCCGGCGACGAACCCGGAGAGGATGTTCAGCGAGGCGCCGCCGTGCCGGCTCGCGGTGACGACCTCCCGGACGTGCCGCGAGTGCGTGCTGGAGAAGACCTTGGTGAACTCGGGGATCAGCGCGCCGGCGATCGTGCCGCAGCTGATGATGATCGCGAGCGCCCACCACAGCCCGGGGTGCTGGCTGTCCTGCGCGCCGAGCAGCACGAAGCTCGCGAAGAAGGTGACCAGGATCGAGATCGCGGAGGTGAGCCACACGAGGTTCGTGAGCGGCTGCTCGAAGTTGAACTTCTTCGCGCTTCCCCACCGGGAAACGGTGATGCGGTCGTTGATGAAGTACGAGGCGAGCGAGGTGAGAATCATCAGGATGCGCATCGCGAAGATCCAGATGATCAGGGTCGCGGACATCAGCGGGGTCGTGGCCAGCGCCAGCGCGAGGAAGGCGATCAGCGCCACGCCCGTCACGCCGTAGGTCTCGAACCCGTCCGCGGTCGGGCCGACGCTGTCGCCGGCGTTGTCGCCGGTGCAGTCGGCGATCACGCCGGGGTTCTTCGGATCGTCCTCCGGCAGATGGAAGACGATCTTCATGAGGTCCGAGCCGATGTCGGCGATCTTGGTGAAGATCCCGCCCGCGATCCTGAGCGCGCTCGCGCCGAGCGACTCCCCGATCGCGAACCCGATGAAGCTCGGGCCCACCAGATGCTTCGGCAGGAAGATCAGGATGCAGATCATGAAGAAGAGCTCGACGCTCACCAGCAGGAGGCCGACGCTCATGCCGGACTTCATCGGGATCCGCACCACGTCGGAGGGCTTGCCGGTGAGCGAGGCGAACGCCGCCCGGGCATTGGCACGCGTGTTGATCCGCATGCCGAACCAGGCCACGCCGTAGGAGCCGAGGATCCCGAGCACGGAGGCGAGCAGGATGACGATCACGTTGAACGCGGGCTGGTGGGAGAGCCCGGCGAAGTAGTAGACCATGCAGAGCGCGATCAGCGTCCACAGGATGACGAGGAACTTGCCCTGCTGCGTGAGATAGGACTTGCAGGTCTCCCAGATGACGCCGGAGACGTCGAGCATGGACTTGTGGGCCGGCAGCCGGGT
>JAFGQW010000300.1 GCA_016935485.1 Planctomycetota bacterium | reverse complement strand
TCTGACCCCATCGAATTGCGGACAAGCGGGTCTGCAAGTCCTTGGGGTCTGACCCCATCGAATTGCACCGCGCGCGTCACGCGAGCGCACGCAGTCCGCGCGCGTCACCCGCACCCGCCCGAATCCGTGATCACCCCGCGCTCCGCTCACCGCCCCTTGCCGCGCCCGCCCTTGCGCCCGTGCGCCTTCCGGCCGCCACCCGAACGCTCGTCGTCATCCGTGGCCCCGGCCTCGCGCCGCACCTTGCGGATCTCCTTCTCGAGCGCCGCCGCAGATTCCGGCACCGTGCCCCCGAGGCTCGCGATCGCCGCGTCCAGCGCCGCGGTCACCTGCGGCTCCTTCTGCTCGCGCGCGCGCAGGCCCTCGAGCGCCGGCAGCGCCTTGACCGCCTTCATCCGCGCCAGCCCCAGGATGCCGGCGACCCGCACCGCCACCACCGGCTCCACGCGCGCCCGCGCCAGCAGCTTCCCGTAGACTTCCTCGTTGGCGGGCCGCGCCGCCGCGAACGTAGCCAGCACCTTGATGGAATCCTCCTTGTGGGAGACCAGCCGGTTGAGCAGGGAGAGCGCCTCGGGGAAACTGTCCGCATAGCTGTCGAGGACGACGACCAGCGTGCGCAGCGGAGCCAGCTCGAGCTCGCTGCTCGCGCACTGGGCAAGCGGCTTGAGGAAGATCTTCAGCGCCGGAGCGCCGGCGAGCACGTCCAGCACGCGCGCGCGGATCGCTGCGTTGCGGTGCCTCAAGTGCGGCACGAGAAGCTCGAGCGCGCCTTCGGTACCGGCCAGATCGATGGCCTCGATGGCGCGGCGGAGAGCCGGGTGCCCCTTCAAGTTGCGCAGATACTGCGCGGCCGCATCCTGCACGGCCGGGTCCTTCCGGTCCTGGCCGAGCAGGGCGAGCGCCTGGCGGAAGGCCGCCGCCTGCACCTCCGGGTCCCTGTCCTTCAGCCCGCTCACCACCTGCGCCGAATCGGCCGTGACGGCGTCCACCGGCGTCTCGCCGCGGAAGCGCGCCAGCGCGTTCTTCAGCAACCGCGCGAACTCCTCGGGCGTGCGCGTGAGGAGGAAGCGATCGAGCACCTTGCCCGAAGCATCGAGAATCAGGTGCTGCGGCGTCACGATGTCGGTGACGGACGGGAAGCAAGTCTCCCGGACGCGGCCCTCGAGCTCCTCGTTCTGCTTCTCGGTGAGCCGCCCCAGGAAACGCGCCTCTCCGCCCTCCCGCGGCTTCCAGCCCAGACTCACGATGACGCAGACGAAGCGGCGCGCGACCGCGACCACGTCGGGATCCGGGTAGACGACCTTGAGCATCTGCTCCACGCTGTGGCGCTTCTCCGGTTCGCTTGCGGCGTCATGCTCCTTCACCACCGCCACCAGGATGGGAACGTTTCGCTGGGCCGCCTGGCGGGTCGCGGCCTCGAAGCTCGCCACCCACCGGATGCTCCGCTCCTCGTCGCCAGCCGGCTGCGCCGCGGCGAGCCCGCCCAGCGCCCACGCAAACACCACGACGGCGATGGACTTCATGAAGCTCGCTCCTTCCTTGGCTGCCGGAAAAAAGCCCCTTGCCGCACCCCCCGGCCGCACCCCCGCCCGCGGCGAACCGACCACCCTCCCGGCAGATGTCCCGATTCTACCGGGATCGCCGCGCGAAGTTACCGCCCTCTCGCGCCGCTCGGCTCAGCGATTCGCCAGGCCCGCCAGGATCCGGACGGCCTCGCCGCCCGCAGCCGCGGACCGCACGACTCCCGCCGCATCCACGAGCACCACCGCCGGCAGGGCCCCGAAGGACGCCAGGATCTCCGGGGCGGTCACGACGAGCGGGGCGTCGAGACCCGCCGCGGCGACCAGCCGCACCACGAGCCGGATCTCCTCGGCCGCCGCCAGATCCGGCCCGGCCGGCCTGCCGCCCCGCACCGGCTCCTCGCCGTCCGGCACTTCCCACCCGAATCCGAAGCACTGCGTGACGGCAACGAACCGGACGTGCCCGGGCGGCAGTGCCCGCTGCACGCCGGCCGCCTGGGCGAGCAGTGCCCGGCTCGGCTCGCTCCAGGAGGCGAACACCAGGAGCGCGGTCCGGCGTCCCTCCAGCCCGGCCGGGGTCAGCGGCGGCGGATCCCCGATCGCCTCGAGCGCCGGGAGGTGCCGCAGCGGCCGGCCTTCCCACCCCGAAAGCGCGCCCCGCTGCCGCCGCTCGGCGCCCAGTCGTTCGCGCAGCGCCTGGACCTTCTCGGCGTCCTCGGTGGAGAGCGCCTCGGTCCAGAGCGTCTCGAGCACCCGTTCGGCGGCTTCGATCTCGCCCCGCTCCATGCCGAGCAGTCGCGCCTGCTCCAGCGCCGCCCGATTCGCCTCCGGGTGGTCGGGCGCCGCTTCCCGGAAGCGGCCGTACGACTCCGCCGCCCGGCGCGCGTCCGCAGCCAGGGCGAGCGCGCGCGCTTTCCACAGGAGGCCCGGACCCTCCTCGAGTGCCCGGCGATGGGCCCGGTAGAATTGCGCCACGGCCTCCCGCCGCTCGCGGGCGAGCCGCTCGTGGAGGCTCTGGACCTGCCAGTACGCCACGCGGGTCCCCGGGAAGACGTGGTAGCTCTCCTCGTCGGGTGTCTTGATCGCGCCGACCAGATCCTGATACGCGGCCCGCATATCCCCGAGCCCCAGGCGGCTGTGCAGCTCGGCGGCGGTCGTCTGCTGCGCCTTCGTGAGCGTCTCGCGGTCGAGGGAGCGCAGGAATGTGCGAGCCTGCCGCAGGCGGCGCTTCTCGGCGGCGAGGTCGGCCTCGGTCGCGAGATCCGGATGTGCCTCAAGCAGGCAATCGACGATGAGGAGCAGCGCGTCCGTGCGCCGCGGGTGGCCGGGGTTGGTGACACGGAACTCGGTCAGGTCGGCGACGGCGCGCCGGGAGTCGCCGGCCAGCCGGTGAGCGCGGCCGCGCCAGTAGAGGCCGACGCCCTCCGCCAGGGCCGCGCCGTGGCGATCGAGGAACTGGAGCGCCAGCTGCTTGCGGCGCTCCTCGGTC
>JAFGQW010000299.1 GCA_016935485.1 Planctomycetota bacterium | reverse complement strand
CTTCGGAACGGGGTCTGACCCCCGTTCCCGCCCGGTGAGGCCGACTGGGGTCTGACGCCGTTCCGCTTCGGAACGGGGTCTGACCCCGTGCCCGCGGTGAGACCGACTGGGATCTGACGCCGTTCCGCTTCGGAACGGGGTCTGACCCCCGTTCGGGTGCTATACGGAAAGCACCGAGAGAGACTGTCATCCGCACCCTCGAGGAGCCGCCTTGCTCTGGTACCTCGGGCCTTCGGCCCTGGTCATTGCCGTGGCTGCCTTCCTGGTCATCGTGCTCATGGCGGTCTTCGGAGCGGGGTCGGTCCTGGTGTGGCTCAGGCGCCGGCGGGGCGGCCGCCGGAGGGAGCGGTGAAGGGCGCTGCCGAACGATCGCTCCCGGGGACGGCCTCTGCCCGCCGCGGCGCAAGCCGAGAACTGATGGGCGATTGCAGTGGGCTGCGGACCAAGCTCGCGCTACGATTCAGGGCCGGCCGGGACCGGCCTCGGCGCTGCGGAGCGGGACGCACGTCTCCGGCGCCTCTTGACGAGAAGGTCCCTTGGCGGGACGGGTGAGCGTCTGCAATCGGTCACGCTGGCAGGCCCGATCTTCCGATACTCCAGTGATCCGATCGGTGCCCCATGATGAACACCAAGGTCCTCGCGCCCTTGCGGGCGGTTTTCCGAGCCCGGCCGGCGCTCTTTCGAGCCCAGCCGGCGCTCGTGAGCCTTGCGGCCCGATGCAGCGCGCTCAGCTGCGGGCTCGTGCTGGCGGCGGTGCTGGCAGCCAGCGCCCAGGAGTACACCCCGGAGCGGGTGCCCGTGCTGACGCGCCATTCCGGCGTGATCCGCATGCAGAGCTGGAACAAGGGCTTCGTGTTCGACCGCTGGGTCGACCCGCGGCACAAGTCCGTCACCGTCGGCGTCGGCGACTGGATCGAGCTCGCCGGCAGCGGCGCACAGGCCGACGTGGTATGGCCCGATCTCACGACGATCTTGATGCGCAAGGCCGCCGAGATCCAGATCCTGAAGCTCGGCGGCCAGGAGCACGAGATCGCGCTTCTCAACGGCGTGAGCGTCGACGTCACCCTGTGCGAGACCGCCGCGACGCTGCGCTTGCCGGGAGACCGCGCGCTCAGGTGGCGCGGGGGCAAGCGGGCCAAGGTCGATTTGATGATCCAGTTCGACGCGCACTTCGACCGGATCCGGGTGCGCCATGCCCGCGGGGAGACGATCGAGGTGCTGCGCCACGGGCGGGTGGTGCGGATGCTCGAGTCGGGCCAGCGCCTCGACCTCGAGGTCGAGCTTCCGGAGCCGGTGTCCGCTGGCGCGGTCCACGAGTTGAGCCGCCGCTATGCCTTCGAGCTCGCCGGCCGGCGGATCGAGATCCCGCCCGGGACGCTCTACCGGATCGAGCCGAACCGGGTGTTCCTCCGGCGGGATTCGACGCTGGGCGCGGAGTTCGGCGTGCTCCGCATCGACGAGGAGGCGCTGGTCGTGGGACCGGGCACGGAGCTCGAGGTGGTGCTCCCGCCGGAGGGAGCCTGACGGGACGGACATGACGATGGCGCGCTACGTGATCACCGGAGGAGCGGGGTTCCTCGGCTCCCACCTGTGCGATCGACTCTTGGGCGAGGGCCACGACGTCCTCTGCATGGACAACCTCATCACGGGAGATCTCCGCAACATCGAGCACCTGTTCGGGCACGAACGCTTCCAGTTCTTGAAGCACGACGTGACCGGTTACATCCACGTGCCGGGCCGCGTGGATTCCATCCTGCACTTCGCGTCGCCCGCGAGCCCGGTGGACTATCTCAACTTCCCCATCCAGACCCTCAAGGTCGGCAGTCTCGGCACCCACAAGGCGCTGGGGCTCGCCAAGGAGAAGCGGGCGCTCTTCCTGCTGGCCTCCACGAGCGAGGTCTACGGCGACCCCCAGGTGCATCCCCAGCACGAGGACTACTGGGGCAACGTCAACCCGGTGGGCCCGCGCGGTGTGTACGACGAGGCCAAGCGCTTCGCGGAGGCGATGACCATGGCCTACCAGCGCTACCACGGCGTCGAGACCCGCATCGTCCGCATCTTCAACACCTACGGGCCGCGGATGCGGCTGAGAGACGGCCGGGCCCTGCCGACGTTCATGGCGCAGGCACTCGCGGGCGAGGATCTCACGGTCTTCGGCGACGGCAGCCAGACGCGGAGCTTCTGCTACGTCGACGACCTCATTGACGGCATCCATCGCCTGGTGCACTCCGCGGTGCGCGACCCCGTGAACATCGGCAATCCCGCCGAGATCACCATCCAGGACTTTGCCGAGCGCATCCTCGCGATCACCGGATCGCCGAGCCGGATCGTCTACGGGCCGCTGCCGGTCGACGACCCGAAGGTGCGCCAGCCCGACATCACGCGGGCGCGGGAGCGCCTGGGCTGGCAGCCCGAGATCGCGCTCGAGGAGGGCCTGCGGCGCACGCTGGACTACTTCACCCGGAACCGACCAGCCAAGAGGGACTGACCGATCGTGTGCGGAATCGTCGGCTGCATCTGCAAGCGGGACGCGACGCGCGTGCTGCTGCGCGGGCTCGCCCGGCTCGAGTACCGGGGGTATGACTCCGCCGGCGTCGCGGTGCTGTCCGCGGACGGCGAGATCGCCGTGCGGCGGCGGGTCGGCAAGCTCATCCATCTCCAGGACGCGCTGGAGCGCGAGCCCATCGGGGGCACCACGGGAATCGGGCACACCCGCTGGGCCACCCACGGCGGGGTGAGCGAGCAGAATGCGCATCCACACCTGTGCTACGAGGGGAACCTCGCCGTCATTCACAACGGCATCATCGAGAACTACGCGACGCTCAAGGCGGAGCTCCGCGCGCGCGGACGCGTGTTCCGCTCCGAAACCGATACCGAGGTGCTGGCCTTCCTGATCGCCGAGGCGCGGCACACGCACACCTCGCTGCGCGCCGCGGTGGTGGCCGCGCTGACCCACGTGCAGGGCGCCTACGCGCTGGTCGTGATCGACCGGCGGGAACCGGAAACCCTGGTGTGCGCCCGGAACCAGAGCCCGCTGGTGATCGGGCTGCGGGACGGCGAGGCGTATCTCGCGTCGGACGTGCCCGCGCTGCTCGAGTACACGCGCGACGTCATCTTCCTCAAGGACGAAGAGGTCGCGGAGCTCGGACCGGGACACGTCGCGCTGTTCACGCTCGCGGGGCAGCCGGTGGCGCCGGCCGTGACGCGAATCCAGTGGGACCTCCACCAGGCGGAAAAAAGCGGCTACGCCCACTTCATGCTGAAGGAGATCCACGAGCAGCCGCGGGTGCTGACCGAGACCCTGCTCGGTCGGATCGGCACGGGCACGGAGCCGCTGTGCACCGACGGGGGCGAGCCCCTGATCACGCCCGCTCGGGCGGCGCGGCTGCAGCGCGTCGTCCTGGTCGCGTGCGGCACCTCGTGGCACGCCGGGCTGGTCGCCGCATTCTGGTTCGAGGCGCTGGCGGGCCTGCCGGTTCAGGTCGACTACGCCAGCGAGCTGCGCTACCGCCGCGCGCCGCTCGGCCCGGACACGCTCGTGGTCGCCGTGTCGCAGTCGGGGGAGACCGCCGACACGCTGGCGGCCGTCAAGGAGGCCCGCCGCCGCGGGGCGCACTGCCTCGCGGTCGTGAACGCGGTGGGCTCGTCGCTCACCCGGGAGACGGACGGCGTGCTCTACACGCGGGCCGGCCCGGAGATCGGGGTGGCGAGCACCAAGGCGTTCACCACGCAGCTCGCGGCCCTCCTGCTGCTGGCGGCGAGCCTGGGCCGCACCCGCGGGCGCGAGGCGGAACGGGCGGCGGCGCTTCTCGCGGCGCTGCGCGGCATCGCAGAGCCGGTCCAGCGCGCGATTGCCGCGGAGCCGGCCATCCAGGAGGCCGCGGCCAGGCTCGCCCCGCACAACGACTTCCTCTACCTCGGCCGCGGCGTGAACTACCCCGTGGCGCTCGAGGGGGCGCTCAAGCTCAAGGAAATCTCCTACATCCACGCCGAGGGCTACCCGGCTGGCGAGATGAAGCACGGACCGATCGCGCTCATCGACGCGGGCTTCCCGGTGGTGTGCATCGCCACACCGGGAGCGGTCTACGAGAAGATGCTGAGCAACCTCGAGGAGGTCAAGGCGCGCCGGGGGCGCATCGTGGTCGTCGCGGCGCAGGGCGACACCCGGGTCGGTGGGCTCGCCGACACCGTGCTCCCGGTGCCCGAGGTGCCCGAGGAACTCTCGCCCATCGTCAACGTGGTCCCGCTGCAGCTGCTGGCGTATCACATCGCGCTCGGCCGCGGCTGTGACATCGACCAGCCGCGCAACCTCGCGAAGAGCGTCACCGTCGAGTGAGAGAGCGAACCATGGCGGGCCCGTCGACCGTGCTGCTCACCGGTGCCGCCGGCTTCATTGGGTTCCACGTGGCCCGGCGCCTGCTGGAGGCGGGGTACACCGTGGTCGGGCTGGACAACTTCAACGACTTCTACGCGCCGGCCCTGAAGCGGCGCAACGCGGCCGACCTCGCCGCGCTCGGCGGCGACCGCTTCCGGATGGTCGAGGGCGATCTCCGGGACCCGGCGGCGCTCGCGGCCTTCCTTCCCGCCGAGAACCGGCCGTTCGACCTCGTCCATCTGGCGGCCATGGCCGGCGTGCGCCCGAGCTTCGAGCGGCCGCTGCTCTATCAGGAGGTCAACGTGACCGGCACCTTCCTCCTGCTCGAGGCGACGCGGCGACGCGCGCTCGGGCATCTGGTGTTCGGGTCGAGCTCGTCGGTCTACGGGGCCTCGAGCCGTCTGCCCTTCCGGGAGGACGATCCGGTGGCGGATCCGCTCTCGCCGTACGCCGTCACCAAACTCATCGGCGAACGCATCGCCCATGCCTACCACGCCTGCCACGGCATTCCGGCGACCTGCCTGCGGTTTTTCACCGTGTTCGGCCCGCGCCAGCGGCCGGAGATGGCCATCCACAAGTTTGCCCGGGACATCCTGGCGGGCCGCGCGATCCCGTTCCTCGGCGACGGGAGCTCGACGCGCGACTACACCTACGTCGACGACATCGTGGACGGGGTGGTCGCCGCGCTTGCCAGCGGCTCGGGCTACCGGGTCTTCAACCTCGGGGGCGGTCACCGCATCACGCTCCGGGAGATGGTGGACCGGCTCGCGGCGGCGCTGGGGCGCGCACCGCGGCTCCAATACGCGCCGCCGCACCCGGGCGACATGACGCACACCCTGGCCGACATCTCCTGGGCCGAACAGGCGCTCGGCTACCGGCCTTCCTGCTCCTTCGAGGCGGGGCTGGAACGTTTCGCGGCGTGGTTGCTTGCGGGCGCGGACGTGCCGACATGAGGCGGCCCGCGCGGATCCGGACGGCCACGGTGGTGGCGGGAGCGCGCCCCAACTTCGTCAAGGTCGCCCCGGTCCTCCGGGCGCTCCGTGGGCGCGGCGTCGAGGTGCGGCTGGTCCACACCGGTCAGCACTACGACGATGCGATGAGCCGTGCCTTCTTCCGCGATCTCGGCATTCCCGCCCCGGAAGTCGATCTGGGCGTCGGCTCGGGCCCGCACGGAGCGCAGACCGGGCGCGTGCTCGAGCGGTTCGAAGCCGATCTGGTCGCTCACCCGGCGGACGCCGTGGTGGTGGTCGGCGACGTGAACTCGACGCTCGCCGCCGCTCTGGCGGCGGCGAAGCTCGAGGTGCCGGTCGCCCACGTGGAGGCCGGGCTGAGGAGCTTCGATCGCGCGATGCCCGAGGAGTTGAACCGCCTGCTCACCGACCGGATCGCGGACTGGCTCTTCGTGACGGAGACCTCCGGGGTGCGCAACCTCGAGCGCGAGGGCATCCCGGCGGCGCGGATCTTCCTCGTGGGCAACGTCATGATCGACTCGCTCGAGGCCGCGCGCCGCGCCTGGCAGGCCGCCGGACGAGCGCCGGCGGCGCCCGCGCAGGGAGCCTACGCCGTCATGACCCTGCACCGGCCGGCCAACGTGGACCGGGCCGACATCCTGGCGGGCATCCTGGACGCGGTCGGCGAGCTTGCGGGGCGCCTGCCGGTCGTGTTTCCAGTGCACCCGCGGACGGCCGAGCGGCTCGCCGCCTTCGGTCTGGGCCCGCGGCTGGCGGCGGCGCCGGGCCTTGCGACGACGGCGCCGATGGGCTATCTCGAGTTCCTTGGACTCCTGGCAGGCGCCCGCCTGATCCTGACCGATTCCGGCGGTGCCCAGGAGGAGGCGCTCGTGCTCGGCGTGCCGTGCGTGACGCTCCGCGAGTCGACCGAGCGGCCCGTGACCGTGGCAATGGGCGGCAACCGGCTGGTGGGCAGCGACCCGGCGCGGATCCGCGTCGGCATCGAGGCGGCGCTCGCGGTGGGCGGCGCGCCGCGCCGGCCGCCGCTGTGGGACGGCCGCGCCGCCGAACGGATCGCCGACATCCTGCTCGAGGAGGCAAGCGCGTGAGTGGACGACGCCACCTGGTCACCGGTGGAGCCGGATTCATCGGCTCCAACCTGGTGCGCGCGCTGCGGAGGCGTGGCGAGCCGGTGAGAGTGCTGGACGATTTCTCCACCGGGCGTCGCGCCAACCTGGACGGGGTTGACGTCGAGCTCATCGAGGGCCGACTCGAGGCGCCCGGCGATGTGGCGCGCGCGGTCCAGGGGGTGACGCACATCTTCCACCTCGGGGCGGTGCCCAGCGTGATCCGCAGCGTCGAGGACCCGCTCGGAAGCGACCGCGCGAACGACGTGGGCACGCTCAACCTGCTGCTCGCGGCGCGCGCCGCCGGCGTGGAACGGCTCGTGTTCTCGAGCTCGTCGTCGGTCTACGGTGAGACGCCCGGCCTGCCCAAGCGCGAGGGCGAGGAGGGGCTGCCCGTCTCGCCGTACGCGGTGACCAAGCAGGCCGGGGAGTACTACTGCCGGCTCTTCGATCGTCACTGGGGCCTGCCGACCGTGTGTCTGCGCTACTTCAACGTCTACGGCCCCCGGCAGGATCCGAAGTCGCATTACGCCGCCGTGATCCCGCGTTTCATCACCGCCGCGCTGGCCGGACGCCGCCCCGTCGTCTACGGCGACGGGGAGCAGTCGCGAGATTTCACCTTCGTCGAGGACGCCGTGCAGGCGAACCTGCTCGCCGCCGAGCGGGCCGGGCTCGGGGCCGGAGAGGTGTTCAACATCGCTTGCGGCGAGCGGACCTCGCTCCTCGTGCTGCTGGCGGAGATCGGCGCTATCGTCGGGATCGCGCTCGCGCCCGAGCACGCCCCGCCCCGCGCGGGCGACATCCGACACTCGCAGGCGGACATCTCGCGGGCCGCGCAGCGGCTCGGGTTCACGCCGCGCTACTCGCTCCGTCAGGGGCTGGAGGCGACGGTGGCCTGGTTCCAGGAGCAGGGCGAGCGCGGGGGGGACCCCGCAGCGCCAGGGCGCGCCTGAAAGGCGCGGGAAGGCGGACGACATGAAGGGCGTGATCCTCGGTGGAGGACTGGGCACGCGGCTCGCGCCGCTGACGCGGGTCACCAACAAGCACCTCCTGCCGGTCTACAACCGGCCGATGATCTACTACCCGATCGAGTGCCTGGTAAAGGCGGGGGTGACCGACATCCTCGTGGTCACCGGCGGCAACAGCGCCGGCGACTTCCTCAAGTTGCTGCGCAACGGGGCGGACTTCGGGCTCAAGCACATCAACTACACCTACCAGGAGGGCGAGGGCGGGATCGCCGCGGCGCTTGCACTCGCCCGCCACTTCGCCGACAACCATGCGATCGTCGTGGCGCTCGGCGACAACCTCCTCGAGCGGACGATCGCCGGGCCGGTCGGTCGCTTCGGCACGCAGCAGAAAGGGGCGAAGATCCTGCTGAAGAAGGTGCCGGACCCGGAGCGGTTCGGGGTGGCCGAGCTCGACGGGGATCGGGTCGCCCGGATCGTCGAGAAGCCCCGGCGGCCGCGGAGCGATCTGGCGGTGATCGGCATCTACATGTACGATGCGGCCGTCTTCGACATCATCGCCGGGCTGCGCCCGTCGGCGCGCGGCGAGCTCGAGATCACGGACGTGAACAACGTCTACATCGAGCGCGGCGAGATGACCTACGAGATCGTGGAGGGCTGGTGGACGGACGCCGGGACCTTCGAGAGCCTGCACCGGGCCGCCAATCTGGTCGCTCAGGGCGGGGCCAACAACCCGTGAGTCGGCGGGCGGTCGTGCTCGGCGCCGCGGGGATGCTCGGCCGTCTCCTGGTGCCCGCGCTCGCGCGGGCGGGCTGGGAGGTGGTCGGCTACGACATCGCGGACGCGGATGTGACGCGCGCCGAGGAGATCGCGCCGCGCATCGCCGCCGCCCACCCGCAGGTGGTCGTCCACGCGGCCGCGCTCACCGACGTCGACGGCTGCGAGCGGGATCCGGACCAAGCCTATCGGGTCAACGCGATCGGCACCCGCAACGTCGCCGCTGCCTGCCGCGATCACGGCGCGGAGCTCGTCTACCTCAGCACCGACTTCGTGTTCGACGGCGCCAAGCGGTCGCCCTACCAGGAGGACGAGCCGGTCGGGCCGCTCTGCGTCTACGGCCGCTCCAAGGAGTGGGGCGAGCGGTTCGTGCGCGAGCTCACAGCGCGCCACTACATCGTGCGCACGCAGTGGCTCTTCGGGCCGGGCGGCCGGAACTTCGTCGACACCATGCGCCAGCTCTTCCGCGAGCGCGACGCGGTGCGCGTCGTCACCGACCAGATCGGCAGTCCCACCGCGACCCGCGATCTGGCCGCGGCGCTGGTGCGGATCCTGGAAGCCGGCGGCCACGGCACCTATCATGCGTCGTGCGGGGGAGAGACGAGCTGGTTCGGCCTGGCCGAGGCGATCGCCCGGCAGGTCGGCTACCGCGGCCGGCTGGAGCCGACGACGGCGGCGCAGTGGAACGCGCCGGCGCCGCGGCCGGCGTACAGCGTGCTGCGCAACTACCACCTGGAGCTCACCGTCGGCGACCCGTGCCGGCCCTGGGAAGCCGCAGTCGAGGAACATCTGCGCGACGGCGCGTCCTGACGGGCCTCGCCGCACCGGTCGGCGGGCGGGCGGGAACGCGCGCCGGGAGGAAGAACCATGCGCATCCTGGTCACCGGCGGAGCCGGGTTCATCGGCTCCAACCTGATCCACTACCTGCTCGCCACCCGGCCCGACGTCGAGATCGTGAACCTCGACAAGCTCACCTACGCCGGCAATCTCCAGAACCTCGAGGACCTGCCCGACGCCCGGCGCCACACGTTCCTCCGGGGCGATGTCGCGGAGCCGGACGACGTCGCCCGCGCCTTCGGCGCCGGGGTGGACCAGGTCTTTCACCTGGCCGCGGAGAGCCACGTCGACCGCAGCATCCTGGACAGCCGCGCCTTCATCCACTCCAACGTGCTGGGCACGCAGACGCTGATCGATCGCCTGCGCCGGCAGGGGCACGGCCGGCTCGTGCACGTGTCCACCGACGAGGTCTACGGGTCGCTCGGCCCGGCCGGCCGCTTCACCGAGACCTCGCCCCTGGACCCCACGAGCCCCTATGCGGCCAGCAAGGCCGCCAGCGACCTGCTGGTGCTCGCGGCCGTGAAGACGCACGGGCTCGACGCGGTGGTCACGCGCTGCTCGAACAACTACGGCCCCTACCAGTTCCCGGAGAAGCTGATCCCGCTGATGATCACCAACGCGCTGGAGGACCGGCCGCTGCCGGTCTACGGCGACGGCCGCCAGGTGCGCGACTGGATCCACGTGCGCGACCACTGCGCGGCGCTGGAGGTGGTCAGCCGCGAGGGCCGGCGGGGCGAGATCTACAACATCGGCGGGGTGGGCGGCGAGCGGGAGAACCTGGTGATCGTCCGCACGATCCTCGCGGCGCTGGGCAAGTCCGCGGCGCTGATCCGGCACGTCCAGGACCGGCCGGCGCACGACCGCCGCTATGCGATCTGCTCGGACAGGGTGCTCGGGCTCGGCTGGCGCGGGCAGTTCGATCTGGAGGCGGGGCTCCGGGAGACGGTCCGCTGGTATCAAGAGCACCGCGCCTGGTGGGAGGCCGTCAAGAGCGGGGCGTACCGGAGCTACTATGAGCAGCAGTACGGCAAGCGCCTCGGCTAGTCCCGGGGAGGAGCTCCGCCCCGCGGGCTTCCGGCTCACGGTGGTGGTCCCGTGCTTCAACGAGCAGGGGACCGTGCGGGAGCTGCTGGCGCGCGTGCGCGCGGCGCCGTATGCGAAGGAGATCGTCGTCGTCGACGACGGCTCGACGGACGGCACCCGCGAGATCCTCGAAGCGGAGGCGCGCGCCGACGACGACCTGCGGCTCGTCTGCCACCAGTGCAATCGCGGCAAGGGCGCGGCGCTCGCGACCGGGTTCGCGTGCGCCACCGGCGACGTGGTCATCATCCAGGACGCCGACCTCGAGTACGACCCCATGGAGTACCCGCGCCTGGTGGAGCCGATCCGCCAGGGCCGGGCCGACGTGGTCTACGGATCGCGCTTCCTCGGGGGCGGACCGGCGCGCGTGCACCTGTTCTGGCATTACGTCGGCAACCGCCTGCTCACGCTGTTCTCCAACATGTTCACCAACATCAACCTGACCGACATGGAGACCTGCTACAAGGCGTTTCGCCGCGAGGTGCTGG
>JAFGQW010000298.1 GCA_016935485.1 Planctomycetota bacterium | reverse complement strand
GAACTCGTCCTTCTCGACGGCGGCGCGGGCGAGCTGCGCGGACGCCCGCTCGGCGAGGGTGGCCCCGCGGTCCTCCAGGACGCGGTCGAGCACCTCCTTGGCGAGATCGTGCATCCGGCGGTTCATGAGCCCGCGGGCAAAGGCGATGTCCTCCTCGGGACGGAACGGCTGCGCCTCGGTCGGCCCGAGGCACAATGCGGTCGAGAGCAGCACGAGGAACGAGAGCGTGCGCATTTCGGACTCCCTTCTTCCGCCGACCCCGGCGGCGGCGCGGAGGGCGCCGCGAGCCGCACTGGCAGCCAGGAACGCACATGCCGTTCCAATGGTTCGCACGGGTCCGGACCGCCGATCCGGGCCGATCCGGCGCGCGCGGCCCGCGAATTCGCGACGGCAGTTTCTACAAAGGGCCGGCGCGCCGGGCCGGGACGGAACGCTCCCTGGGCGCGGGGCGAGGCACACGCTACGATGGAGCGCCATGAGCCAGACCACCTTGCCCTCGTGGATCGGCGCCCTGGGCCGGGCGATGGAGATCGGAATCCTCACCCTCGATTCCCGCGGCGACCTCTCGTTCTCCAACGACGCGGCGCGCCAGCTCTTCGGCTGCGCGACCGAGGACGAGCTTCGCGCGCGCTGGCCGCCGGTGCGCCGGAAGCTCCGGGCGGAGGGCGCGCTCGCGTTGCGGCGGGACCGCGCGACGGAGCGGCGCGAGGTGCGGACCGATCTCGCCTGGCGGCGCGATGCCGTCCGCCGCCGGCTCCGGCTCGAGGTCCACGCCCTCGAGGAAGACGCCGCCGGCCACCTCGTGGTCGTGAAGGACCGCGACCTGGTGGACGCGCTCGAAACGAACCTGCGCGACGCGAGCAAGATGCGCGCGCTGGCGCGGCTCTTCGTCTCGGTGGCCCACGATCTCAAGGCGCCGCTCAACGCCATCTTCCTCAACCTCGAGCTGCTGCGCCGGGCGCTCGAGACCGGAGAGGCCGCCCCCGCCGCCGAGCGCGACAAGCGCTCCCGGATTCTTGCCACCGTCCGGAGCGAGATCGAGCGGCTCGGGCGCATGCTCGGCGAGGTGCTCCGCCTGCCGTCGCTCCCCCAGGAGACGCACCGGCCCTTCGACGTCGCGCGCGTGCTCAAGGAGGCCGTCCTGCTGCTGCACCCGATGGCCCGCGATCAGAACGTGACCGTGAACCTCGCGATCGCCGCGGGGCCGATCCGCGTGCGGGGACACCGCGACCGGCTCAAGCAGGCGCTGATCAACCTCCTCCTCAACGCGCTCGAGGCCATGCCCGAAGGCGGGCGGCTCGACGTCGACGCCGCCGCGCGGGGCGGCGCGGCCGAGATCCGGATCCGCGACACCGGGCCCGGGATCCCGCGGGAGGTGCTGGACCGGATCTGGACGCTCCACTTCACGACCCGGAAGAGCGGCAGCGGCATCGGGCTGCACGTGGCGCGCTCGGTCGTCGAGGCGCTCGGCGGCCGGATCGCGGTGGAGAGCGTGGCCGGGGCGGGCGCGTGCTTCGTGATCACCTTGCCGCTGGCCGCCGGGGGGACCTAGAGCGATGGCGGTCGCGCTGGTGATCGACGACGATCGCGCCTCGCTCGAGGCGCTGGCCGAGCTGGTCCGGCAGGAGGGGTTCGCCGCCGAGACCGCGGCGAGTCTCCGCGAGGCGCGCCGCTGTCTGCGCGCCGCCCCGCCCGATCTGGTGATCACCGATCTGAAGCTCCCCGACGGCAGCGGGCTCGCGCTCTTTGCCGAGCTCGAGCCCTTCCCCGAGGTGGAGATCGTGGTGGTGACCGGCCACGCGAGCGTCGACACGGCGGTCGAGGCGCTCCGCCTGGGCGCCACCGACTACCTCACGAAGCCGGTCGACGTGGCACGGCTCAAGTCGGTGCTCGCCAACCTGGCGCGCCGGCGCGAGCTCCGCCTCGAGATCGCCTCGCTGCGCGACGAGCTGCGCCGGCTGGGCCGGTTCGGCCTGCTGATCGGCGGCTCGCCCGCGATGCAAGCGGTCTACGACCTGATCGCGCGGGTCGCGCCCACCGGCGCCTCGGTGTTTCTGACCGGGGAGAGCGGGACCGGCAAGGAGCTCGTGGCCCGCACCATCCACACTCTCAGCCGCCGCCGCCGCGGCCCGTTCGTGGCGGTGAACTGCGGGGCGATCTCGCCCACGCTGATCGAGAGCGAGCTCTTCGGCCACGAGCGCGGCAGCTTCACCGGCGCCAGCCGCCAGCACGACGGCTACTTCGAGCGCGCCGCGGGCGGCACGGCCTTCCTGGACGAGATCACGGAGATGCCGGTGGAGCTGCAGGTGAAGCTGCTCCGGGTGCTCGAGACCGGCAAGGTCGTGCGCGTGGGCGGCACGGCGGAGATCCCGGTGGACGTGCGCGTCGTCACGGCGACCAACCGGCCGGCCGAGGCGCTGCTGGCCGATGACGGCCTGCGCGAGGACCTCTACTACCGGCTGAACGTCTTCCCCATCGAGATCCCGCCGCTCCGCGAGCGGCCCGAGGACATCGAGCTCCTGGTGGCCTCCTTCCTCGCCGAGCTGAACCGGGCCGAGAATGCCGAGAAGGGCATCTCGGAGGGCGCCCTGAAGCGGCTCCAGTCCCACTCGTGGCCGGGCAACGTGCGGGAACTCCGCAACGTCGTCCACCGCGCCTTCATCCTGGCGGAGGAGCGGATCGAAGCGCGCCACCTGCCGCTCGAGGGCCCGGTCGTGCCGGGGGCGGGCGCGCCCGAGCTGCGCGTGAAGCTGGGGACCTCGACCGCCGAAGCGGAGCGCCAGCTCATCCTCGCGACGCTCGACCACCTGGGCGGCGACAAGAAGCAGGCGGCCAAGGTGCTCGGGATCAGCTTGAAGACGCTCTACACGCGGCTGAGCTCGTACGGGCAGAAGTGATGCCGGCGGGGGGGGGGGGGGGTGGGGGGGGGGGCGAG
>JAFGQW010000297.1 GCA_016935485.1 Planctomycetota bacterium | reverse complement strand
CTCGTCGTGGTGGTGCTGCTCGTGTTCATCTTCCACGAGCTCGCCGGAGTCCTCAAACCGCTCTTCATCGCCGTGTTTCTCGGCTACCTGATCATGCCGGCCCACCGGTTCCTCCTCCGGCTGCGCATTCCCTCGCTGCCGTCGTACGGAGTGATCGTGCTCGCACTCGTGGTGATCTCCTTTGTGCTCTACCGGGTGGCCTACCGCAGCGCGATCGACGTGCAGCAACGGCTGCCGGTCTACGGCGAGAAGCTCGAGGCGTTGCAGCGCGCGTTTCATGCGAAGCTCGACCGGCTGCAGTCCATGGCGGAGTCGCTGCGGCAAGGCGGAGGCGACGGCGACCCGGGGCCCGCGCCCGCCACGGCGGCGCCGCCGCCCGCTGCCGACGACCTGTCGGCGCGGACGCGCACGTTCCTCACGACGTCCATCGGCACCCTCATCGGGAGCCTGGTCGACTTCCTCGTGGTCTTCTTCGCGATTCTCGTCTACCTGCTCTTCCTGATCGCCGAGGCGGAGGGCTTCCAGCGCCGGGTGACGACCGTCTTCGGCGCGGAGCGGGCGGCGAAGGTACTCAGGGTCGTCCACGACATCAACCAGGCGATCTCGGGCTACATCGCGGTGAAGACCTTCGTGAGCTTCCTGGTCGCGCTGCTCTCCACGATCGTGCTCGGCCTCATCCAGGTGGACTTCTTCCTGCTCTGGGGGATCCTCACGTTTCTCTTCAACTTCATCCCATACGTCGGCAGCGTGGCGGCGGCCGGATTGCCGATCGGGCTGACGTTGCTCCAGTTCGGGCTCGGATTCGAGTTCGTGGCGGTGGCGCTGCTGCTTGCGGGCGTGCAGGGCGTGATGGGCTACGGGGTCGAGCCGAAGCTCACCGGCAAGCGCCTGGACCTCAGCCCGCTCATGATCCTGCTCGCGCTCGCGTTCTGGGCCTGGCTATGGGGCTTCGTGGGTGCGGTGCTGGCCGTGCCGCTGCTGGTGAGCGTGAAGATCATCCTCGAGCACATCGAGGCCACGCGCCCCATCGCCGGGCTCATGTCCAGCTTGCCGGCGAGCCCCGGCGGGGAGGGGACAGGATCCGCAGACGCCGGGGCCGCGAACGGGAAGGAACCACCATGCCTGGTCTGATGCGCGCGGCGCTCGCCGCCGCAGGCCTGCTGCTGCTGAGTGGGTCCGCGGCGGTCCAGACGCTCTACGTGGACCCCGCGGGGGGTCAGGACGCGCCCGGCCACGGCAGTGCGGCGCTGCCTCTGAAGACGATCGCCTACGCGGTCACGCGCTATGCCGGCAAGCCCGTGACGCTCGAGCTCCGCTTGCAGCCCGGTTCGTACGACACGACGAGCGGCGAGGTCTTCCCGATCGCGCTTCCGGCGCGCGCCACGCTCCGGGCGGTGGTTCCCGGGACGGTCGAGATCCGCAAGTCCGCCATGCAGTTCACCACGGTATTCTCCGCCGTCGACGCGGAGCGGCTCCAGCTCGAAGGCGTGCTTGTCGGCTCGCCGGATCGAGGTCTCCAGTGCACGAACAACCCCGGCACCGGTCTCGTGCTCGACCTGATCGGCGTGCGGATGGCCAACTCGCGCGATCTCGCCGTCAATCTGCAGGCGGCCCGGGCCGACGTGACGCTCACCGGCTGCGAGCTGCGCGGAGGGGATAGCGGCGTCATTCTCAGTGCGCAGCAAGGCAGCGTCGCCAACCTGAGTCTGGAGCGCTGCGTCGTCGCGAACGTCTGGCACGGTGTGAACGCGAACGCGAGCGGGGCCGGGTCGACCATCTTCAGCTTGATCCGCGGCTGCCTCTTCGACGCCCCGGGTGTGAACGGCGTGCTCTCGCAGACCAGCCTGGGCGCCCAGAGCGCGAGCTGGATCGAGGGCTGCGTGTTCCACCGCTGCGGGACCGCGACGATTCCCCCGTCCGGCCAGGCGCTCCACGATGTCTGGGACAGCCAGTCGGCGGCTCCACTCCATTCGGTGGTCAACTCGACGTTCTTCCAGAATGGCAGGGACATGCCGGAGTACTCTGCCGCGACCTACCTGCTGCAGCACAACCTCGTCCAGGATCCGGGCCTCGTGGGCGTCGGCGGCAGCCTCAGCGGCGATCCGCTGTTCGTCGACGCGCCGCGCGGGAACTTCCGGCTCACGCTGGGTTCGCCCGGTCGGGACCGCGGCGCCAACACGCACGTCACGCAGGCGGTCGACTTCGATGGGGCGCCCCGGATCGATCCGCCGCAGCTCGGTGGCGCCGGTGTGGTCGATATCGGCGCCTACGAGTACTACCCGTGCCACGTGTCGGCCTGTCCGGTACCCGTGAAGCCCGGCGTGGTGGTTCGTTACCGTCTGGTCGGACCGCCCGGCGCGCTGGCGCTCCTCGGGCTGGGTAGCGGCATCGATCCCCACGCCCCGTTTGGTGATCGGCTGCGGCTCCTTGGCCTCAGTCCGCCGATCTGGCTCGGCGTGGTCGGCCTCGATCACAGCCTCACCTGGTCGTTCGGCGTGCCCTCGGCTCCGAGCCTCGTGGGGCTTACCTGCCACTGGCAGGCTGGCTTCGTGCATGCCTCCGGCGTCACCTTCAGCTACAACGTCCTTGCGCAGACTGTAGTGCGGGCGTGAGCGCGCGCGGGCGTGCGGACGGACGGCGGCGCGACGGTTGTGGAACACCCGGTGTCGGCTCCGATGGCTGTGTCTTCTCTTGTTCTTGGTGATCTTCGTGTATCCTTCCTGGTCTTCGTGGTTGCCTTTCCTCTTCTTGGTTCGGGAGAGGCGTGCGCGTGCGGATCCGGGTGCGCGTGAGCGTGGTGCGGGCGTGAGCGCCCGCGGGGTGGAAGCGAGCTGTGGCAGTGACGGGCGGGAAGCACACGCAAGATCGGCCGGGGCCGGAGGGAGCCGCGATGCTGGATGACGCGGCGCTCGCCCGGCTGCTGGACCGCGTGGAGAAGCCGGCGCGCTACATCGGCGGCGAGCTCCACCAGGTTCGGAAGGAGCCGGCGGCCGTGAAGGCCCGGATCTGCCTCGCGTTCCCGGACGCCTACGAGATCGGCATGTCCCATCTCGGGCTCCGGATCCTCTACGCGCT
>JAFGQW010000296.1 GCA_016935485.1 Planctomycetota bacterium | reverse complement strand
GAGCGCGCGCCATCCGCGCGCGACACCCGCACCCGCACGCTTCTTCCTCGTGCTCCGCTTCTCCTCTTCCTCCCTTCCTCCCTTCCTCCCTTCCTCCCTTCTTCGTGGCCTTCGTGTTTAACTCCCACTTGCCGGTGGCGCGGCGCGCCACCGGCCAGGACCTCACTCGACGCTCAGCCCCGCGAGGTAATCCTCGAGCTCCTTCTGCTTCCTGGCCCTCTCGGCCTCGAGCTTCTCGAGCGCGGCCCGCGCCGCCTCGATCTCGTCCTCCTGCTCGCCCACCTTCTTCAGGTAGCGCCGGTAGAGGTCAGTCTCGCGGTCGATGTGCTCCATCATGCGGCGCATCCGGTCCTGGTCCTGGCTGATCGCCTGGATCTTCGTCTGGTGCCGGTTCTGCGCGGCGGCGAGCGAGGCGACCTCCATCTTCCGCTTCAGGACCTCCGCCAGCACCGCCTGGAGCTCCGGCCCGATCTCGCGGCGTGCCTGGTAGAAACCGATCGTGCGGCTGTCCAGCGTGGTGAGCGCCATCTGCTGGCGGTCCATGCGCTCCTCGACGACCAGCAGGATCTCCGTCGCGTCCGCCCCGACCGCCACCTCGAGCCGCCAGAAGTGCTGCGTCTCCTCCGCCACGTGCTTCGGGGCAACCCGCTTCCAGTGCGCATCGCGCGGGTGCTCGACGAGCACCGTCTTCTGCCGTTCCGCCGCGTTCTTGATCGTGTACTTCGTCGTGCGCTGGTACTTCCGCTCGACGATCATCACGCCCTTCACGACCTTCGCTGCAGTGATGAGCTCGTCGCCGCCCGGCCGCTCCATCCGGACCTCGGCGCCGAGGTCGAGCGCGTAGCTCAGGAGCCGCTTCTCGCCCGGCTTCAGATCCTGGATGCGAGCGTCCCCGGCGTAGGCCCCGCCGTCGAAGACCGTGATCGGCCCCTGCATGAGGCTGAGCCCCGTCGCGTTCTCCAGCCGGAATCCATTGAGCGGATGCAGGGCGTGAACGGCGGCGTTGTAGATGGAGACCTTGTCGCCCTTCACCTCGGTGTTCACGATCGGGAGCATCGCCGACCGCTGGCGCGCGAGGCTCACCGGCGCGCCGATCACGTACTGGAAGAGCTCACCCACCTCGGCGCCCTGGGCCGCCGCGGCCACCCCCAGCGCGAGATCCATCGGTGTCGGCGTCGGCGTGGGGGTCGGCGTCGGCGCCCCGGGAGGCACGGTTCCGTACGGGCCTCCGGCCTGAGCGATCGCGGCAGAGGCGGCGTCCTTGTCCCGCGCTGCCCGCCGCCGGACCGCGGCGCCCTCGCGCTCCATCTTCTCCATCGTCCTCTCGGCCACCGGCGGCTTGAGCGAGGCGTAGAGCTCCAGCTCCACGACGGGCCGCTGCAGGTAGAGCGGCTTGTAGAGGTCCATGATGAACGAGATCGGACGCCCGCTCACCAGCGTGAGCTCCACCCCGTCCCAGTCCTCCTCGGTCGTGTTCTCGACGATCGCCCAGCCCTGGAGGAACGGCGCCTTGTCATCAGCCAGCACCAGCCGGTAGCTCGTCTTCCAGACCGGCGCCTCCTGGATGTAGGCGATGCGGACTGGCCGCGAGCCCTCGCCGAGGAACCGACAGGTGACCGTCTTCTTCTCGGTCGTGTTCTCGAGCGCGAGGATCGCCAGCGCCTGGCGAAACTCGCGGTCGAGCGCCTCGTTCAGGAGCCGCAGCCGGCCGAGCCGGTCCAGCCGCATGCTGGTCAGCCCCTGCTCGGTGAGCAGCACGATCATGTCGAAGGCGATTGTGCGGTTGCCCTCGAGCTTCTCCTCGTGCCGCTCCACGCCGACGAGCGTGCCGACCAGCTTCGCCGGCGCCTCGACCTCGATCCGCTCGCCGCGGATCTGCCTGAGGAGCTCGGCCAGCGTGGGCTGGCCGGTCAGATCGATGGCGAAGGTCTTCAGCGTCCGGGTGATGGGATCGCGCGAGCCGTAGGTGACGGCCGAGACCCGGCCGCCGCCGAAGTCTTGCACCACCATGCTCTTCAGCAGGTCGTTCACGTCCTCGACGTTGAACCGGAGCTGCACCTCGGCGTCGCCCTGCACTTCGCCCCGGCGGTCGAAGAAGCCGACCCCCGACGTGAAGAGCACGACCTTCTCGACCGGAAGCCCCCCGGCGGCCGGCTCCTGCGCCGGTGCCGGCGCCGGCAAGACGAGCGATCCACCTGCCGCGACGGACAGCAGCACGAGCAGCGTCAACGAGACTCTCACCTGGCACATGTTCGTTCCTCCTCGGAAGCGCCCCGGATGCGAGCGCCAGTTTATCCTCGGGCGCACGCGGTGGAAACCACCCGCCGCGCGGAATCCGCGCCGGATCGCCGCCCTGCCGGCGCGATGGTGGCGAAACCGGCCCCGAGCCGGTAGCATGGCGGGCCGGCACGGCGGCGCGGGCTTCCCCGGCGGGCGCGCCGCCGCAGGAAGGCGCGTGGATGCTCCAGCGACTCGGCGGTCCCCTCGGCCTCGGCCTCGTGCTGCTCGCGACCTTCGCGGCCTACGTTCCGTCGCTCGGGAACGGGTACGCCCTCGATGACCGCGAGGCCGCCATGGGCAGCGACGCCGGCCGCGGGACCCGGCCGCTCGACGAGCTCGGGCCTTCGCCAATGCCCGCCGGCGAGGAAGGCGCCGCGCGGAACCGCCACTACCGGCCGGTGACGGCGTGGAGCTACGCCGCCGTCCACCGCCTCGCGCGGCCGGCCGAGATCGACCCGGCGGACCCGGAACACAAGCGGACAGCCTTCCCGCAGCACCTCCTGAACGTGCTGCTGCACGTCGCGGCCGTGCTCGTGGTCTACGCGCTCCTGCTTCGCCTCGGCGTGGCGACGCTCGCGAGCCTCGCCGGCGCGCTCGTGTTCGGCCTCCACGCCGTGCACAGCGAGGTGGTGGCCACGGTGGCCGGCCGGGCCGAGCTCCTCGCGTTTGTCACCGGCGGCGCGGCGGTGCTCGCGGCGTGCCGCACGATCCGGCGGGGCCCGATGGAGCAAGTGCTCGCGGCGCTGGTCGCGGCGGTGCTGTTCTTTCTCGCCTACGCCTCCACGGAGACCGCGCTCGCCTGGCTCGTCATTGCGCCGCTCTTCTGGCTCGCGCTCGGCTGGCGGAGCGGCCCGGACGCGCCGCGGGACCGGGTGCAGCTCGCCGCGCTCCTCGTGGCGGCGCTCGTCCCGGCGGCCGTGTTCTGGGGACTGCTGGGCTGGCCGGCCGTGAGCGCGCTTCCCGCCGCCGCGCCGCCGGCCTTCGCCGCCAATCCGCTCGCCCACGAGGGGCTCGGCCCGCACCTCCTCACCGCGATCTTCGTCTGGGCATGGAAGGGGCTCGGCCTCACGCTCCTCCCCTTCTCGCTCGCGTGCGACCACGGGGCGATGGTGCTCCCGATCCTCCGCAGCCCGCTGGATCCGCGCTTCCTCCTCGCCGCGCTCGTGCTGCTCGGCCTGCTCGCGGGCGGAATCCTCGCGGCGCGGCGCCATCCCCTGCTGTTCCTTGCCATGGCGGCTTTCCTCGGCTTCAGCTTCGCCGTCTCGAACGTGCCGCTGGCGATCGACACCGTGTTCGGCGAGCGCCTCTACTACGCGCCGAGCCTCGGTCTCGTGTTTCTCGTCGTCTGGTGCCTGGAGCGCACCGCCGCCCATGCCCGCTTCCGCGGCGTGTTCCTCGCCGCCGCCTGCGCGTGGCTCGGCGCCTCCACGCTCGTGATCCTCGAGCGCAACCCGGTCTGGCGGAGCGACGAGATGCTGTTCCTCCGCGAGGTCTCGAACCAGCCGCGCTCGATCCGCGTGCGCCTCGGAGCCGCAGCGATCCACGCCGGCCGGAGCGAGCACGCGGCCGCGGCGCGCCACCTCCGCGAGGCGCTCAGGCTCGACCCCGAGTGTGCGCGCGCGTGGAGCGACCTCGGGGCCGCTCATCTTGCGGCCGGCCGCCTCGCCGCGGCCGAAGGCTGTCTGCGCGCGGGCCTCGGCGCCCGGCACGTCGTCGAGGCGGAGGATCGCCACCGCCTCCACGCGAACCTCGGGATCGTGCTCGAGCAGCTCGGCCGGAGCGACGAGGCGTTCGCGCAGCTCGTGCTGGCGCTCCGCAAGCGACCGGGACTCGAGCGCGCGTTCACGGAGCTGATGGAGCTGTGCGCGACCCCGGCCGTGGCCGAGCGCCTGCTCGAGGAGCTCGAGGCGCTCGAGATCGAGGCGCCGGCGGAAGCGCGCTGGCCTTACTACCGCGGGCGCGTGCTCGCCGCACGGAGCCGGCCCACCGACGACGTGGAGGCCGCATTCCGCACCGCGCTCGCTCGCGATCCCGCGTTCCCCGAGCCGCGGGTCGCGCTGATCGCCCTGCTGCTCGACGCGCGGCCCGCGCGCGATCTGTCCGCTGTGATCGCCGGCGGAGACGCGCATGCCCCGGACCGGCCCGAGTGGCCGTACTACCGCGGCCTCCTGCTCGCGCGGGCCGAGCGCCAGGACGAGGCGCTCGCCGCGTTCCTGGAGGCGCTCGACCGGGACGGCGAGTTCGCGGCGGCCTGGCAGGAGTTCTCGAACCTCGCCGCGGCACCGGAGCCGCTCCGCCGCGCGGTCGCACTCCTCCAGAGCGCCGCGTCCGCGCGGCCGCACTATCCGTACTGGCCGCACTTCCTGGGCCTGCTGCTCGAGCGGCAGGACAGGACGCCCGAAGCCCTTTGGTCCTACGGGCGCGCGCTCGCCGCGCGGCCCGGGTTCGCGCCGGCGTGGCGGGCGTTGCGCGCACTGGCGGATCGGCTCCGCGACTACCGCACGCTCCTCGGCGTGCTGGAGCGCGCGGAGGCGACGCATGGCGGCGGCGCGCCGGAGTTCGGCTACTACCGCGGCGTGGCGCTCAAGTCCTTCGGCGCGGCACTCGAGGCGACCGGTACGTTCACGCGCGTGCTGAGGAGCCGGCCCGACCACCTCGAGGCCCGGCTGGAGCTGCTCGATCTCGTGCACGCGAGCTTCCCGCCCGACGAGGTCCGCGCGATCGTGCGCGGCGGCGTGGCGCACCACCCCGAGGATCCGCACTGGCCGCTCCACGATGGCCTCTCCTTCTGCCGCGAGGGCAGGCACGCCGAGGCGGTCTCCGCGCTCGAGCGGGCGCTCGTCGGCCTGCCGGACCACGCCATGGCTCGCCTCGCGCTTGCCGATTCGCTCGCGAGCCTCGGCCGCAAGGACGACGCGCGCGCCCTCTACCGGCGCCTCGCCGACGATCCCGCCGCCCCGCCCGAGACGCGGCAGCACGCCGCCGAGCGCGCCAGCCGGCTGTAGGTCACCTGGTACCGCGTGCCCTCGCCCTCAACGCGCCGCCGCGCAGGAGCCACAGCGTGCCGAAGGCCGAGGCGTCCTCCCGGGCGCGCGCGTGCGCCTGGACGCAGGAAATGCGCCGCCCTCTTCCCCGGCGACCGAGCCGCGCGGTATGCTGCACCCAGGTGAAACCGTCCCGGCAAGGAGGTCGAGATGAGACTCCTCGGCACGCTCCTGGTACTGGCGCTCCTCGGTTTCGGTGTCGCGGTCCGTGCGCAAGACCGCACGCCGCCGAGCCGGAACCCGGCCCTTCTCGAGGCCACTTTCGGGAAACTGCCTCTCTACTTCATCGAGAACCGTGGCGTCTTTCCCGCCGACGTGGCGTACTACCTCCAGGGGTCCGACAAGACACTCTTCTTCACCAAGGACGGGATCACCTTCCGCCTGAGGGGCGGCGACAGGGACTGGGTCGTCAAGCTGGAGTTCCTTGGCGCCAATCCCGACGCGATGCCGCGCGGCGCGGATCGCCAGCAGGCGGTCTTCAGCTACTTCAAGGGGCCGGAGAAAGACTGGAAGACGGGGCTCAAGACCTTCTCGAAGGTGATCTACCGCGACCTCTGGCCGGGGATCGACCTCGTCTACCAGGCCGGCCTCGGGGCGCTCAAGTACGAGTTCCAGGTCGCGCCGGGCGCCGACCCGGCCCAGATCCAGCTTCGATATCGCGGGGCCTCCTCGGTGACGACGAGCGAGACGGGAGCGCTCCGGGTCGCGACGCCGGCGGGCTCGTTCGAGGATGCGCCGCCGG
>JAFGQW010000050.1 GCA_016935485.1 Planctomycetota bacterium | reverse complement strand
CTCTACAACTGTCCGGTCTACCGCAACCAGGCGCACGGCCGGATCGGTCCCGCGGACGCCTATGCCGACCGCACCTGCACCGCGGCGGCGCGCGCGAGTGCGGGCGCGCTGCTCGGGAGCTTCGATGCGAGCATCGAGTGCCGGGAGGTCACCTGCCTCTACAACCATGTGAACCGCTGGCTGGACGACCTGAGCGCGCACCCCGAGAAGCTCGACGGCCTCGAGGGACGCCCCCAGCCGGTGTCCGACTTCTTCCTGTAGGCGCGGTTGACCGCCCGGCCGCGCGCGGCTACCTTCTGGCGATGAGCGCGAACAAGATCTTCCTCGATCCCGACACGCTGGCGCCGCACATCGAGGAGCTCAAGGCCCGCGGATTGATGGTGGTCTTCGCCAACGGCTGCTTCGAGCTCCTGCACGTCGGACACGTGCGCTACCTGGAGGCCGCCAAGGCGCTCGGCGACGTGCTGCTGGTGGCGGTCAACTCCGACGAGTCGATGGCCCGCATCAAGCCCGATCGCCGACCGGTGATCCCGGACGTCGAGCGCTACGAGCTGCTTGCCGCGTTCGAGATGGTCGACTACGTGGTGCCGCTGGTGGACATGACGCCCGAGGCGCTGCTGCGAAAATTCCGCCCGCAGATCCACACCAAGGGCACCGACTACACGCTCACACAGATCCCGGAGCGGGCGGTGGTCGAGGCGTACGGCGGCCAGGTTCGGCTCGTCGGCGACCCCAAGAACCACTCCACGACCGAGATGTTGCGGGCGTTGCGCGGCCGCGGCTAGCGCCGCGCGCGAAGCTCGGCAAGGCGAGCCTCCGCGGCCCGCGCATCGCCGTGTCGGCCCACCTGGCGGTAGAGCGGGATCAGGCTCGTGAGCGGCAGTTCCACGTGGGGCGCCAGCTCGGCGGCCCGGCGGAAGTGCGCGATCGCCTGCTCGAGCAGGGCCGGTCGCCCCAGGGCGGAGGCCGCCTCGGCCTCGGCCGCGGCAAACGCGCTCCACGCCTGCCAGCCGCCGCCCGCCTCCTCGTCCCGGGCGCGGCGCTCCAGCACGCCCAGCGCGCCCTCCCAGGTCTCGCGGACGAGCGCACGGCCCGCCTCCGGCGCGGCGCGCGCCGCGTGGGCGACCCGCACGGCCACCTCGACCGCCCGGGTGGGCCAGGAGAGCAGCGGCCGGCCCTCCCAGGAGCGGTCCTCGCGCAGGAGCTCGCCGGCCGTGCGCCGCGCCGCGTCGATCGCCGCGCCGGGTTCGCCGAGGCGGACCAGCGCGTCGGCGAGCCCGATGGCCGCCGCGCCGTGGTCGGGCTCGGCCGCGAGCACCGCCGCGTAGTGGCGGCGGGCCTCGTGCAGCCAGTCGTCCCGCGCGAGCGCGAGACCGCCGATGCGGTGCACCTCGCCGAGCAGGAAGTGGAGAGCGGGCCGGTCCGGGAAGCGCGCCAGCAGCCCCGCGTAGTGCTCCGCGAGGTTGCGGTGGAGTGCGCCGGCCCGCTGCACCAGCAGCCGGCGGACCTGCTGCGTTTGCGGCAGGCCGGCGAGGACCTCGGCCGGCGGCAGGCGCGTGAGCCCCGTCTCCACGGCCTGGAGCGCCATCAGGCGGCGCCGCGGATCGGTATCCTCCTGGAGGCTTCCGGCGGTGATCTCGAACGAGCGGGCGAAGTCCTGGACGACGGCGTCGGACGGGATGGATTCCCGCGCGTGGCGTTCCCACACCTGGAGCGTCTCGTGGGCGAATGCGGCGCTCATTCGCGCCATCTCGTGGTGCGGGGCCTGCGTGAGCACCTGGCGAAAGACGTCGAGCGCGTCGCCGAAGTAGCGCGGGTCGGCGCTGATCGCGGCGTAGATCGAGAGCGTCACGGCCACCCGGTTGCCGTACTCCACGGGTCGGCCGAACAGCTCGAACGCGCGGCGGAGGTATCCGGCCGCCAGCGGGAGCTCCTTGCGGAGGTAGTTCACGTCGGCCAGGGCGTTCGGGAGCTGCGGCGGGGCGGCACGTCCCCACTGGCGCTCGGACAGGACCTGGCCGCGCTCGAAATGGAGCCGCCCTTCGCGGACCTGCCAGACGTCGTTGGTGAGCGCCGCCCCGTAGTTGAGCCGCATGCGGATGCTGTCCGGGGAGCTCCGGACGGTCGCGGCGAAGATGTCGAGATTCCACTTCCACTCGCGGTTGCGCGCCTGCGTGACCCGCGCCGCGCCCGCGGCCGCCAGGACGAGCACCGCGATCGCCGCCGCCCGGCCCCAGGGGGGCCTGCGGTGCACGAGCCCGGCAAGGAGCGCGCCGGCCAGCCACACGAACAGCAGGCTCGGAACGTAGACGAACCGCTCCGCGACCGGGAACTCCACTTCCTCGAAGCGCGCCAGCCGGAGCCCCGGGACGAGGCAGGACAGGGGGGTGAGGGACAGGTAGAGGCCCGCGACGCAGAAGCCCACGAAGGCCAGCCGCCGGCCGCGCCGGAGCACCGCCCAGACCGCCGTGCCGAAGACGAGCGCATGCGCGAGCGCCCACGGCATCCAGAGGGCGACCGCGGCGGGTGCGACGAGCTCCAGCATCGGGTAGAGGTTGAAGCGCAGCGGCAGGAGGAGCTTCTCCAGGTACCAGGTGATCGCCGACGGGAGGGTGGCGAGGATCGTGAACAGCGACGTTCCGGCCCAGGCATCCGCGGCCGTCGGGCCGGCCGCGACGCCTCCGCCGGTCAGCGCGGTCTTCAGCAGGAAGTAAGGAGCGATCAGCGCGGCGAACCCGGCGACCAGCACCAGCCCCCGCCGCCGGCCGCGGGCGGCGCCGTCGGGGTGGGGACCGAAGCGGGCGCGCACGCCCTCGTGGACGAGCAGCAGGAGCGGCAGCACGGCGGCCATCTCCTTGGCGAACAGCGCGACGAGGAACAGGCCGGCGGCCGCGGCGAGCGCCAGCCGGGAGCCGCGGCGGCGGTGGCGAAGGTAGGCCCAGAAGGCGGCGAGGAGAAACGTGGTAGCGATCACGTCGGTTCGCCCGGCGATCCAGGTGACGCTCTCGGTGTGCATGGGATGGGTCGCGAACAGCAGCCCCGCCGCCAGTGCTGCCCAGTAGCGCCTGACGAGCGCCAGGCCGACGGCGTAGACGAGCAGGCTGTTGAGCGCGTGGAAGAGCACATTGGTCAGGTGGAAGCCCACCGGATTGATCCGGGTCCATTCGAGCGTGGCGCGCTCGGCCGCCGGCCGCTTGGGATCCCAGGGCGCGATCTCGCCCCAGAACCACGTGTCGGCCATGTAGCTCAGCGCAATGACCGGGCGGTAGTAGTTGATCCGGAGCGCCGAGGTTCCGACCTCGGAGCTCAGGCGCGAAGCCAGGGTGGCGAAGTCCGCCTTGAGCATCGCGGCGACGTGGTCGACGGGTCGGCCCTGCCCGTCCGGCGCGCCGGCCATCCACCCCTTGAGGAAGTCGTTGCCGGTCACGAGCTCGTGGTCGTCGTAGGCGAAGTGGTTCGTGAGGGCGCCGGTGTAGCCGATCAGGACGGCGGCCAGCACGGCGCCGAACGCGGCGAGAGAGGCGGACCGGGCGACGGGGCGCGTCCTGCCGGCGGGCGGGGCATCGCTCGCAGCCATTCAGCGCTCCGCGCCCGGCGGGTGCCAGGGTCCGCCGGGGGGCCAGACCATCGCGAAGGTCTGCTCCCGCAGCAGCGCCTCGGCCGGCGGACTGAGGAAGGCGTACAGATCTCGGGTCACGTCGGACAGGCCCTGTTGGATACCGGGGCGACCGGTTTCCCGGTGCACGTCCGCGGCGAGGGCCTTCCACGCCAGCGCGTTGGCCGGATGGGCGGCGAAGGCCTCGGTCAGCGCGAACGGCATGGTGGAGGGCAGCGGGGTGAAGCGCCGGGAGAACGTCGCCCGGATGGCCCGACCGAGGAGCTCGCCGTCGAAGGCGAACCCCATGGCGAGCAGGTGCAGGTCGAGGAGATCCGGCAGGAGATCACCGGTGGGGCCGACCTCCATCACGGACTGGAACTTCTCGGCGACGACCGTCTCGCGGGGGCAGACCAGCACCTTCGGCGCCGGCAGGAGCTCGAGCAGCGTGGGGAGCGTGGTCTCCTGGGCCGCCGGCGTCACCACGTCGCCGAACCGGACGTGGAGCTGGATGCCAGAGTGCGAGGTGTCGAGCGCGCCCGTGACGGCGACCCGGAGGCTCTCCGTGCCGCTGTGGCTGTCGGCGGGCTCGGCGTGCACGCTCTCGGGGTCGAAGTCCACGCCGTCCTCCGGAGCCGCCACGCCGGCGATCTCGCGGAACACGCGCTCCATGCGCACGACGTCGGGCGGTCCCCCTCCGAGCAGCTCCAGATCGCCGCCGGTGCGCCGCGTGTAGTTGGACCACGCGCCCGGCAGGACCGCGCGCTTGAGGACGAAGCTCTGCGCGTGGCCGGAGCGGCTCAGCCGGTATAGAAGGCGCTCGCCGAGAAAACGGACGAGGAAGAGGTGGAGATCCTCGCCGGCTTGTCCGGCGCGCTCGCGCAGCCGCCGCTCCACGGCGACGGCCAGTCTTTTTCTGAGCATCCAGCGCCCTCCACCCGGCACCGTCGTGCCCCAGCGGGCCAGGCCCGCGCTAGGACCATAGAAGCGTGGCATGCTCCCGTCAAGGGGGCGCCCGCCGGTCCCGGCGGGTGCGGTGGCGGGGCTTGCGGGTAGCGTGGCCGCGGCGCTTCCGGTATAGGAAAGACGGCAACGCACGGCTCGCGCCGTCCGGCGGAGCTGTGCTCCGTGCGGCGG
This sequence comes from Planctomycetota bacterium, assembly GCA_016935485.1. Taxonomy (GTDB): domain Bacteria; phylum Planctomycetota; class JAFGQW01; order JAFGQW01; family JAFGQW01; genus JAFGQW01. The sequence continues at coordinate 8,058 of JAFGQW010000050.1, read as the reverse complement.
ACGGAGGCGGCGATGGAAGGCCCGAGAAGCCTCGATCGAACGGTGGATCGCCTGGCCTGGGCGCCGGTCAGGACCCGCCGGCGCGAGAGTGCAGCCGAGCGGGAAGCCCGAATCCGCGCTGAGATCCGCCGGATTCGCTCCGATCCCCGCTGGCGCCCGGCGCAGCGGGGGCGGGGCGCGGCGTAATCGGCGCGACCCCGCCTCCGGACCGGCCCGCCGCGATTCCCCTGGCCGCCGCCCGCTTGTCGTTCGCGCCTCACCGGTTTACGGCTCCCCGACCCGATGCCGCTGGGCGCTTTCGTATCGATTCGCGACGATCCGGCGGACGACTCGTTTCACGGGACTCAAGAAAAACGCCGGATAAAGCGAAACCCCAAGGAGCGGGAACCCATAATCTTCAGCATACGGCCTGACGGGACAATGCCGCATGAACGCTCCTGATACGTCGAACCGGCTCACCGTGCGGCCGGACGAGCACGGCACCATCCTCGTGGTGGTGATGATCACGGCCGTGGCGATGTTCGGCCTGCTGCTGGCCGGCACCGTGAAGATCTCGAGCTACCGCACCGAGGCGGAGACGGCCTTCCGCTGCGAAGCCCAGGCGCGCAACGTGGCGCGTGCCGGCGTGATCGACGGCTTCTCGTGGTTCCGGCGCCAGCCGGTGCAGCCGGTGGTGGACTTCGCACCGCTGCTGGACCCCGGCGCCAACCCCCCGGTGCTCGACACCGAGGAGCCGTCGGTTGGCATCGTCCGCGAGTTCCAGATCAGCGGCTCGACCTGGGCGCGCTACGAGGTGCGGAAGGTCGATCCGAACCGGCCGGAGCAGGCGGTCCGCGACCTGTCCGCGCTCCGCGGCTACGCCGGTCAGGGGCAGGCCTGGAACCTCGCCTCCTGGGGCCTCGTGTTCCGCAAGCAGGATGTGGCCCGGCGGTACAACGAGCCTCCCAACCAGGTGCTCGCGACGGCCTGGGCCTTCACCGAGATCCGCCGCATGACGCTGTCGCCTCCCGGCGAGGCGGCCGTTTGCTGCAGTCGCGGCGATCGCGTCGTGGTCGGCGCGAACAGCCGGGTGATCGGCGGCGAGGGGACCGGCATCGTGTTCCCGCCCGGCACCGGCACTCCCGCGGTGAGCGGGGAGCTGTCCGGCACGACGAAGACGGCGACGCTGACCGACTACAATGCCTCCATCGAGCACGTCTTCGGGGTCACCCTGGACGAGCTCGAGAGCCTCGCCGACGAGGTCGCTGGCGGCGCGGCAACGTTCCCCAGCCCGTTTCCCCGCCAGGGGCTCGTCGTCGTGAAGGGCGACATCACCTTCGACTACACGACCCCGCTCCGGGGCACCGGCGTCGTGGTGGTCATCGGCAACGTGACGGTCGATGCCTCGGCGAGGAACTTCTTCAACGGCATGCTCTACGTGAACGGGGCCGTCACCTTCCGGGCGCCGTCGTTGCTCCGCGGGGCGCTGATCGCCAGCGGCACCGTGCGCACCGAGGGCTACGGCGACGTGGCCGAGATCGAGTTCGACCCGGGCGTGCTCGCGGACCTGATGATGAACATGGGCCAGTACCGGATCAGCCGGGCGATCCGCTACGGCCCGCGAGTCGGGGAGCGTGCAGTTCCATGAGAAACACCGGACGGCCAGCCACGGGAATCACGCTGCTGGAGGTGATCTTCTCCATCGGCATCTTCTCGCTCATCGCGTGCGCGGCCTTCAACCACATCGGACTGTCCTGGTCGTTCACCCGCGTGAACAAGGAGCGCCTGTTCGCATTCCGCAAGGCGCAGTTCTTGCTGGCGGAGCTCCAGGCGTACGTCGACACCAAAGACACCAACAGCGCGTCGGACCTGGATCGGTTCGACGACGGCACCAGCTCGAGCCCGACGCTCACGATCACGGAGGTGGCCGGAGAGCCCGTCGCGCCCGACCACCCCGCGAGCCTCAATGCGCGGGCCGGGGGCGGCGCGTGGATGTGGTCGCGCCGGATCACCGTGCGGCCGTTCCCGGGCCAGAACTCCCGGGACGTGCGCTTCGTGACGGTGCGGATGCTGCGCTGTGACGCCGACGGCCGGGAGCGGCAAATGGCCGAGGTCTCCTCGGTCATCCGGAGCATCGGGCAGGCGTACCCCACCACCCAGGAGTACGACGTCTACCTGCTCGCGCTCGAGAACGTGCCCGGCTGGTGGGTCTACCTGGACTCGATCCGGCCGTTCATCGAGGCGACGCTGAGCGATCTCGAGGCGCGCAACCCCGGGCTCCGCTTCCGCGCCCACTGGATTACCCGGCTCGGCTACGGCCGCGATCCGTTCTACGCGCCCTACCTCAACGAGGCCCAGGACTCCACGGCCAACATCCCGAGCGTCTACTTCTACCCGGGCCGGATGCCCGACGGCCAGGCGGCGCCGCGCTACTACGTGCCCGCCGACATCGGCGCGCGCAAGAACGTCGACGGCGTGATCTTCAACGACCTGGCGGCCACGCCGTTCCCCTACGGGCTGGCCGACCAGTGGAACCACTGCATGCGGCTGCCGGACGCGCAGGAGCTCTTTCAGCAGCGGCTTGCCGTGGGGCTGGAGGATTCCCTGGCGCCCACCTGGCAGATCCTGCTGAACGATCTGGTGACCTACCCGGACAAGTACCACAACGCGATCTTCGTGAACCTGCACGGCGAGCTGCTGCCCATGCCGCCGCTCCGGAACTACTCCGACGCGGCGCGGGATCCGGCCAACCACCCCGGTGTCCGGGTGGTGAGCCACCCCGAGCAGCTTCGCTACGACAATGCGGATACCCGGGACGTGAAGCTCCGGGTCTACGCCTACCAGGCGGCGGGAACGGCGAGCACGGCCACCGTGGCCGACACGATCTCGCTGAGGATCGGCGCCCTCACGCTGCCCGACGAGGCGAAGCTCGTCGCCCAGCTCACCGCGCCGAATCCCGCCGAGCGACCCGTGCTGATCGAGAAGATCGGCGTCTTCCCCGGCTACGAGGGCTACCAGAAGCTCGTGTGCACGCCGGGCGAGGCGCCGGCGGCCGGCCAGGAGGACCTGATGCACGCCGACGCGGTGCGGGTCGAGAACGGCCAGCTGGTGATCACGCTCCGCAAGACGCCGCTCTCCTGCCCGCCCGAAGTGAACGGCAGCGGCCTCGATCCGCAGTGGAAGCTCTACGGGATGCAGTACGTCCCGAGCCCGGTGGAGGCCGCCGCGGACTTCAGCCAGGATCTCACCGCCACGGAGAACGCGCCGAAGAACACCGCGCGGTGGGTGATCACGCTGCGGACCGACACGGACCCCGATCGGACCTACCTGCCGCAGGGCAACGAGGTCCTGGCGGTTACCACCGCGCTGGGCGCCTCTCCGGGGGCGTTCCTGCCGGCCATCGCCGACTGGGACGAGGTGCGCCCGCGCACCTTCGAGAACCCGCTGTGGAAGCTCGTGCCCCGGTTCGACGCGCGCGCGTCGATCTGGACGTTCGACCGGGCCTGGGTGTCCAGGGACTACCGCCTGTCGACGGTCGATCTGCCGGCCTACGTGAATACGCCCACCAACCGGTCGCGCACCTACGTCTACTGGACCCGCAGCCGCGACGACGTGCCGTTCACGGAGCGCTACCAGTATCTCGGCGATCCGCGCCACTGTCCCTACGGCGATCTGCGAGAGAACGGCGCGAACTTCCCCAACGGATTCAACTGGTTCTTCGACGATCTCGACAACGGGTCCGGCAGCTACGCCAGCTCCTGGGGCTTCACGACCGGGCGGCTGCGCGACGGCTGGATGGGCAACCTGGAGATCGACGTGGCGCGCTACTTCCAGGCGCTCCGGAACGCGCTGGTGCGCGCCGAGGTCCTGTACTCCACGCTCACCGGGTGGTCCTACTACTACCTCGGCATCGGCAACGAGATCGGCTACGATGCGGCCAACGGCTTCCCCAGCTCGATCCCGATGCACGGCCGCCCCTTCGGCAAGGAGGCCACCTCCGGGCCGGTGCACGGCGACAGCATCTCGAGCGGCGGCGATTCGGACATCCGGGGCGTGAACCTGATCCGGGAGTCGGGGACCACGACTTACTGGTGGGGCCTGCCGTGGCTGGGCGAGCTTGCCCCGGACCACGCGTTCGCGACCTGGAAGGCGACCGGGAACCTGCCGGCGGGAAACACCGCCGGGCGCTTCAAGCGCGTGCCGCGCCAGGCGATCACGTACAATTTGCCGCTCGGGACCACGTTCACGGCGGCTGTGCGGCGCACCTCCGCGGAGGGCTCAACGTCCTTCTTCAACATCGGCACCTCGGACTCGACCTTCCACCACCGCTCCACGAGCGGCCAGACCGGCTCGCTCACGGCGGTCGGGACGGAGCTTGCGCACAACTACAACTTCAACATTCCCTCCACGGCCAAGATCAGCCGCCCGTTCCATCCGGCCGCGAACACGAGCGGCGGCGTGGGCCCGGAGTTCAGCTACCCCACGGACTACCCGCGCCACACGGCGCAGGTCATCAAGACCTACTACGACCACCAGACGGTGCCTGCCATCGGCTCGGCGCTGCTGGAGCTTCGCCACCCCACCGAGGACCGGACGGCGTACGTCGTCGTGAACGGTCTGGACTGCACGGTCGAATCGGGCTCGTCGTTCATCGCCAAGTACTCGCTGCTGGCGCTGATGCAGTCGCTGTTCGAGGCCGGGGACGGCGCGCTGGCGCGGCCGGTGGCGCGCCTGCCGCGCGTGGTGATCCGCGCGCCGACGGCGGCGACCGAGCTGATCGAGCCGAGCGCGATCGATCTGAGGTGGGAGTGCCTGTGGACGCGCTGGGACGCGCGGCCCTACACGGGCACGACCACCATGAATACCGGCGAGACGGAGGCCAATCTCGTCTACGCGCTGCTCTGCTCCGCCGACGGCGGGCGCACCTGGCGCTACATCGTCGACGACAGCGCGGCGATTCCCGGCGAACGGCCGCGCCACGCGGGCGTGCTCCTGGCCGACCAGCAGACCGGACCGGAGGTGTATCACTGGGAGACGCCGGAGGCGGCGGTTCCCGCCGGCTCCTACCTGATCCGCGTCGAGGCCTACCGTCAGGGCGAGGAGCTCCACGTGGCCCATCACACGGAGAAGATCTTCGTGGACCGCCGCTAGGGAGAATCCCATGGAACGTGTGCGCCAGCCGGCCGCCGGCTTCACGCTGGTGGAGATCTCCGTCGTCCTGGTCATCTTCTCGATGCTGATGCTCGCCTCGCTCAAGGCGCTCATCGCGACCAGCGAGGCCAACCACAAGATCGATCTCACCAACCGCGTGCAGGTCAAGTGCCAGGCGGCGCTCAACGGGATCGTGGCGGAGGCGGCCGCCTCCGTGCGGCTCTACGGAGACGACGCCGAGGGGCAGGCGCTGCTCGGGATGCTCGAGGGGGTGAGCGCGGACATCCTGGCCGACAGCAAGCTGCCGACCCTGCTCGCCAGCGGTATCATCGAGAAGGACACCGGCGCGGTCCCCGACACCGGCAACTGCCTGCTGTTCCTCAAGGCGGCCGACCCGTACGTGCTGAAGTCGAGCACGACGACCGATGATGTGCTGCGCGTCGACCTCTACCAGTTCGTCGCTGTGTATCTGAAGAACAAGGGGCTGGGCTCCCCGCTCGAGCGCCCCGACGGGCTGAACCTGATCCTGTTTCGGAGCGAGCCGCTGGTCGACCGGGGACAGGTGGAGGCGGTGGGGGATCCCGCGGAGCGCCGCCGGCTCCTGGTCGCGCTCCAGGAGGAGCGGGGGGTGCGGCTGGTGATCGACACGCGGGCTGCCATCGGCAGCGCGCTTGGCGTGGTGGACGCGTTCGGGGAGATCGAGCTGGATCCGCCGTTGCCCTACGAGCTAAGAGAAGCGCCGATCGCGGGACGCAGAGCGCTGCTCTCGCTCGAGAACCTGTCGATCGCGACCAATGCCTCGCCGCGGCAGTACGGGGTGGCGCGGTTCGCGCCGCGGCAGATGACCGGCTATGGCTTCCCGCACGGCTTCGAGGTGCGCATCATCGGCAGCCCCAGCGCTCGGCAGATCCTCGCGCACCTCACCCTGGCGCTCCGCAGCGGCCAGGAGGTCTACTACTCGGATCTGGACGCGGTCGCGGTGTCGCGCGACTTCTGAGCGGACCGATCGGACCTCTGCCCTCGCTCCGACCCGCACCCCGCGCGCCGGTCCCGCGGGCCAGGGTCCGCGGCGCGGCGCGCGCGGCGGTCACTTGAGCAGGATCACCTCGACGCGATTCGAGAGGTAGGCCTTCGGCGGCGACTGCTGGTCCTGGGCCGCGCTCTGGAAGTGCAGGCTGACGCCGTGCAGAACCGGCAGGTTCGGGACCGCGAACGGGACGGAGTGGCGCCCGTCGAGGCTCGAGATCATGCCGATGAAGGGCGGGGCGAACAGCAGACCGACGTTGACTTCCAGCATACCCTGAATACCCGGAAGCGGCGTGGGCGCGACGGCGCCGAGGCTTCCCACGAGGACGCCGACGTCCCCGGGGTCGCGCCGGCAGCTCACGGTGAACTTGCCGCCGAGCTGCATGAGGTAGCGGCCGGGGCCGAAATACGCCACGCCGTCCACGAGGCACAGCGGCAGGATGCGGTCGGCCTGCCAGATCATGTTCGTGGAGTCCTTGGCGTAGAAGTAGGAGAAGCCGTCCGCGTCCCACTGCCCGTTGTGGCTCCAGCTGGGGCCGTTGAGCTCTGTGAGCTCGCCGACCGTCGTCCAGACGGTCGACAGGGGGTCGGGCCGGGTGGCGAGAAACAGGTTGCTCGTGCCGGTTCCCGGCCGCGTCGAGGACCAGATCATCCACAGGCCGTCGGGCGAGACCGAAGGGGAGTGATCCTGGTAGGTCGAGTCCAGTCCGGGGTGGTAGTACACGTTCATGTCCCACGCCGCAGTGCGCGACGGGCGCCGGATGCTGAAGATCGATCCCGTGCCCTGGCCGGGCGCGCGGCCGCTCGTAACGAAGAAGAGCTCGAGCCCGTCGCCGGTGAGCGAGGGGTCGTCCTCGTTCACGGTCGAGTTGCAGAAGCCGACATTGACGGGCGCACCCCAGGGGGCGCTGGGGCTCGTCCGGGTGGAGACCCAGATGTCGTTCGCACCGACGGTGCCGGTCTGGTTGGCGGAGAGGAAGAACTCGAGGTCGTCGTCACGGACGTCGATGTAGCTTTCGCTGAGCGCCGTGTTGAGTGCGGCGCAGATGTTCGCAGGGCCCGCGACCCAGACCGTCGAGGCGAGGAAGCTGCGCTGGAACATCCACACGTCCTGGCCGCCCGCGCCGCCGGCCCGGTTGGACGTGATGTACAGGGTCAGCCCGCCAGCCGGGAGCGTCGGTGCGTAGTCCGTCGAGGCGGTGTTCACGAGCGTGCTCGCAAGCTGGAAGGGGGTGCGGAAGATCGGCAGCTGCGGCTGTGCGACCGCAGCCTGGACCAGCACCGCCAGGGCCAACACCCCCACGACACAGTACAGTCTCTTCATCTGCCACTCTCCTGTCCGCCCGCCGCGCGGGCTGCCACTGTCCCGAGGCCTGCCGGCATCCCTCTGGCTTTCCGGTCCCGAGCCCACCGGGCGACGTCCCTTCTCCTCCGCCGCGCCGAACGCGTCCGCCCTCTCGGTTCCTTCAACCGGCGTCCATTGTAGCGCCGGGTCCGGGAAACAGGAAGATCGGGGGGGAAATGCCCTGGACTCCATGGCTCCGGGGCGGGTGGGCGGTTACCATGCCGCCCGTGGAGACTTTCGAGACCACCTGCTGGACGGTCATCCAGGGCGCCGCCCGGGGCCGCGCCGAGGACCGCGAGGAATTCGCGCTTCGCTACGCGCCGGTCCTGCGCTCCTACCTCCAGGGCCGCTGGGGCGATTCGCCGCTCGCCGCGCACCTCGACGACGCTGTCCAGGACGTCTTCGTCGAGTGCTTCAAGGAGAGCGGGGTGCTCGATCGGGCCGACCGCATCGGGCAGGGGAGCTTCCGGCGGTTTCTCTACGGCGTGGTCCGGAACGTGGCCCGCCGCTTCGAGGAGCGGACGGCGGGCGCGCGGGAGGCGCCGGCTTCCGCGGAG
>JAFGQW010000295.1 GCA_016935485.1 Planctomycetota bacterium | reverse complement strand
TCACCCGCACCCGCACGCTCGACCTTCCTGACTTCGACGTCTGCAAGTGATTGGGGTCAGACCCCAAGAAGTTGCACCCTCACCCGCGCCACCCGAGCGCGCGCATTTCCGCGCGTCACCCGCACCCGCACCCGGGAACGGGGTCAGACCCCAGTCGGCCCTGATCCGCACCCGCACTCGCCGCGTCCTCTCCCTCTGCTCCCAGCACGACCCGACGACTTCGCACGAACTCCCGCATCCGGTCCCGGAGGCAGTCCCGCTCCGTCCAGCGCGCAAGCTCCAGCGGCGGGCACCACCGGAACCAGCGGCGAAATGGATCCCGGCCGGCGCAGAGCTTCCAGGCCGCATCGCGCGCCGCGGGCCAGATCACGTCGCGCTTGAGCGTGTGGCCAAGCTCCGCCCCCATCCGCACCTCCGTCTCGAGCCACCGCGATCCCACGGACTCCTCCGACAGGATCACCACGACCATCGGCGCGAGCGTCAGGATGCGCTCCATCTGGACCGGCGACGGGTCCGCCGCGGCAGGATGCCGGTCCATCCAGCACCGCAGCCCTTCCGCGCCGAGCACCGCCTCGAGCGCCGCCGCAAGCTCGGCGTCCCCATCGCCGTGGGAAACGAACAGCGGGAGAACCTGGATTCCCTGGCGGGTGCGGAGATCCGCCATGCGCGCCTGGATGTCAGCCAGCGTCCCGGCAGGCAGATCCGGCGTGTAGAGCCGCGCGGCGAGAACCTGCCAGTCCGGCAGTCCACACCCCTTGAGAAAGCGCTCCGGTATCCTCCCGTTTGAACGCCGCAGCGTGGAGATCGCAACATCGCTCGGTCCGAGATGACGCACGGTCTCCAGGCCCTCGACCGCCGACAGGTTGACCTCCGCGAGGCGGACGCCCTGGCACGTAGCGCCGCACAGCCTCGCCCCGTTCAGATTCGCGCGCGAAAGCTCGACGTCGACGAGCATCGCGCGCGCGAGCACCGCGCTCCGGAGGTCCGCACCGCCGAAGTCCGCGCCGGAGAGATCGGCGTCCGTGAGATCCGCCTGCCGCAGCCCGGCGCTCCCGGCCCGGGCATCCCGAAGATCGGCCCCGGCGAGAGCCGCGTGAGCCAGCTCGGCGCCGCACAGATCCGCGCCGCGCAGATCCGCCCGGCGCAGGTTTGCACCCGAGAGATCGACGCCGCGAAGGTCGGCCTGACCCAGGCGGCACTTCTTCAAGTTCGGGAGCACGCTCCTTCCGCGCCGCCAGCGATTCCACTCCGCGATCCCCCCTCTTCCCGCCTGCAGCAGCCCGAGCGCTTCTTCTCGTTCCATGGGCTCGACCTCCGGATGACGCGGCTCCTCCGTCCGCTCGGTGGAAGGAACCGAGCGACCGGCTCCACAGCCGCCGCGCCCCGGCGAACCGCGTAGCTCGGTTCCGCGCGCTCCAGGGCGAGAGGAGCAGCCGCCCGCGGGCGAATCCGGACCGGCCGCACGCAGGCGACCTCCGTTCGCTCGCCACAACGGGCCTCGGGATGAGATGGACTCCCGCGCGAGCGCGGGGAGCTTCGAGCAGTGGAGGCAATCAACTCGGTTGATCGATGGGGCGGGGGCGTCAGCCGAAGGGGGTCTTCCAGAGGGGCTTGCCGCGTTCAAAGCTCATGGCTCGAGCGTAGCGGGCAGGCACGGCCCCTGTCAAGGCCTCGCGCGGCCTCGGCCCGCCGAGAACGGATCCCGGGCCGGCGCCCGGGACCGGGATCCCGCGGGACGCCCGCCGCGGCGAGGATTGCGCTTCCGCAGGATCCTGGTAGCATGGGGCATCGAGGAGCCGCCGCGCAGACAGCCGCGACGTCGCCCCGTCTCGAAGTGCCGCGAAAGGAGATCGCCATGAAGGTCCTTGGATTCTGCGCCGTCCTGCTGCTCGCCGCCGGTGTGCCGCTGGCCGCAGGAGATTTCTACCATCCCGACTCGAGCGCCGCCGCCGGCAGCCTCACCAGCTTCCCGTGGAACAGTGCGGAGGCCCGCTACCACACGCTCTTCCCCGCCACCGCGCTCGGCGGCAAGCCGTGCCTGATCACCGATTTCGCGTTCGCGACCGGGGCCGCCAGCACCTTCACCGCCACCCAGTGCGAGATCACGCTCGCCCACCTGTCCACCTCGGGAACGCTGAGCACGATCTTCGCCACGAACCTCCAGAAGGACGCGACCGTGGTCTTCTCCGGGCCGATGACGTGGCCGTGCGGGCTCGACCAGTGGTCCCCGCTCGGATTCAAGGGCACGTTTCCCTATAACGGCGTCGACCAGATCGTGGTCGAGGTCCGCTTCACCGGCGGCGCCGGCGGGGTGTCGTGCCGTTCCGGGAACGTGCTCTACCGGATGGCCAGCGGCGCCGGAGCCTACAGCACGCTGTACGCGAGCCTCCTCGTCTCGCGCGCCGCGCCGAAGATCCGGCTGACCTACTCCGAGACGGTGCTGGCGCTCTCGGGCTCCCCCACGCCGGGCGGCACCGTCGATCTGGATCTGCTCTCGACCGCGGACGCCGGGCTCGGCTACCAGCTCGGCTCCTCGTTCGGCACCGGCCCGATCCCCATCGACACCCGGTCGCTCAATCTCAGCCTCGATGCCCTGCTCGTACTCAGCGTCGGCGGCAACCTGCCCGCCGTCTTCCAGAACTACGCCGGCCTCCTCGACGCCCAGGGTCAGGCCAAGGCGAAACTCGCGATTCCGAACCTCCCGATCCTCAAGGGCGTGCGCATCCACACCGCCTTCGTCACCCTGCTCGCCACGGCGCCCTCCGGGGTGGCGCACATTTCCAACACGGCCACCTTCACGATCCTGTAGGAGCCAGCGAGAACCGCCGCCGGCCCGCCCGTCCGGCGCCGGCGGCGCGCTCGGCCAGTATTCACGCGAAAGGAAGATGTCATGAAAGCTCGCGCACTCTGGATCCTCCTGCTGCTCGCCGCCACGGCGCCGCTCGCCGCCGGCGACCTGTATCATCCCGACTCGAACCCCGCCACCGGCGCCCTCAACGGCCTGCCGTGGGCAAACGCGGAGATCCGCTACCACACGCTCGTGCCGGTCGCATCGCTCGGCGGCAAGCCGTGCTTGATCACCGATCTGGCGTTCGCGACCGGCGCCGTCAGCACCTTCACCGCCACCCAGTGCGAGATCACGCTCGCCCATCTGCCCGCTCCGGGCGCGCTCACCACGGTCTTCGCCACGAACCTCCAGAAGGACGCGACCGTGGTCTTCTCCGGACCGCTCACCTGGCCG
>JAFGQW010000049.1 GCA_016935485.1 Planctomycetota bacterium | reverse complement strand
GCCGCGCCGGCCGGGTTCGCCCGGGACGCCGCCGCAGCCCCCAAGCGCTACAATTTCTCGGTTGCGCCGGTGGCGACCGGAAAGGACTGCCGATGCAGACTCCTGCTGAAGTCGTGGACGCCTACTTCCTGGACAACCGCTGCATGCTGGTGGAGATCGCCGCCACGCTCGATCGCTTCGATCGCGCCGTGCAGCGCGCGGGCGCGCCGCCCGACCCGCTCGATCCGCGCCTGGAGAAGATCTACGAATCGCTCCGGATGCTGAGCGAGCCGACGGCGACCCCCGACCGGGCCGAGCGCATCCTCGCGCTCTTCTCCGACCCCGTGGACCCACAGCCCTGAGGGCCCGCCCCGGGCCTTCCCGGAGCCGGACCCGTCAGCCAAGAACGCACAGAGAGGTGGCCATGCAGATCATCCAGCCCCATTACCACGGCATCGCCCGCACGGTTCAGGACTACGAGCGCATGGCGATGTCCGGCGTGGTGGCGGTGGCCGAGCCCGCCTTCTGGGCCGGGTTCACGCGCGCCTATCCCGAGACCTTCGTCGACTACTTCCGCCAGATCAGCGAGTTCGAGCCCACCCGGGCCGCCCCCTACGGCATTCGCCACTTCTGCTGGGTGGCCGTCAACCCCAAGGAGGCCGAGAATCCCGAGCTGAGCCGGGCGGTGCTGGCGCATCTACCGACCTTCTTCGAGAAGCCCACCGTGCTCGGGGTCGGCGAGACCGGGCTGCACAAGTCGACGGCGAGCGAGGCGGAGATCTTCGAGGCGCAGGTGGAGCTTGCGGTCCGGCACGACCAGCTCCTCCTGATCCACACGCCGCATCTGGCGGACAAGGTCCGGGGCACCTGGCGCATCCTCGACATCCTGAAGGGCCTCGCGGTCAACCCCGACCGGGTGTGGATCGACCACGCCGAGGAACACACGCTGCGGCCGATCCGGGACGCCGGCTACTGGGCGGGCTTCACGCTCTATCCGGTCACGAAGTGCTCGCCCAAGCGCGCGGTGGATCTCCTCGAGATCTACGGGCCCGAGCGCATCCTGGTGAACTCCTCGGCCGACTGGGGTCCGAGCGATCCGTTCACCCTCCAGGAGTGCGTGCTCGAGTTCCGGCGGCGGGGCCACTCGCTCCAGGAGGCGATCGAGGTGTTCCACAACAACCCGGCGCGCTTCCTCGGCCAGAACCCGAAATTCGATCTGAAGCCGATCCGCGTGGAGACGCTCGACCGGTAGGCGGCCGCGCCGCCGGCGCCTGCCGCGCCGCCTTCAGCGGTCGCTCGTGCCGATCGCCTCGGCGGGCGGCACGCCGCGGTCGACCTTGCCGTAGTCGAGCTCGCTGCCGCGCAGGCTGTGCGGGATCAGGTAGACCGCGAGCATGACGAGCGCCGCCAGGAGCACGGCGATCCGGCCCGGCCACCGGCGGCGGCGGGCGCGCCACCCCAGCGCGACGCAGGCTAGCCCCCAGACCCCCCACATGACGAGCATCTTGTTGTCGGTGAGATCGTAGCCGAAGGGGATCCCCATCCAGTAGGCGCCGAACGCGTGCCTCTGTACCACGGGTCCGAGCACCATGCCGCCGGCGGTGAGCGCGAGCAGCGTGAGCCAGGCCAGCCCGCGGAACCGGCGCGGGGTGAAGAGCGCGCCGAGCGCGGTGCGAACCCCGAGCAGGATGCCGAGGAACATGAGGGAGGCGTGCGGGATCAGCACCGACGTCGGCACCGGGTTCTTGAAGCGGAGGATCACGTTGCCCTCGGCGGCCGCGGGGATCCGCACCTCGCCGTCCGGCGTCCGGAGCACCACGTAGTACTCGAGCTTGCCCGCGGCCGGCTGGGCCGGCAGGGCGGCGGCGAGCCGGTCGCGGTCGCGCGCGAGCGGAAGCGAGGTGAACCCGTCGTCGGTCGGATAGCGCCGGTAGCGGACCTGTCCGGTGCTCTCGGCGTCCGGCGCGGCGACGATGACCGGGGCGTCGGCGTCGCGGTCGTGGCTGCGCAGCAGGCGGTAGCGGTGGGTGATGGAGCCGACGGTGAAGTGACCACGCCGGGGGCGGGTGGGGCCGGTCGCGCGCTGGTAGACCAGCGCGCCGGCCATGAGCAGCAGCGCGGCGATCCAGAGGACGAGCCGGCGCCGGCGCGTGTCGCGAGGCCGGTCGGCGGGGGGACTCGGGTGAGAAGCGTTGCTCATGGGCCGAGAGATTGGGTTGCCGCCGCGCGCTGCGCCGCGCTCCTGCGGATAGAACCCACGCCGCCGCTCACCGGTAGAGCCCGTCGGGATCGATCCGCTCCCGCAGGAGTGCAAGCTCCTCGGCGGTGGGCGGGTCGTTGTGGCCGATGGGGTCGGCCAGCAGCAGCTCGAAGCCGGTGTTGTCGATCACCTGCTGCACCGTGACCCCCGGGTTCAGGCTGAGCAGCTTCATGCGGCGGGTCACCTCGTCGAAGCCGAGGATGGCGAGGTTCGTGACCACGCGGTAGGGACCGGTGTCACGGGGCAGACCGGCCGCCTCCCGGGCGCCGGGGCCGGTGAGGAAGCCGGGGGTGGTCACGAAGTCCACCGTGTCGACGAACCGGCGCCGGTCGTGGTGCAGGATGGCGATGGTCCGCCAGCAGAGGCTACCGACGTCGTTGGCGCCGCCGCTTCCGGGCAGCCGCACCTTGGGCCGGCGCACATCCCCGATGCTGGTGGAGTTCAAGTTGCCGTAGCGGTCGATCTGGGCGCCGCCGAGGAAACCGTACTCGATGAAGCCGCGCTGCGCGGTCTCCATGATGTCGCAGATTCCCGAGGCGGCGATCGCCCGGTGGTAGGTGCGCATGTCGCCGACGGCGAGCGGGAGCTTCTCCAGGATGGCGCCGGTGCCGCCGAACTCGAACACCGGCACGAGATCGGGCGCGTGCCGGTTCTGGGCGAGGCTCGCCGCCAGCATCGGGATGCCGGTGCCGATGAACGCGGTCGTGCGGTCGTCCATGAGCCGGGACGCCAGACAGATGAGCAGTTCCGAGGCGCTGTAGGGGCGATCGTTCATCGGGCGGCTCCTTCCGGTCGGTCGAGGCGGAGCGCGGCGAGGTGCTCCGGCCCGACCTTCTCGAGCAGCGCCGCGTGGTCGGGCACGGCGTGGACCCAGTCGGCGAGATAGCGCTCCGCGCCCTCCGCGGTCCGCTGCCACTCGAGGAACATGCGGTAGTGCTCCGTGTCGCGCTCGTAGCGCCCGCCCATCTCGCCGGGCCAGGAGCCGAACGGGTGGTGCACCACGGCGTCCACGAGGTAGTAGGGAATCAGCGTGCGGTCGGGCTGGCGGCGGATCGCGTCGGTCTCGACGATCTCCTCGGCGCTGATGAGGAGCCGCCGGGACGCGCGCGCCATCTCGACCGCGAAGCCGCTGATCCCGTCGATCTGGCAGTTGCCGAAGCGATCCGCCCGGTGGACGTGGATGAAGCCGACGTCGAGCACCAGCGCGGGAAGCAGCGCGAGCGGGATGCCCGTGAACGGGCACGCGATCACCTTGGCGGCGCTCCGGCGCAGCGTGTCGGTGCCAAGCAGTGTGCGCGTGGGCAGGAAAGGCACGCCCATCGCGGCGGCCTTGAAGCGCCAGGAGAGTGCCGCGTTGCTCCACTCGACCACCTCGCCCACGGCGCCGGACTCGAGCGCCCGGCGCACGCAGTCCGACACGCCGTAGACCTCCTGGCCGATGTAGGTGAAGTCGATGTCGGTCACCATGCCGGCGGCGAGCAGAAGGTCGGCCTCGTGCACGCCCTGGCCCGCGATCCTCAGCCGGCGGCGGCCCGCGCGGATCAGCGCCCGGGTGAGCCCCATCGGACAGCGGACCGTGCCGTAGAGCTCGAAGCCGACGTAGTCGCCGTCGGCCACGAAGCGGTCGATCGCGTCGCGCTCGTCGGTGAGCTTGTCCACGAGCGCCTTGGTCTTGGCGCGGTTGAAGGCCCGGAACGCCTCGAGGTCGGGCGGCTGGATCAGTGCGCCCTCGCCCACCTGGAGAATCGGGATGCCGTCGTCCTGTGCGGTCATCGTTGCCTTTCTCAAGCGGTGCCCGCCCCTTGGCCATGGCTGGCGGAAGGGTGAAGTCCTAGTGCAGACGCCGGCCGGCGGCTACCCCAAAGATGCCGGCCGGCACGCGCCTACTGGACCGTGAACAGGAAGGTGCCGGAGAGGCTTGCGATGCCGGACGGCGCGCTCGCCCGGAGCGTGACGAACGCCGTGTGAATCCTCAGTCCGGTGAGCACCGGGGCATTGGGGATGTGGAGCTTCGCGGCCGCCTGGCCGCTCGGGTCGAGCACGCCGGCGTAGTCCTGGAACACGCCCGGCAGCAATCCGCTCACCGATACCACGAGCAGCTGGTCCAGGGACAGGTCGAGGCGGCGGGTGTCGATCAGGAGCGGCCCGCTGCCCAGGGAGGAGCCGAGCTGGTACGGCAGGCCGGTGTCGGCTGCCGCGATCAAGGTGAAAGCGATCGTCGTGCCCGGCTTGCCCGCGCCGGAGCCCACGAGCTGGACCGCGGTCTCGTCGGCGCCGATGTCGACGCCGGTCGCGGGGCGCGGGTCGTCCTCGAAATCGTCCGTGACGACGTAGCTCGCGCGGTACGAGATCCACGGGCCGGCGACGTAGGTCGTGGTGCCGGCGTTCAGGCACGGCGAGGCGCCCTGCAGGTGGATGTCGTACGGCGCCGTCAGGCCGACGAGCAGCGGGTCCATCTCGATGCTGTTGTCGTCCCAGCGAGCCTGTGCGGGCGTGGGAATCGGTGCAGCTCCGGTCTGGGGAACCATCGTGGCCCGGTTCGTGTTGAAGTAGGCCTGCCACTGGGCGAGCGTCCCCCGGGTAAACGCGCTGCCGTTCTCGAGCTCGCAGGCGTTGCCGCTGGGCGCGAAGTAGCAGTTGTAGTCGGCGTCGTTGTACTCGAGCACGCCGGCCGCGCTCGCTCCGTACTTGATGCAGACGCCGGTGCCGGTGTTCACCACGATGTTGTTCCGGAACGAGTTGGCCCGGCTCCAGGCGCAGCAGCCGCCGAGGTGCACCGCGTTCTGGGTGGTCTTGACGAGGACCGTGTTGTGCCAGAACAGGATGCCGTAGCCGCTCACGTTGAGGTAGACGCCCAGCCCGGTCGGGCTGCAGTCGTGGATGAAGCAGTTCTCGAAGAGGCAGTCGGAGTCGTTGGCGTTGTAGGGCGACACGAGCCGGCTGGCGGTGCCCTTGCCGTCGAGCTCGCAGGCATCGAAGACGCAGCGGTTCATGCCCTGGGAGTAAACGACCTGGCCGCCGCCGCTGAACTTGCAGTGCCGGAAGGTATTGTCGTTGGCCTGGCTGCTGTTCAGGCAGTAGGTGCCGCTGCAATCGAACTCGAGGTTCTCGAAGACGAAGAACGCGCAGCTGTTCAGCGCGAGCGCGATCGATGTCCCGGCGCGGATCACGGCCGGGGCTCCGGTGGCGACGAACCGGATGGTGTTGGTGGCCGAGGCTCCGGGGACGGCGTTGAAGCTCACCCACTCGGAAAACGTAACGGGCGCCACCTGGAACACGACCGGCCCGCTGACGCCGGCGGCGAGTGCCGCGCTGGCGCCGGCAAACGTGGTGTAGTTCCGCGGGCCGGAGCCGTTCGGATCGAGGGTGTAGTTGCCGCTCAGCTGGGCGCGCGCAGGCAGCGCGCACAGCCCGAGCACCACGGCGACGGCGAGGACGGGGGCGGGTCTCATTTCTCGTTCCTTTCGCTGGGGCACCGCGTGGATTCTCGGCGCCGGCTCGAGCGGCGGGCGTTTCCGGCAGGGTGCGAAAGACCACGCGTGGCGCAACTGCGTTGCCGCACCGTGCAGCGACCGGCGGCCATCCGCTGGTTTCGGTGCTTCCTTTCCTGCCGGCCGTGGCCGCACACGCAACCGATCGACAGTCGCATCCTATCCCGGCGGCCGCGGCAGGTCAAGATCCCGCGCCCGCGCCGGCGTCAGCGCGCGGGCAGGAGGCCGCGGCGATCGAGCGCGTCGAGGATCGCGCGCGCGACGATGCGGTGGCCCGCGTTGGACGGGTGGTAGACATCGCGCGCGAGCGCCTTGAGCGGCCCGTGCTGCTGCAGCGCAGGCAGCACGTCGCAGTGGTCGATGCCGAGCTCGGCCAGCAGCCGCGCGATGTAGCGGGACTCCGGCTGGGCGTAGCCGTCGTCGAGCAGGGGGAAGATGACGACGAGCAGCGGGATCTTCCGCGCCGCCGCGGCGCCGCGGAACCAGACCAGCGCCGCGCGCTGCTCGTCGTTGCCGGCCACCTGGTGGTAGCCGTCGAGGCCCGGGAAGGACGAGAACTGGCGCCGGACGAGCCAGAGCAGGCGCGAGGGGATCGGGCCGATGGTGGCCCGGGAGAAGTCGGGCCGCCCGAACCGCGCGCCGAGGATCTCGTGCGACGGCCATTCGTTCGACGCCACCCGCTCGCCCGGCTCGCGCGCCCTGAGCGTCATCACGTCGGCGTCGTTCGCGCAGTACTGGAGCAGCCACACGTCCATCTCCAGCCGGGCGAGATGGCGCTCGAAGAAGTGGCGCTCCTGCCACGTGTTGTAGCCGCCGACACCCAGCGGCAGCACCTCGCCGGCGCCGCCGGGCACGCGGGGCTGGAGGAACTCCTCGAGGAAATCGGTGTAGTTGGCATATCCCGGGGCATCCCAGTGCTCGGTCAGGGAGTCGCCGACGGCGGCGATCCGAAACGTCCCCGGAGGCTTGGCCAGGGAGACGACCCGCTGCAAGCGGCGCCCGGGGTAGGCGATCACGAGCCGCTCGCCGTCCACTTGGATCCCGGCGTAGCCGTAGAACAGCGGCGACGTCGCGTCGAGCGCGGGGCTGAACAGCGGGGAGTTGCGCTGGATCGTGTAGCGCACGACGGGCGCCGTGCTGTCGAGGCGCACGAACCGGAGCGCGATCTCCGCGAGGACGACCCCGGCCAGCAGGCCGCCGGCGGCGGTCAGGACGATCAGCACGATGCGCTTCATCCGTCGGGTATAGTGCGCCGCGCGCGTCGTTTCCATTGGCACGGGCGGGGGCGTGGCCCGCGGGCCATGCCCGCGCTATTCCTTCCAGCCCGCGGCTGCCGCTCCGAATCGCCGGGCACCGCCGTGGGGATCCGCGGCGGCAGCGCCCGAGGTCCGTTTCTGGCTCGCGATGTGCCCGTCATGCTCCGCACCCGTCCCCGTCTGCGCGAGGTCCTCGTCGCGCTGGTCCTGACGCCGCTCTACCTGCTGTGTCGCGGTTACGTCTTCGGGACGCGCGACCACGCCATCCATCTGGCCTACATCGAGCGGATGGTCGATCCGGGCTTCCTGGCCGGGGACCCGCTGCTGGAGGTGGCGGCGCATCACCCCTCGTTCTTCTTCGCGGCGCTCGCCGGGCTGTCGCGCCTGGTGCCGCTCGAGGCGCTCTACTTCGCCGGGCACGTGCTCTCGGTGTTCGCGATGATCCTCGGGCTGCGCGCGCTCGCCCGCCGCCTATGGGACGGGCCCGCGGGAGAATGGGCGGCCGCGGTGGCGGTGGCGGGGGCGTTCGTGCACCGCTACGTGGCCGGCAGCATCGAGAACCTCGACGCCATGTTCCTCCCGCGGGTGGCGAGTCTCGGCCCGCTGCTCTGGGCGCTCGAGCTCGGCGTGCGCGGGCGCTTCGGTCGGGCCTTCGCACTCACGGGCGCCGTGTTCCTCGTGCACGCACCGACCGCGGCGCACACCGCGTTCGTGCTTTGGGTGGGCTGCGCCTTCGGCGGTCGCGCCAACCTGCGCCACTGCCTGCTCGGGCCGGTGCTCTTCCTGGCCGCGGCCAGCCCGCTGCTCTTCTGGATGGCGGTGCACGGCGGCCCCGAAGTGCCGAGTCCCGCCCCGGTGGAGTGGGTGCAGTCCCTGAAGCTCCACCATGCGTTTCATCACTTCGCGATCCCGTGGATTCCCGCGGGACGAGCGGCGGCGGCCGCCATGGCGATCCTGCTCGGAGTGGCGGTCTCGCGGTGGCGCGGCGCGGGCGCGCTGCTGGCGGGTTTCCTCGCCGGGGCCGCCGGACTCATCGTCGCCGGTGGGATCGGCAACTGGGGGTTCTCCTGGCCGGTCACCATCCATCTCCACCTGTTCGAGGCCGGACGGCTGCTCGATTACCTCGCCGTCGTGGCGCTGGGCCGGTGGTCCTACAGCGTCTTCCACGGTCCGTGGCCCACCAAAGCGGTCGGCGTGCTGATCCTGGCCGCGTACGCGCTGCGCATCCCGCTGCACGAGTGGGTGCGCCATCGCTTCGTGCCCGATTTCTACGTGCTGGCGGCCGCGCTCGCCGTGACGCTGCTGGTGCGCAGGGAGTTTCCCGGGCGCCGGCGCCTCGCGGCACACCGCCTCGGCGGCATCCTGCGCCGGGAAGGGCTCCGCCCGCCGCCGCGCCGCCAGGCTGGCGGGTTCGCGGCCGGGCTCGGCGCCGCGCTCGTGGTCGTCTCGGTCGCCGCCGGCCGGATGCCCGAGTGGAACCCCACGGGCGCCGGCTATCCCGGGTACCGCATGATGCGGTGGGCCAGGGACCACCTTCCCGCCGAGGCCGTGGTGATCGTGCCGCCCTACATCGAAGGGGCGATCCCGACGTTCCGGCACTTTGCCCGCCGGCGCGTCGTCGGCTCCTGGAAGGACGGCGGAGAGGGGACGTTCAACCACGCGTTCCAGCTCTCCTGGGAGCAGCAGGTGCGGGACATCTCCGGCGTCGGCGCCAGCCTCCGGGTGCCGGACGGGCCCGTGAACTGGGCGGACTATGCCGCGTGGATCCGTGGCGCCGTCGAGAGCTACCACACGATGCCCGCGGAGCACTTCATCGCCATGGGACGGCGGTATGGCGCATCGCACGTCGTCCGGCAGGCCGGGGCGCTCCGGATCGGGCTGCCGGTCCTGTACGAAGACGAGGAGTACGTCCTTCAGGAGCTGCCGGATCCCGGCGCGCGCCGGTGATCGAAGGCGAGCAACCGGGCGCTGTTCGCCACGACGAACACGGCGCCGCCATTGTGCAGCACCGCGCCGGCGAGCGCCCCGATCACGCCGGATGCGGCCAGCGCCAGCATGGCCGCGCTGAAGCCGACGCCCACCAGTAGGTTCGTCGCGATCACGCGGCGCGTCCGGCGGGACAGCGCGATCGCCGCGGGCACGAGGTGGAGATCGGGACCGAGGATCGCCACGTCGGCGCTGTCCAGAGCCACCTCGTTCGCTCTGGCGCCCAGGGCGACGCCGACGTCTGCGCCGGCGAGCGCGAGCGCATCGTTCACGCCGTCGCCGACGAACATCACCTTGCGGCCCGCCGCCTGTTCCCGGCGCACGACGGCGAGCTTGTCCTCGGGCAGCGCGTCGGCCTGCCAGGAATCGACGCCGAGCGCGTCTGCCACCTGGCGGGCCGCTTCCTCGCGGTCGCCGGTGAGCAGGACGATCCGCCCGATCCCCTGGTCCCGGCAGCGCCGGAGCGCGGCGGTCGCCTCGGGGCGCGGCCGATCCGCGAGGCGGATCCGGCCGGCAAGCTCGCCGTCGCGTGCGAGCCAGAGCGCGGTGCCCCCCCCCGGATCGGGCACCGCGTCCGTCGCCACGCCCTCCGCGGCGAGCCAGGCCCGCCGCCCGAGCCGCCACATCCCGTCGGCCGTGACCGCGGTGGTCCCGCGGCCCGGCGTCTCGATCGCGCACTCCGGTCGTGCCACTTCGAGTCCGCGCGCCCGCGCGGCGCGCACGACGGCCTGCGCGGCCGGGTGATGCGATCCCACCGCGACGGCGGCGGCCGCTGCGAGCAGGGCGTCTCCGGTCTGGCTGGCGAGCGGCTCGATCCCGGCCACCTCGAGGCTTTCCAGCGTGACGGTTCCAGTCTTGTCGAGGACGAGCGTGTCCACGTCGGCCACGACCTCGAGGAAGCGCGTGTTCTTCACCAGGATCTCGAGGCGGGAGGCGACGGCCAGCGCCGCCACCATGGCGGCGGGACTCGACAGCACGAACGCACAGGGGCACGCCACCACCAGCATGGCGATGGCGCGGTCGAGCTTCCCGGTGAACAGCAGGACCGCGCCCGCCAGCGCGACCACGAGCGGGAGATAGTGCTGCGCGTAGCGCTCGAGCCGCCGCGCCACGGGCGGGCGGGAGCGCTCGGCTTCCGCCAGCAGCGCCACCACCTTGCCGAGAGCGGACGCCGCGCCGACGTGGACGACTTCCACCTCGAGCAGGCCGGTCAGGTTGATCGCGCCGGCGAAGACGGGCGCGCCGGCCTCCACATCGACGGGCCTCGACTCGCCGGTGACGGGCGCCGTGTCGAGCGCGGAGGCGCCGCGCACCACCCGCCCGTCGGCCGGCAGCGTCTCACCCGGCCGCACGACGAGGACGTCGCCGACGGCGAGCGCATCGGGCGCGACACGCACCTCCTCGCCGTCGCGAAGTACCGTCGCCTCCCGGGCCTGCAGCGCACGGATTCGTTCGATGGCCGCCTGGGTGCCGGCGACGCAGCGCTCCTCGAGGAAGTGGGCGAGATCCATGAGCAACGGCACGAGCGCGGCCGTCAGGAAATCGCCGGCGGC
>JAFGQW010000294.1 GCA_016935485.1 Planctomycetota bacterium | reverse complement strand
CCGCCATGACCGGCCACCAGCCGCACGTCGGCACCGACTGCGCCAGCGAGGGAGCGACGAGCCTCGACATCGTGCGCGCGGTGCGGGGCCTGGGCGTCGACGACGTCGAGGTCGTGGACCCCAACGATCTCAAGCGCTCGATCGCGGCGCTCGAGGGCGCCTACCGGCGCCAGGGCGTGCGCGTGGTCGTCACCCGGCACGCGTGCCCGCTCTTCGAGCGGCGGCTCGACCGGCGCCTGGCGCAGCTGCCCCCGTATGCCGTCGACCACAGCCGCTGCAAGTTCTGCGGCACGCACGATTCGCACACGCCCTGCGGGGTGCCGACGCTCGCGGACGACGAGATCCGCCGGGCGCGCACCAAGCTCGAGAACTGGAGCGTCTCGCCCGGCGAGCAGCCGACGGGCCGGGAGGTGAAGCCGAAGACGGCGCCGTGCTCCTGGACCTGCCCGGCCAACATCTGCGTGTTCGGCTATCTGGGCCTCGCCCGCGTGGGGCGCTACCGGGAGGCGCTCGCGCTCATCCGCGAGTCCGTGCCGCTCCCGAAGGCGCTCGGCCGCGTGTGCCACCGCCCCTGCGAGACCACCTGCGTCCGCGCCGACTACGACGCGCCGATCGCGATCAACCAGGTCAAGCGCTTCGTGGCCGAGCGCGAGACGCCGGAGGAATACGCGGCCTGGATCGCGGCGCTCAAGGAGAAGATCGAGCCAAACGGGCGGAGCATCGCCGTGATCGGCGGGGGCCCCGCGGGACTGACCGCCGCGTACGAGCTCCGTCTCGCCGGCTACACCGTCGATCTCCACGACCGCGAGCAGCGGGCCGGCGGGATGCTCGCGCTCTGTCTCCCCAACTACCGCATGCCGCAAGCGCTGCTCCGCGACGAGGTGAACGGACTGCTCGAGCTGGGCATCCGCTTCCGCGGCGGCGAGGCGCTCGGACGCGACTTCACCGTGCGCGACCTGCTCGAGCGCGGCCACGACGCGGTCTGCCTCGCCGTGGGCGCGTGGCGCGGGCTCCGCATGGGCGTCGAGGGCGAGGACGCCGAGGGCGTGGAGGATGCGCTCCGGTTTCTCCGCAGCGTGAACGTCGAGGGCCGCCGGGCGATCGGCCGGCGGGTCATGATCGTCGGCGGCGGCGATGCGGCCATGGACGCCGCGCGCACGGCGCTCCGGCTCGGCGCCGAGGCCGTCGAGATCGTCTACCGCCGCTCGGCCGAGGAGATGCCGGCCGACGAGGAGGAGCTCGCCGAGGCGCTCGACGAGGGCGTGACCCTGACCTATCTCACCGCGCCGACGCGGTTCGTGGTGGACGCCGGCCGGGTCGTCGCGGCCGAATGCGTGAAGAACCAGCTCGGCGCGCCCGACGCGAGCGGCCGGCGCCGGCCGGTGCCGGTCCCGGGCTCGGAGTTCACCGTCCCGGTCGACACCGTCATCCTCGCGATCGGCCAGGAGGTCGAGCCGGGCCTCCTCGAGGACGACGTCGCGCTCGAGCGCGGCCCGCGGGGCGAGGTACGCGTGGATCCGGCGACCGGCCGCACCTCCCATGAGCGTGTGTTCGCGGCGGGCGACGTGGTGACGGGACCGGCCACCGTGATCGACGCGATCGCCCAGGGCCGGAAGGCCGCGCGCGGCATCGAGCGCCTCGTCCGGGGCGAGGACCGGGTGGCCCCGCTCGTGCTGCACACAGCGGCCGAGCTGGATCCGTGCGCGCGCTACCACCCGGGCGACGTGACGGCGGCCGAGCGGGCGCGTCCGGCCGTGCTGCCGGCCGCCGGGCGCACCGGCCACTTCGAGCCGGTCTCGCTCGGGCTCGACGAGGCCCAGGTCCGCGCGGAGGCCGAGCGCTGCCTGAGCTGCGGGCAGTGCGCCCGCTGCAACAACTGCATCGATAACTTCGGCTGCCCGGCCATCTACCAGAAGGACGGCAAGGTCTACATCGACCCGGTGCTGTGCGTGGGCTGCGGCATCTGCGCGCAGCTCTGTCCGAACGATGCGATCCACCCGGTGGAGGAAGGGGCCGGCGTGTAGCGGCATGCGCCGCGGCACCGCGGGCGGCCCTGCAGAGTCCGGCGCGCGGGAGGAGAAGGGGAGAAGGAGGCCATGACGAAGCTCGACATCTTCCTCGCCGGCGTGGGCGGCCAGGGGAGCCTCACTGCCTCGCGCATCCTGGGGGAGACGGCGACGCGGGCCGGCCTCAACGTGGTGGTGGGCGAGATCCACGGCATGGCCCAGCGCGGCGGCGTCGTGGAATCCACCGTCCGCATCGGCGACGTGCACGGCCCGATCGTCGACGACCGCGGCGCGGACGTCCTGCTCGGCTTCGAGCCGGTGGAGACGGTGCGCGCGCTCGCCAAGGTCGGCCCCGAGACGCTGGTGATCACCAGCACGCGGCCGATCGTTCCGGCGACGCTCGCGCTCGCGGGCGAGAACTACCCCGAGGTGGAGCCGCTCCTCGCGCGGATCCTCGAGGTCACGCCCCGGCTCGTTTCGCTCGACGCCGCGGCCCTCGCCCAGGAAGCCGGCGCGGCGCAGGCCATGAACACGGTGCTGCTCGGTGTGCTGGCGGGGGCGACCGAGCTCCCCTTCCCGATCGAGCTCCTGCGCGAGACGATCCTCGAGAACGTCCCGCCGCGCGCTCACGACGTGAACCGCCGGGCCTTCGAGGCCGGCCTCGCCTTCGGCCGCACCGCCGTCCCGGCGGCCTCGGCGACCTGACCGGCCGCCATCCGGAAAAACGCCCCAGGGGCATTTTTCCCGCGTAGCCCGGCCCCCACGCCGGCGGGTGGCGCCGCTTCCTGTCCTCGCCGCCTTTTCCTCCGTCGCCACCCTTGCCGCCGCCGTCGGGGCCTTCCGTCCCGCGGGCCCCTTCGGGATCGGCGCCTTTGTTGCCTCGCCGTCCTTCCCCGGACCGCTGCGCGCCCCCGGTCCGCCCGGCGCCGCGCCCGGGACTCCTGGGTGAGGCACCCGCCCGCGGTGGCCGTTTACGCAGCCCT
>JAFGQW010000293.1 GCA_016935485.1 Planctomycetota bacterium | reverse complement strand
AGCGCGTGCGCGTTGCAGGTCGCCTCGACCAGCTTGTCCGCATGGGCGTGGTCGAAGTTCTTCGAGGCTCCGTCGGTGCACTTCACGAGCATGGGCCTCGAGGCCAGGCGACGGCTGAGGACCTGATCGATGATCTCTCCGGCGTGATGCCGGCCCGTGAAGTAGAGGATGACCGGCCCATCCGGCGTCTCCCAGTAGATCCCCGTCGCGTTGATGCCCGTCCGCACGCCCTTCGTCGACTTGCCCTGGGCCCGAAGCGACGCGAGCTCCGCCTCGATCTGCCTCTTGAGCGTGATCACCACCGAGCCGGTGTTAATGCGGAGGGCGGCGTAATGCCGACGATTCTCTCCCGCTCCCTCAGACCAGCAGGCCAGCCGTGGTCCGGAACGCGGCAAAAAAAGATCGCGTGGGAGCGACTATAGGCTCGCGAGAAGCTCCAGTACCTCCGGACGGCGCCAGCGGGCGCGAGACTTCTTCACGGGCGGCGGGTTGGCCTCGATCGCCTTGCGCTTTTCCTCGAGATCGATGTGGCCGTAGATGCTCTCCGTCGTCGTCGGGTGCGCATGGCCGAGGAGCGCTGCGATCGCCGCGTAGTCATCGCCGGCGCGCCGCATATGCACCGCCGTCGTGTGCCGGAGAGAGTGCGGGTGCAGGCGCTTCCCGGCGAGCGTTGACACCCGAGCCGAGGCGGCGCGCACGTGCTTCTTCAGGAGGTATGCCGCGCCGTCGCGGGAGAGCCGCTCGCCGCGCTGATTGACAAAGACTGGCGTCGCGCTCGCAGGGGCGATGCCGCGCCTGGCGAGCAGCTCACGGATAGCACCGGCCGTCTCGGGCCACAAAGGGCTTACCCGCTCCTTGTTGCACTTGCCCTTGAGGCGTACGTGGTACGGGCGGTCCAGATGTAGATCGCACGCGTTGAGATCGAGCGTCTCCTGGATCCGGTTGCCGCAGTTGTAGATCAGCGCAAGGAGAGCATAGTCGCGCACGCCGCCGCGACTCGAGCGATCGATGGCTGCGAGCACGGCCTCCACTTCCTCTCGCTCGAGGTAGTCGATCGGCCGCTTCGGGGGGCGCTTCTTCATCGGGATCGCGATCACGCGCTGGCACTGCTCGACTGCGGTTGGCACGTTCGCCGCGACGATGCGGAAGAAGGTGCGGATGGCCGCGAGGCGGACATTGCGCGTGGCGACGGAGCACTTCCGCTCCGCCTCGAGCTGCTCGAGGAAGGCGAGCACCGTCGTCGCGTCGAGATCATCCAGCGTGAGCCGGGTCACGTCCTTCTTGGCCCGGCGCGCCGTGAATCCGAGCAGCAGCTTGAGCGTGTCGCGGTAGCTGTGCACGGTATGGCGGCTCGCGCCTCGTTGGCCGAGCAGGTAGTTGCGGAAGAAGTGGCTGATCTCACGGCCGAGGATTTCAGGCGAGTGCATGGTCTGCTCCTGCGGCCGCGAGGAGCGAGCCGCCGTAGCGCCGGAACCGCTCGCTCGCGGCGAGCAACGTCTCCGGCAACACGGTGAGGTACAGGTAGGTGGAGGCGACCTTGACGTGGCCCAGGTAGGTCGCGAGGCGCGGCAGCATCGCCTCGACATCGGCACCCTCCCGGTACCAGGTGGCGAGGCGCAAGGTAGCAAAGCTGTGACGAAGATCGTGGACCCGAGGACCGCGGGCGCCGCCATCGCACATGCCACCGCGCCTGACGAGCTCCCGCCAGACGTCGGCGACGGCGCTCTGCGAATAATGACGTCCGTGCCGCGTCGGGAAGAACGGCGCATCCCGCGCCGGTGCGCCAAGAAGCCGTAGGCGCTCGCGGTGGTAATCGCGGAGGACCGAGAGCAAGCCGTCGGAGAACGGAACCAAGCGCGACTTGTAGAACTTGGTCTGGCGGATGGTGATGACCCGCTCGCGAAGGTCTACATCCCCGACCTGAAGCCCGAGGGCCTCGCTGAGCCTGAGCCCCGTCGAGTAGAGCAGGACGAGGAGTGTCCGGTATGTGTGGGGACGAAGGGCGGAGCGTGAACCCGGGGCCACCGCCGGCACGGCGGCGAGCAGCGCTCTCATCTCCTCGGGCTGGACGATGCGCGGCCTGAAACGGGACTCCGGGACACGTCCGAGGAGCGCATCGGACACGCAGGTCTCCGGGATGTATCGCCGGAGGTAGAGGCAGAACTGGCGGATTAGGATCCAACGATGGCGGCGCGCTTCGGGCCCGAGATCCGTGCGCGAGCCCCACCAGCGCGCGAGCAGCGCGCTCGTGATGGGCCCCCGCTCGCCGTGCGCGACCAGGAAGCGATCGAAGGCGCGCAGGATGTACAGCCCGTACGACTCGCGGCACCCGGCGGCTTGCTTGAACTTGAGAAAGCCGGTGAGGTGCTCGGCAAGATCACTGTGAAAGCAAGGCCGCGCGAGCGCGCGCAGCGCTGCCTCCGGATCCTCTGCCGCCAGGGCGTATGCGACACTGACGCGCCCGCCGACGGGATACGCCTCATGTAGGCCGCGGAGGGTATTGTCCGCGATCACGCCTCGGGACACGAGGAAATCCAAGAAGGTACTCAGTGGCCCGGCAGCGCGGAGGACCGTCCCGCGCGGCTGGCCGGCGCAGATGAAGCGAAACCAGGCCCCCAGAACGGTTTGGGAGCGGCTCCTTTGCGACGGTGGAATTCGCCGAGCAA
Organism: Planctomycetota bacterium; assembly: GCA_016935485.1. Classification (GTDB taxonomy): domain Bacteria; phylum Planctomycetota; class JAFGQW01; order JAFGQW01; family JAFGQW01; genus JAFGQW01. The sequence continues at coordinate 43 of JAFGQW010000293.1, read as the reverse complement.
TGGGCTACTTGATGCGCCTCAAGCGCGTGGTCGGGATGGGATT
>JAFGQW010000292.1 GCA_016935485.1 Planctomycetota bacterium | reverse complement strand
TATGGTTACGGCCGGGGGTTCGGGCGCGGCGGGCGCGGCGGGTACGGCGGCGGCTGGCGGCACCGGAACTGGTATTACGCGACCGGGCTGCCCGCCTGGCAGCGCGGGTGGACGGGATGGGCCGGTCCGGGCGCTGCCCTTGCACCGGGCCTGTCCAGAGAGCAGGAGCTGGAAGTGCTGCGGCAGCAGGCGATCGGCTTCGAGCGCACGCTCGCCGAACTGAAGGCGCGGATCCAGGAACTCGAGAAGCCCACGACGTCCCCCGACGAGAAGGAGTCCCGATGAAGATCGCCGTCACGGCAACCGGTCCGTCCCTCGACGCCGCCGTGGATCCGCGCTTCGGCCGGTGTCCATGGTTCGTGCTGGTCGAGACCGACGACATGAGCTTCGAGGCCGTCGAGAACAGGAGCGGCATGCTCGGTGGCGGCGCGGGCATCCAGTCCGCGCAGCTCATGGCCGAGAAGGGGGTGCAGACCGTGCTGACCGGAAACTGCGGGCCCAATGCCCACCAGACGCTGAGCGCTGCTGGCATCCGGGTCGTCATCGGCTGCAGCGGCACGGTCTCCGAGGCGGCGCAGCAGTTCAAGGGCGGTCAGCTGCGAGCCTCCGAAGGCCCGAATGTCGGCAGCCACTCCGGAATGGGACGCGATCCGCAGTGAGTCCGGCACGAGGTGACAGAGCATGAGCGGACCGATTCGCATCGCCATCGCGAGCGGCAAGGGGGGCACGGGCAAGACCACGGTCGCGACCAGCCTCGCGGTGGCGCTGGCGGAGGGCGGGGAGCGGGTCGCCTACGTCGATTGCGACGTGGAGGAGCCCAACGGGCACATCTTCCTGAGGCCGGAGATCACGGGGAGCCGGGAGACCACGATCCCGGTGCCCGAGGTCGACGAGGCGCGCTGCACGCTGTGCGGCGCCTGCGGGAAGGCGTGCCGCTACGCGGCCATTCTGGTCCTGCCGAAGCAGGTGCTGACGTTTCCCAAGCTCTGCCATGGCTGCGGCGGGTGCACGATCGCGTGCCCCGAGGGCGCGATCCGCGAGGTGCCGCGGGTCACCGGCGTGGTCGAGCACGGCGCCGCCGGTCCGGTGGCGTTCGTGCAGGGCAGGCTGGACGTCGGCGAGGCCATGGCGCCGCCGGTGATCCGCTCGGTGCTCGAGGCGGCTCCCGCGGATCGCACGCTGATTCTCGACGCGCCGCCCGGAACGTCGTGCCCGGTGATCGAGTCGGTCAAGTCGGCCGACGTCGTTCTCCTGGTTACCGAGCCCACCCCGTTCGGTCTCAACGATCTCAAGCTCGCCGTCGAGATGGTGCGTGCGCTCGGCCTGCCGCTCGGCGTCGCCTTGAACCGCGTCGGAACGGGCGACAGCGCCGTGGTCGAGTACTGCGCGGCCGAGCGGATCGAGGTGCTGCTCGAGATCCCGAACGATCGCGAGATCGCCCGGGCCTATTCCCGCGGCGAGCTCGCCATCCGCGCCGTGCCCGATCTGAAGCCGCGCTTTCTCGCGCTGCACGACAAGCTCCGCGAGCTCGTGCGCCGGAAGCGCCCGACGAGGACCGGCGTGCCCTTCGCCCCCTGGCCCGGCACCGCCGGTCCACACCCCTTGCCCTCGGAGGCGCTCGTGCCCGGCACGCAGAGCGACGTGCGGGAGCTCGTGGTCATCAGCGGCAAGGGGGGCACCGGAAAGACCAGCCTCGTTGCCTCGTTCTTCGCGCTGGCCGAGCGGGCGACCGTGGCGGACTGCGACGTCGACGCCGCCGATCTCCACCTGGTGCTCGGCCCCGTCGTGGAGCGGCGCTGGCTGTTCTCCGGGGGCGACCTGGCGCGCATCGACGCGGCCCGCTGCGCCGACTGCGGGGCCTGCGCCGCGTACTGTCGCTTCGATGCGATCCACCCGGCGGGCGCCGGGGACAGCGAGGCCTACGAGATCGACCCGATTGCCTGCGAGGGCTGCGGCGTCTGCGCCCAGGTCTGCCCGGAGAAGGCGGCAACCCTCGTTCCGGTGGTCAACGGCGAGTGGTTCGTCTCGCAGACCCGCCACGGCCCCATGGTGCACGCGCGCCTCGGCATCGCCCAGGAGAACAGCGGGAAGCTCGTCTCGCTGGTGCGGCGGGAGGCAAGAGCGCTCGCGCACACCCGCGGGTGCACGCTCCTGATCTCGGACGGCTCCCCGGGCATCGGCTGCCCGGTGATCGCCTCGATCGCCGGCGCGCACCTGGTGGCGGTGGTGACCGAGCCCACCCTGTCCGGCCTGCACGATCTCGAGCGGGTCGCCGAGCTCTGCCGGCAGTTCCAGGTCAAGACCGGCGTGTGCATCAACAAGGCGGACCTGAACCCCGAGGTCGCCGCCGCGATCGAGGCCGAGGCGGCGCGGCGGGGGCTGCCCGTCTGGGGCCGGATCCGCTACGACGAATCGGTGACCGCGGCCCAGGTGCGACAGCTCGCCGTGGTGGAGCACGGGGACGGACCGGCCTCGAGCGACATCCGGGCGCTCTGGGAGCGAGTGCGAGATGCCGTCACCTGAGCCCGCCGGCCGCCCGCGGATTGCCGGACGGATCGTGCGCTGCCTGAGCGGCGCGGCCCGCGAGGTGCGCGTCCGGGAGGTCCGCATCGGGCTCGGCTACACCGCGTGTATGCTCGCGGACGGCCGGACCGGCGTGGCGTACACGTTTCGCAACGAGGCGCGCGGAGGCTGCGCGGTCTTCCACGGCATGCGGCCGCTCGTGGCAAGACCGGCCACGGATCTGCTGGCGCTCGTGGAGTCTCGCGACGCGATCGAAGCCGCCGTGGGCCTGGCCTGCGCCAACGCGCTGGCCAACCGCAGCGAGGCGGCGCATCTGGAGGGCGACATCCTGGAGCACCTCGCGATCGGACCCGAGGACGACGTCGCCATGGTCGGACACTTCGGTCCGCTGGTCGAGGCGGTGCGCGCGCGGGCATGCTCGCTCACCATCTTCGAGCGCGTGGCGGAGGCGTCCGGAGGGCTGCGGCCCGAGGCGGAAGCCGTGGCGGCGCTGCCGCGCTGCCAGGTCGCGCTGCTGACGGCGACCTCCGTGATCAATCACACCGTCGATCGCCTGCTCGAGGCGGCGCGGGGCTGCCGGGAGGTCGCGCTCCTCGGGGCATCCACCCCGCTGGTTCCCGAGGCGTTCGACGCCGCGCGGGTGACGATGCTCGCGGGGATCGTGGTTGAGGAGCCCGAGGAGGTCCTGCGCGTCGTCTCCGAAGGCGGCGGCATGCGGCAGTTCCGCCCGCACGTCCGCAAGGTCCTCCGGAGAACCGGCGCGGAGGCGGAGTCCCCGGGAAGAAGCAAGCGGTAGGAACTGTCCATGGCGAACGAATCCGACCCGGACGCCGGGAGTCTCGAGGGAATGCCCGGTCCGGTGCTCTTCTACAACGACGTCGTGCTCGATCACTTCTTGAACCCGCGCAATGTCGGCGAGCTGAGCGCGATGGAGGCGGACGGCTATGGGCTGGTGGGGGATCCGCTCTGCGGCGACCAGATGAAGCTCTGGATCGCGGTGCGCGAGGGGCGGATCGCCCGGATTGCGTTCAAGTCCTTCGGCTGCCCGGGAGCCATCGCCACCAGCAGCATGCTGACGGCACTGGCCGAGGGCAAGACGATCACGGAGGCCCGCAACATCACCGACGACGACGTGGTCGCCGCGCTGGGCGGCATCCCGGAGAAGAAGAAGCACTGCTCGCTTCTCGGCGTGCGCGCCCTCCAGGCTGCCATCGACGACTGGGAGCGGCGGCGGCACGCGAGCGCGGAGCCGCGATGATCTACCTCGACCACAACGCGACCACGCCGCTCCATCCGCGGGCCCTCGCAGCGATGGAGCCCTTCCTGAGGGAGTGCTGGGGCAACCCCTCGAGCCCGTACCGGTTCGGCAGCGAGGCCCGGGCCGCGGTCGAGCTTGCGCGCGCGCGGATCGCCGGCGCCATCGGCAGCGAGCCGGCGGAAATCCTCTTCTGCGCGAGCGGCACGGAGGCAGACAACCTGGCCGTGCGCGGCGTGGCGTGCGCGCTCCGGTCCTGCGGCAAGCACCTCGTGACGAGCGCGATCGAGCACCAGGCCGTGTGGAACACCTGCCGGGCTCTCGAGGCGGAGGGCCATCGCGTCACCTACCTGCCGGTGAGCCCGGACGGCGTCGTGGATCTCGAGGCCCTCGAGGCGAGCCTCGGCGCGGAGACGGTGCTCGTGACGATCATGCATGCCAGCAACGAGACCGGGGTCGTGCAGCCGGTGGAGGAGATCGCCGCGATCGCGCGGCGGCGCGGCATCCTGTTCCACACCGATGCCGTGCAGACCGCCGGCAAGCTGCCGGTCCAGCTCGCCGCCCTCGGCGCCGATCTCGTCAGCTTCTCCGGTCACAAGCTCTACGGGCCGAAGGGCGTGGCGGCCCTGTACGTGCGCGCGGGAACGCCGCTGGTGCCGGTCATGACCGGGGGCACGCAGGAGCGCGGACTCCGCGCGGGCACGGAGAACGTCGCGGCGATCGTGGGATTCGCGGAGGCGGCCGCCGTCGCCTTCGCGGAGGCCGCCGCCGAGGGCCGCCGCCTGGCCGCGCTGCGCGACCGCTTCGAGGCGGAGGTCGTCGCCGCGGTGGCCGGCGTGCGGATCAGCGGCGCGCGGGCGCCGCGGGTGCCGAACACTTCGAGCCTGAGCTTTGCGGGCGCGGACGGGGAGTCGATCGTGCTCGGTCTCGACCTCGCCGGGATCTGTGTGTCGACCGGCTCGGCGTGCTCGACCGGAGATGCCGCGCCCTCCCACGTGCTGCTGGCCATGGGGCTCTCCGCGCACGAGGCGCAGGGCTCGATCCGGGTCTCCCTCGGCCGGGACACGCGGCAAGCAGACATCGACGCCACGGTCCGCGCGCTCGCCGAGACCGTGGCGCGGCTGAGACACATCTCGAGCGTGCGCGGGGAGACAGGATGAAGACGTATCTCGACTGCGTGCCGTGCTTTCTCCGGCAGAGCCTCGAGGCGGCCCGCAACGTCACGGACGACGGGCGGATTCACGAGCAGATCCTGCGGGACGTGCTGCGCATGACGGCGGCGCTCGATCTCGACCGCCCGCCGCCCTTCGCCGGGCAGGCGATCCACCGGCGGCTGCGCGAGCTGACGGGTGTGGCGGATCCCTACGCGGCGGTGAAGAGAGTCAGCAATCGCACCGCCATGGACGTGCTTCCCGGGCTGCGGGCCGCGGTCGAGCGCGCGCCGGATCCCCTGCGCGCCGCGGCCACCTACGCGGTGGCCGCCAACGCGATCGACATGGCGATTCAGGCCGGCTTGAGCGCCGCCGAGATCCGGGCGGCCCTGGAGGCCGGCGCGCACGAGCCGCTCTGCGGCGACTGGGGCGCGTTTCGCGCGGCCGCGGCCGCGGCGACGGACATCCTCTATCTCGCCGACAACGCCGGCGAGATCGCGATCGACCGGCTCTTCGTCGAGCAGCTCAGCCCCGAACGCGTGACAGTCGCGGTGCGCGGTGGAGTCGTGCTCAACGACGCTACGCTGGCCGACGCGCGCGAGGTGGGGATGGACGCGGAGGTCGAGGTCATCGACAACGGCTCGGATGCCCCGGGCACGATTCTCGAGGATTGCCGTGCGACGTTCCGGGAGCGCTTCCGGAGGGCCGACCTGGTTGTCGCCAAGGGCCAGGGCAACTTCGAGACGCTCAGCGCGGTGGACGCCAGCATCTTCTTCTTTTTCAAGGTGAAGTGTCCGGTGATCTCGCGGCATGTCGGGCTCCCGGTGGGTAGCCACGCGCTTCTCCGCGGCAGCGCCAACGACCGGGAAGGGGAGGCCCGGCGATGAACACGGGTGCAGGCCAGTATGTGTACGGACCCGTCCCATCGCGGCGCCTTGGCCGTTCGCTCGGGATCGACCTGGTGCCGTTCAAGACCTGCTCCTACGACTGCATCTACTGCCAGCTCGGGCGCACGACGAACCAGACGACCGCGCGCCAGGAGTACGTTCCCGTCGAGGATGTGCTCGAGGAGCTGGACAGAAGCCGGCACGTCGAGCCGCGGCCGGACTTCATCGGCATCGCCGGGTCCGGCGAGCCGACGCTGCACGCGCGCATCGGGGATATCATTGCCGGGATCAAGCGGCGGACGGCCACTCCCGTGGCCGTGCTCACGAACGGCTCGCTGCTGTGGCTGCCCGAAGTGCGCGCCGCGATCGCCGAGGCCGATCTCGTCATGCCCTCCCTGGATGCGGGGACTGCACCGACCTTCGCGCGCGTCAATCGGCCCCATCCGGACATCCCGTTCGAGAAGATGGTGGAGGGGCTGGTCGCGTTCCGGGAAGAGTTCCCGCGCGAGATCTGGCTGGAGGTCTTCGTGCTCAGCGGCATCACCGATCGGCCGGAGGAGATCGCGCGAATCGCCGCGATCGTCCGCCGGGTGCGACCGGACCGCGTGCAGCTCAACACGGTGGCGCGTCCGGCTGGCGCGGACGACGCCCGGGCGGTTTCGGCCGAGCGGCTGGAAGCCCTCCGGGGAGAGTTTCCCGGCGTCTGCGAGGTCATTGCCGAGACCCACCTCGCGCCGGCGGTGCACTCTGTGGCCGGCCGCGAGATCGAGCAGGAGATCCTGGCGCTCCTCAAGCGGCGGCCGTGCACGGTCGAGGGCATCGCGCAGGGACTGGCCCTGCCGCCGAACGCCGTCGTGAAGCACCTCGATGCGCTCCTCGCCGGCGGATCCGTGCGCCTGGAGCGGCGCGAAGGCACGGTCTTCTACGAAGGGGTCCAAGAGGAATGAGCCCGCCGGTGAGCCCCGCCAAGGTCACGATTCTCGTCGACAACAAGGCGCTTGCGGGTCTCGGGTTCGAGCACGGCTTTGCGGCCTGGATCGAGGTCTCCGGCCGGCGTGTGCTGCTCGACACGGGCCAGGGAGCGGTGCTCTCGGGAAACGCGGCGGCGCTCGGCATCGATCTCGGCGCGGTGGACTTCCTGGTGCTGAGCCACGGGCACTTCGACCACACGGGCGGGATCCCGCAGGTCGTCGCGCGCGCGCCGGCGGCCGAGGTCTACGTCCATCCGGCGGCGACCGGAATCCGGTATGCCGTCCGCGACGCCGCGGCGCGCTCGATCGGCATGCCCGAGGCCGCCCGAGGTGCGCTGGACCGCCTTCCCGGGACCCCCGTCCACTGGGTGACGGAGCCGGCGGAGATCGCGCCGGGCGTGGGGCT
>JAFGQW010000291.1 GCA_016935485.1 Planctomycetota bacterium | reverse complement strand
CCTTGTTCATCAGGGTCGCCGAGTCGATCGTGATCTTGGGCCCCATCCTCCAGACCGGATGCGCGAGCGCCTGCGCCGGGGTCACCGACGCCAGCGCTTCGTGGGGGGTGGTGCGGAACGGGCCGCCGGAGGCCGTGAGCAGGATGCGGCGGATCGCCTCGACCGGTTCGCTGCCGAGCGCCTGGAAGATCGCCGAGTGCTCGCTGTCTACCGGCAGCAACCGCGCCCCGGTGCGCGCGGCGGCGGCCAGCAGCAGGGGGCCGGCGATGACCAGCGACTCCTTGTTGGCGATGGCGAGATCGAGGCCCCGTTCCACAGTGGCAAGCGCGGCGGGCAGTCCCGAGGCGCCGACCATGGCCTGCATGACGAGGTCGGCCTGCGCCTCGTCGATCATGGTCGCGATGCCCCGGGCGCCCTCGAGCAGCGTGCCGTGGCGCCGGTCCCACGCGCCGGCCAGCGTCGCATACGCCTCGGGATCGGTCACGGCCACGAAGCGGGGCCGCCAGCGCGCCGCCTGCTCGCGCAGGCGATCGATCCGGCGGTGCCCGGCCAGTCCGACCACCTCGATCTCGCCGGGCCCGAGGTGTTCGGCGACTGCCAGCGTGTTCAGGCCGATGCTCCCGGTGGAGCCGAGCACGATGATCCGTCGCATGGCGTGGGGCGTCTCCTCGCCAGGTCGTCGCGATGGGGGGGCAACGGCGCCGCCGGTCCCGATCGGCCGCCAGTATACCTGCCCGAACCGGGCGTGGAAACGCCGCTTGCCGCGTTCGTCCGATCTGATACCATGACGGCAAGCGCGGCGCGGCTGGCGCGAGCGCCGCGCGACCGGCCGCGCCAGGAATCGCGATCATGAGCTCCGAGAACTCCGCCTACCGCCGGGCCGGCGTCGACATCGACGCCCAGGACGAGGCCATTGCCCGCATTCGGGCGCACGTCGCCTCGACGCGCAGCGCCGCCGTGCTTGGCGACGTGGGTTGTTTCGGCGGGCTGTTCCGCCCGGAGCTTGTCGGGGTGCGCGATCCGGTCCTGGTCGCGAGCACCGACGGCGTCGGCACGAAGCTGAAACTCGCCATCCGGATGGGCGACTACACCACGATCGGTGAGGACCTCGTCAACCACTGCATCAACGACATCCTCGTGCAGGGAGCGCTGCCGCTGTTCTTCCTCGACTACATTTCGCTCGCCAAGCTCGACCCTGCGATGGTAGAGAGCCTGATCAGCGGGATGGCCGCGGCCTGCCGGGCGGGTGGTTGCGCGCTGCTCGGCGGCGAGCTGGCGGAAATGCCGGGGCTCTACCGGTCCGGCGACTTCGATCTCGCGGGCTTCATCGTGGGGCTGGTGGACCGCGGGGCGGTGCTTCCGAAGGCGTCGCTGCAAGCCGGCGATGTGGTTTACGGGCTGGCGTCGAGCGGGTTGCACACCAACGGGTACTCGCTGGCGATCCGGGTGCTGCTCGAAGACGGCGGCCTGTCGCTCGAAGAGCCGCTGCAGGGGATGACCGTGCCGCTGGGCCGGGCGCTGCTGGCCGTCCACAAGAGCTATCTCACGCCGCTCCGGCCGCTGCTGGTCCAGCCGTGTTTGAAGGGGCTCGCACACATCACTGGCGGCGGGCTCGTCGACAACCTGCCCCGCATTCTGCCGCCCGCTTGCGGCGTCCGGATCCAGGCGGGGAGCTGGCCCATTCCGCCCCTCTTCGGTCACATCGTCCGGCGCGGCGGGATCGCGGTGGGGGAGGCCTTCCGCGTGTTCAACCTCGGCATCGGGATGGCCGTGGTGGTGGATGCCGCCCGCACCGATGCCTTCGAGACGGCGATCCGGGAAGCCGGAGAGACGGCGTATCGCATCGGGGAGATCGTCGCGGGAGATCGCCGGGTTCAGCTCGAGGGTGCGGAGGCCGCGCTCTTCGAGGAGGAACGTTCATGACGCCTGCGCTCCGCGTGCTGGTGCTGCTCGCAGCCCTGGTGGGGGGGGGAGCGGTCTCGAGCAACGCCCAGGCGGACGAGCTTGCGCGCGCCCGGGAGTGCCTCGAGGAAGCGCGCTACCAGGATGCCTACGACCTGCTCAAGCCGGGCTTCGACGGCGGGGATCGCGCGGCCGCGCGGCTGCGCCTGCTCGGGCGCGCCGCCATGGGGCTCGCGAGGCCGGCCGAGGCGGTGGCCTGCTTTGGATCCCTCGCGGCCGATCCCGAGGCGACCGCGGAGGATCTCGCGCAGCTGGCGTGGGCGCACCACGAGCACGGCGCGGTGCTGGCCGAGGCCGGCGAACCCGCACGGTCGGCGTTTCTCGCCGCCGCGCAAGCGGCGCGCCACGCGGTGGCGCTGGACGCGACGAGCCTGACGGCGTGGCGGTTTCTCGGTGCCGCGCTCGAGGGGGCGGGTAACCCCGAGGGCGCGGAGCGCGCCTACCGTGACGGCATCGAGGCCGTCGGAGAGAGCGGACGCCCGCTGCGTTTTGCGCTGGCGGCGTTGCTGGCGGGGCGCGGCGAGACGGAAGCGTCGCTGGCCGCCCTGGCGCCGCTGGCGGCCCGGGGCGAGGAAGAAGACGCCGAGGTGGCGCTCCTCCGCGCCCGCATCTGGGCCGGAGCGGGCCGGATGGACCGCGCCGCGGAGATCCTGAGCGGCCTGCTCGGGCGCGCGCCGGATTGCACCGAGGCGTACGGCGTGCTCTGGTCGCTCTTCAGCGGCCCCGAGTATCGCGCGGCCGGGGTGGCCGTGCTGGAAGCCGTGCTCGAGCGGGATCCCGCGGCGCTCACGGCCTGGGGCTACCTCGGCAACTTCCACCGGCTCGCCCTGAACCTCGACGCTGCCGAGCGTGCGTACCGCAAGTGCCTCGAGATTCGCCCCGACTATGCCTGGGCCCACCGTGCGCTCGGCGAGCTCTTCCAGGCGCGCGCGGACCTTGCCCGCGATCCCCTCGACCGGCCCGCGCTACGCGACCATCTCACCCGCGCCGTCGGCGCCTTTCTCGACTACCTCGACCACGCCGCCACCCAGGGCACCGAGGATCCGACGGCCCTGCCGATCATCGACTGGCTGATCTACGATCTCGCGCGCACGGGGCTCGACCCCGGCGCGGCCTACGCCGCCTCAGTCCGGCTCCTGCAGCACCACCCCGAAAGCGCTGCGGTTCACCACACGCTGGGCCTCATCGCCCAGGATCTCGGCCGCTTCGAGGAGGCCGAAGCGGCGCTGCGGAAGTCGCTCGCGGGCTGTCCCGCCGACAATGCGCCCTTGCGGGCGAGCTATCTCGTGAACCTCGGGCTCTTCTACGAGGCCTGGAACAAGTACCCCCAGGCGCGCGAGCAGTACGAGAGCGCCGCCCGCCTGTCGGGAAAGGGCCGGCTCGACGCGCTGGAGAATCTCGGCAAGCTCGCCTACAAGCTCGGCAACCCCACGAAAGCCCTCGAGCACTTCAAGGCCGTTCTCGACGAGGAACCCGACCGGCCGGAGAGCCTGTTCTACTACCACTATTGCCGCCGCTGGATCCAGCGCGAGACCTACTTCCGGCGGCGGTGAGCCTGCCGGCAGCGCCAGGCCCCGCCGGCCGCTTGCGTTGAGGTTGCGGGCACGGGGTCTGACCCCGTTGCCCGGACCCCGAACATGCGCACGTGAGACTTCCCGCTCCTCGCGGCCTTCGTTCAACTTCCGATAATGTCTCT
>JAFGQW010000290.1 GCA_016935485.1 Planctomycetota bacterium | reverse complement strand
GCCGAACTCGCGCGGCACCTCCCACCAGTCGAGCGCGGTGAGGCTCCGCTCGAGATCGCTGTAGTTCTCGCGCGTCTGGTTGGTCGGATGCACGCCGACGAACACCTCCGGGCCGAGCACGCGCTTGACGGTATCGTGGAACGCCTGCTCCACGCGCGCGATCGCCGCACGCTGGTGGGTGTGGTAGCGAAGTGCCGCCTGCACGCGCGCCGGCCCCGGCCCGCCGCACAGCATGCGCGCGATGACGTCCACGAGATCGTCGCCGTACGTCTCCCTGAACCGCCGCTCCGACGCCAGCGACCAGAAGAGCGCCGTCGCCCACCGGTCCTCGCGCAGCGGCAGGTAGGCGAACTCGTCGAGGGCCGCACCCTTCAGTCCGACGTCGCGATACCCCTCGAGGGCAGCGGCGAACGCGCGTGGATACGCCTCCGAGAAGAGATCCGGGTGACCGTAGCTCCGGAGCATGAGCGCATGCACGGCCGAAGGTCCGGCCTTCGGGTCTCGAGGGCCGCAGTCGAGCACGAGCCGCCCACCGGCGACCGCCGCGCTCGACGGGACGAGCTGGACGAGCTGCGCGCCGTCGGCCCGGTAGACCCGGAGCAGCCGCACGCCGGTGCAGCGCGCCACCTCGGGAAACAGCACCGGATCGTCGCGCAGCCCGGCGGTCCCGCGTCCCTCGGCGTCGAGCACGACGTCGACGCGCTCCACCACGCCCTGCTGTTCCTCGGCCGCGAGCTGGCGGCTGAGCCCGAGGTAGAAGCGCAGATCGAGGCCCAGGCCGATGCCCCGCTCGCCGAGCACGCGCACCACCTCGCGAAAGCGCGGCGCGAACCGCTCCACGTCGAGGAAGTCCACGCCGGTGTGCGGGTAGCGCGGCGTGGCGAAAACGAGCGTGAACGGACTGCGGCGGGCAAGGTCGCGCGCCTGCTCGAGGTACGCGTCGTCCCGGAGGAGGTCGGGAGTCCAGAACCAGTAGGCCGGCCGCGGCCACCGCCCCGGCGCCGGCTGGCTCGGCGGCGCTTCCTGCGGCGCCGGCCTGAGCGCCCAGACCGCGGCAGCAACGAGGCACGCGACGAACAGCCCGGCGAACAGGCGGGGCCAGCCGCCGCCCGTCATGTCCGCCGCCCGAACAGGCGTCCGACGAACCCGGCGCGCCGTGCCTCCGGGCGGCGCCGTGCCGCCCGCAGCGCACGAATGGCCGGCACCTCGCCGAGCAACCGCTCCACCACGCCGTCGGTCGTCACGCCGTCGGCGATCGCCTGGTAGTTGAGCAGGATCCGGTGGCGCAGCACCGGTCTGGCGACGTGCATCAGGTCGTCGAGCTCCACCTCAGCCCGCCCGAGCAGCAGCGCGCGGGCGCGCGCCCCGAGAATCAGGAACTGGTCGGCGCGCGGCCCCGCTCCCCACGACACCCACTCGCGCACGAAGGCCGGCGCCTCGGGGCTGTTCGGGCGGGTCCGCCGCACCAGGGCGACCGCCGCGGCCTCGATCGCCTCGGGGACGGGGTGGCTCCGCACGGCACGGTTCAGCCAGAGCAGCTCCTCGCGACCCAGGATCGGGCGCAGCATCGGCTGCGGCCCGGCGGTGGTCAGACGGACGATGCGGTACTCCTCCTCGACCGAGGGGTAGTCGAGCTGGATCCGGTACATGAAGCGGTCGAGCTGGGCCGCCGGCAGCGGGTAGGTCGCCTCCTGCTCGATCGGGTTCTGCGTGGCCACCACGAGGAACGGCCGGTCGAGCTCGTAGCGGCGCCCGAGGGAGGTGACCTGCCGTTCCTCCATCGCCTCCATGAGCGCCGCCTGGGTCCGCGGGGGAGTGCGGTTGATCTCGTCGGCGAGCAGCAGGTTGGTGAAGATCGGTCCGCGGATGAAGCGGAAGCGCCGCTCGCCGGTCTCGTGGTCCTGCACGATGACGTCGGCGCCGGTGATGTCCGAGGGCATGAGATCGGGCGTGAACTGGATGCGGGCCGTCGCAAGGCCCAGCGCCTGACCGAGGCTGTTGACCAGCAGCGTCTTGGCGAGCCCCGGCACGCCCTCCAGCAGGCAATGGCCGCCGGCGATGATCGCCCCCAGCAGCAGCTCGATGGCGGCCTCGAGGCCGACGATGGCCTGGCGGAGGTCGGCGCGGATCCTCTCGTGATCCGCGCGGATGCGCCGGAGCTTCTCCGCGACCGGCAACGCCTCCGCGGCGGCGGTCGGTCGGGAGGGGCTCGCTTCTCCGGTCATGGCGGTTCTCGCGGTCCCGGCTCGCGGCATCCGGGATCGCAACGGCGCGATCCGGGCCGAACGTCCTTCGCGATCCGGCGGCTTCCTGCGGCCCGCGCGGGGATCCACCCGCCGGTTCTTCACCGGCCCATTCTATCGAAACATGCTATCGTTGTCGGGGCCGGCGTGCCGGCTCCTCGAGGTTTGCGGAAGACCCAGAATAGCAGCAGGTTAGGCCCGCGCAAATGTTACCCACATTTTACACCGCCGTGACAACCGGCTGCCCCCGGTACGCCATCCTCGCTGGCCCGGGCAAGAGTGCCGGCGGAAGGCAGGGTCGTCATGGTGAGCCTTCCCCCGGGCGAAGGGTATTTCCCTGGAGGAGTTCCTCCCGCAACAGCACACCCGAAACAAACGGCGCGGGGGAGGGAACAGGCAGGACCTTGCCGGTTGTTCTCTCTCTCATCCTACTACTACTACCGACGATCCTAGGAACGCACCCCACCACGGGTTCCTTCCTTCATGCCCAGTCCGCCTCCCCCGCGTCGGCTTCTCCCGGGGCCCGGGCGCAGGCGCCCGCCGCGCCCGACGACGTGTTCGCCCGGGTCAGCCCCGGCGTCGTCGCCCTGGAGGTGAAGAGCAGCCGGGACGGGTCCTACACCGGCAAGGACTGGCGCCAGCGCTATCCCTTCGGCGGCACGGCGTTCTTCATCGACCCGGATGGCCACCTGCTGACCGCCGCTTCGCTCGTCGAGAAGGCCGGGCGCATCGTGCTCACCGATGTGGCCGGCCGCGAGTTGAGCGCCGGCGTGGTCGGCATCTCGCCGGCCGGCGGCGTGGCGCTGCTGCGCATCGTCCGGCGCGGCGACGACCCCGTCACGCCGCTTGTGCTCGGCTCGAGCGGCGACGTGAAGGTCGGCGACCGCGCCGTCAGCCTCGGCAATCCGTACGGCACGATCCAGCGCACCGGGCAGGTGGCGCTGTCCAGCGGCTCGGTGTCGGGGATCTACCAGGTCAACGGCCACGGCGCCTACCGCGGCGAGGTGCTCGAGACCGACGCCGCGGTCAACCCGGGCGCGTTCGGCGGCCCGCTGCTCGACGCGCGCGGCGCGGTGATCGGCATCCTGCTCGACGCCTTCTCCTACAACCGCTGGCTCGGTACGGCGCTGCCGATCGACCAGGTCAAGGCGCTGCTGCCCCGGCTGCGCCGGCGCGAGGAGCCGGGCCCGGGCACCATCGGGATCGAGTGCGAGCAGCGCGTGATCGAGCAGCACCGGGCGCGCATCACGCGCGTCGCGCCCGACAGCCCGGCGGAGCAGGCCGGGCTGAGACGCGGCGACGAGATCGTGGAGTTCGGCGGCGCGGCCCTCGAGGACTACGCGCGCTTCCTCGACGCGCTCCACGCTCTGCCCGCGGGCTCCAGCGTGGACCTCGTGGTACTCCGGCCCGGAGAGGCCCCGGCCGATGCGAATCGCGAGGCGTCCGCGCCCGAGCCCGACAGCCTCGTGCGCGTCACGCTGAAGGTCGGGCCGCCGACCGAAGCGCTGCCGGCCGCGCAGCGCGGCACCCTCGGCCTTGCGTTCAAGGACGACGAGGACTCGCCCCGCCACGTGGTGGAGTCGGTCGATGCGGAGGGACCGGCCGGCAAGGCCGGGATCGCACCCGGCGATGTGCTCGAGATGCTCGACGGCAAGCGCGCCCGCCCGACCCTGGTGGCGTCGATCCTGGAGCGCAAGCGCGCGGGCGAGCGCGTCAAGGCGGTCTTCAGCCGCGACGGCTGGACCCGGGAATTCTCGCTGGTGCTGGGCCCAGCCGGGGAGAAACTGGCCCCGGCCGAGGAGAAGTGAGGGGAATCGTGGCTTTCGGGAAGAGCTCCGCGGTCGCGTGGCCGGGCGTGCTGCTGGCGATCGCCGTCGCCGCGGGCGCCGCGGCGCAGGAGGGCGGCTCGCCCCTGCTTCCTGGCGCGGTGGCCGAAGCGCTCGGCGCGGCGGCCGCGCGCGCGGCGCCGGCAGTCGTGCGCCTCCACGTGGAGCGCCATGCCGCGACGCACGAGCTTAAGCGGCAAGAGGAGCGTTATCGCAGCCGGGAGCGGCGCAGGCTGATGCGGATGGACCCCCAGGGGGGGGCGTCGCAGCAGACCGACTGGGAGCTGTTCTTCCAATACGGGGAGCGGCCGAGCGGTCCCACGACCGGCGTGATCGTGGGGGCCGACGGACTGGTGCTGACCAGCCAGTTCAACGTCGACGGTCCGGTGCGCGCGGTGCGGGTCGAGCTTGCCGACGGCCGCATCCTGCCCGCCCGGGTGCTCGGCTGGGACAAGAACCTCGACGTGGCGGCGCTCCGGGTCGAGACCGGCGGCCGGCCGCTGCCCGCGATCCGTCTCGGGCGCCGCGAGGAGCCGCTGCCCGGATCCTTCATCGTGCTGGTCGGAGCCTCCTGGGGCCGCGTTCCCTACACGGCGAATCCCGGCACGGTGAGCGCGCTGGGGCGCCTGGACGGCAGCGCCATCCAGCTCGCCGTGCAGGCCAACTTCTCGAGCACGGGCGGCGTGGTGCTGGACCTCGAAGGGCGCGCGGTGGGCATCGCCGGGCACGTGCTGCCCTTCGGCCGCACCGGGCTCAACTCGGGCGTGGGGTTCGCGACGGGGGCGGCGAGGCTGCTGGAGGTGCTCGAGCGACTCGAAGGCGGCGAGCGCATCGAGGATACCGCGCCGCCTTTCGTGGGCATCCGCCTGCGCGACGACCCGGACAAAAAACGCGTCTTCGTGGAGCAGGTGGTCCCCGGCTCGGGCGCGGAGGACGCCGGCGTCAACGCGGGCGACCTCATCGTGGCGCTTGCCGGCACTCCCGTGCGCGAAGCCGTCGACGTGCGGCTCGCGCTTGCGCGCACCCGCACCGGGCAGGTCGTGGAGATGGTGGTCCAGCGCGGAGGCCGGATCGTCCGGCTCTCCGTGCGCCTGGGAAGCCGCTCATGAAGAAGCGCGGGATACTCGGCCTCGGCGCCCTCGGTGTCTGGCTTGCCCTCGCGGCCGGCGGGCTGGTGGGGCAGGCGCCGGCCGTGTCCGAGGACGTGCTCGCGGCCGCGCGCCATGAGGAAGCACGCCTGCGCGAGCTCGTGCGGAGATGCTCCGTCGCCTTCTGCTCGATCGGGGCCGGCTCGGGCGTATGCATCCGGAGCGACGGGCTGATCGTCACGAACGACCACGTCGCGGGCGGCCGCGAGGAGTGGGCCGTGTTCTTCGGCGACGGGCGGCCGCCGCTCACGGCGCGGCGGCTCGGCGCCGACGAGCGCGGCGACGTCTACCTGCTCAAGGTGGACGGCGACCAGAACGATTTGCCGTGTCTGCCGCTCGGCGATGCGGCGAAGCTCCGCGTGGGCGAGCGCGTGATGGCGCTCGGCAATCCGTGGCTCCTCTCCCAGGACGGCCGGCCCACGGTCACCTTCGGCGTGGTGAGCGCGCTCCACTACAACCAGGGCGCGTACTCCAACGCCATCGTCACCGATACGCCGGTCAATCCGGGCAACTCGGGCGGGCCGCTCATCAACCTCGACGGCGAGGTGGTGGGCATCAACGGGCGGATCGCCACCCGGTTCTCGCGGCAGCGCTTCAACACCGGCATGGCGTTCGCGATCCCGTCCACGCAGATCACGAACTTCCTCAGGACGCTCGCCGGCGACGAGGTGACCTGGCACGGGGCGCTCCACGACGTGCGCGTCTACACATCGACCAGTCCGCGCGGCGTGCGCGTGGTCAGTATCTTCAACACCGGGCCGGCGTACCGGGCCGGGCTCCGCTACGAGGACGTGATCACGCACTTGAGCGGCGTTGCCATCACCACCGAGGACCAGTTCGAGGGGCTGCTCGCCTCCTATCCGGCCGGGAGCCGCGTGCGGCTCGATGTGCTGCGCGACGGCAAGCCGGTCGAGGTGGAGGTGCCGCTGGCGTCGGTGGAGTGGCCGCTGACCGGCATCTACCTCGGGATCCAGTCCGAGACCGACCCGCTGGACGAGACGCTCGTGCCGCGCATTCACCGGCTGGAGCCCTACGGCCCGGCCGAGCGGGCGGGCTTCGAGGTGGGCGACGTGCTCACCCACCTCGACGGGCTCGCGATCCGCACCGGCGCGCAGTTTCTCCGGTGGGTGCGCTACTACTATCCGGGAAAGACGCTCCTGGTGGCGGTGGAGCGCGGCGATCGCTCGCTGCTGTTGCCGCTGACCCTGGCCGGGAAGCCGGCCACGCGCTGAGGAGCGCGCCGCGGGTCGCGGCGCGGAGCGCGGGGCTCGGGCAGGGACGGCCGGAGCGATGACTTCAGAACGGGAGGATGCGACATGGTTCGAGCGCTGCGCGGGGCCCTGCTCGGGCTCGTGGTGCTTGCGGTCGGTTGCGGCGGCGAGAAGCCGCCGGAAGTGAAGCCCGGGGCCGGGACGAAGGCCGCGCCGACGGCGGCGCCCGCGGCAACAGCTCCCGCGGCGGATTCGCCGGCGGACAGGCCTCCGGCGGCGGCGCCCGCGCCGACGGGCAAGCGCCCCGACGACGATGACCCTAGCCCGCGCGTGGAGCTGAAGACCTCGCTCGGCACGATCGTGCTCGAGCTCGATCGCGCGCGCGCGCCGATCACCGTCGAGAACTTCCTCCACCACGTGGCGGCGGGCTACTACGAGGGGACAATCTTCCACCGCGTCATCCCGACGTTCATGGCGCAGGGCGGCGGCTACACCCAGGCGCGAAAGCGCAAGGCGCCGCTCCGCGATCCGATCCGGAACGAATCCGAGGGCGGGCTCACCAACGCGCGCGGCACGATCGCCATGGCGCGCAGCGGGGATCCCGACTCCGCCACGAGCCAGTTCTTCCTCAACGTGGTGGACAACGCCTACCGCCTCGACTTCCCGAAGGCGAGCGGCCACGGGTATGCGGTCTTCGGCAAGGTGGTCGAGGGCATGGACGTCGTCGACAGGATCCGCGACTCTACGATCGTCGACCAGGGCGGGGCCTTCAAGGACTGCCCGGAGCAGGACATCGTGATCGAGTCCGCCCGCCGCCTGTGAGCGCCCCGCGCACGAGGTGCGCCGGGTCATTCTCCGCACCCGTCTGACCCGCCGCCTCGGCGTCCTCCCGCCCCAGGAGATCGGCGCCAGAGCCGCCGTTGCCCGTCGTGTCCGAGCTGGCGCGCTTCCTCGACCTCGCCGGCAACGACGCCAGGATCCGCGATCAGCGCGTCGGCTTCGGCCACCGGTTGTTCGAGGGATCGAGATCCGGATAGATCCCTCCGGGCCCGACGACAACCTCCACGACGTCCTCCGTGGCAGGGAACGTCACCCGGTTGACCTCCAGGGTCCTCGACAGCCTCTCCCGCAGCGTCTTCCCGGAGGCCGTCTTCGCCTCGACGACCACGGGAAAGGCGGCGCTGCCGACCTGCGTCACCTCGACCACGATCCCCGTCTCGCCCCGTTCTGCCGCGGTGATCGCGTAGTCCAGGGTGGCGTCTCCCGTGATCCAGTCCTTGACGAACCAGGAGAGGTCCTGCGCTCCGGCCTTCTGGCAGGCGGCCACCAGATCGCGTCCCGTGACCATCCCGCCGGCATGCTCGGCCAGCAGCGACTTCGTCACGCCTTCGAACAGCTCCTTGCCGAGCAGATCCTCGAGCATGGAACAGACCGCGTACGCCTTGCCGTGGCCGAGCGCCAGGTTCCACTGGAAGGACCAGGGACTTCCCGCCTTGAGGATGTCCTCCAGAGGCTGGGAGAGCGCGGTGTTGCGACCCTGCTTCCTCACCGTGGTGTAGTAGCCCACCATTCGCGAGTGGAACGTGTGGTCGTATCCGCGGTCGATGAGGTAGTTCCGGTCCATGACCATGCCGAGGCCGATCAGGACCCAGTAGATCTCCCGGCGGGGCGTGTCGACCAGGTTGCCGAGATACTGGTGGGCGACCTCGTGCGCGACCAGCCACCGGTACCGCGCCTCGATTCCGCGACCGAGGAAGACGCCGATCACGTTGACGGCGGCAAACGCGCCGCTTCCTTCCTCCAGAGCGATGATGTCCAGGTGCTTGCAGGGATACTCGCCATACCGTTCCCGGTAGTAGGCGATGGCGTCCTCCGCCGCTTCCAGCAGTCTCGTCGCCCAGGGTTCGCACTTCTCGGCAAGCAGGCAACGGATCGCGACGCTGTCGGTTTCCCGCGCGTGGGCCTTCCACGAGTGGCTTGCGTAGATCGTGAACCCGCGGACCCGATCGGCACGCAGACCGCGCTTGACCCGTCCGTCCTTCGCCGGCTGGGGTTTCGACGCCGCTCCGGTCGACGCCACGACGAGCTTCTCGTTCAGCTCCAGGTCGACGGCGTACTTCGACGGCCGGTCGTCATCGAACGACCAGCCCGCGTCGCCGAACGACATGGCCTTCGGATACCAGGCGTCCAGGGAGCAGTACGGATCGTCCTGGAGGACGGTCAGCTCCGGAGCCAGCGCCCGCGGATGGGCCAGTCGGAAGACGATCTCGAGCGGGCACGCCGCGCCGGCCTCGAGAGGCTCCGGCAACTCCACCGCCAGCACGCCCTTGTCCGAGGACAGCTCGCCGAAGGACTGAGGGGCGTACTTCCAGGCCATCTCGCCTCCCGCTTCGTCTCGTACTGCGGAGACGAGCAGCGAACCGGCCTGGCTCAGGTTCGGGTCCAGGCGGAACCGGAGCTCCGCGAGCGGGCGGGATGAATCGTTGACGTACCGGATGCAAGCCCGTCCCGAAAGCGCGCCGGCCTTCTCGTCATGAACGAGATCGAAGCGGTACTCATCCTGCGCCGCGGCGGTGCCCGCCGAGAGGACGACGAGCATCGCAACCAGCCGAGAGCGGGTTCTCACGGGAGACTCCTTGCGGTCCTGCGCGCGGCACCCGCTGCCAGGCAGCCGATCGCCCGCACGACGTTGCTTGCGGTCCGCAGAGCAGCGTAGCGTCGCCGCAGTCGCGGGTCAAGCGGGCCATCCCCGTTCCGGAGGCGCGGGTCGAGGTCGGCAGCGGACGGTCGGAAAGGACCGATTCGGAAGGTCGCGCACGACTCGGCCTCGGGGCGTGGCGCTTCTGCCCTCAGGTCGACGGCGTCGTCAGCGCGTCCGGACATCGGTCACGCTTGGTCTCGATTGCGGGCCTCCTCGGTCCGGACCCGCCGTCCTCGGTCCGCGTCGTTCTCCCGAAGACCAGGTTCGTTTACGGCCGCGTCGACCTTCCCGATGGGCGGCCGGCATGCGACGGCCCTGTCTTCGTGGAGCATCTGGATCCGCACGAGCCCGATCTTGACGGCATCCGTGCGCGCGGCCAGCGCACGAAGCGAGGCGGCATGTCTTCCGCTTTCCACCCCCAGGAGCTCCTGCTGGCTGTGGATGAACCGCAGCTGCAGGACGGTGGGATGCCGCCAGGACGGCAACGCCGCCAGGCCGGGGGTCGCCTCGGTCGCCGCCGGCCCCGCGGGGACACTCGCCACGGGCCGCAACGCCGCGGTCACCGAATCCGCGATGGGCGAGGTGACAGCTTCTCCGAGACGAGCCGCTGGACTTCGGCGAGTCGCGCGCCTTGCGCGAAGGACGCATCCGTCACGCCGGCGTCGCGTTCCAGTCGCGGATCGACTGCGCCAGCACTCCCGCCCCGCTCACCTTGACGCCGTGAGCCGCGTCGACCATGGATTCCGCTCGGGGGAACGGGCGAGGCCATGCAGCCTCCGGGAGGCGGGGCCTTCAAGGACTGCCCGGAGCAGGACATCGTGATCGAGTCCGCCCGCCGCCTGTGAGCGGCGCCGGCGCGGCGGGAGGAGGAGAACATGAGGCGCTCGACAGTGTTCCTCGCTCGCCTGTCCCGGGCGCTTCGCCGCGTGCAACCGGCGAAGCTCGCGTTCCTCGGCTACCTCTCCTACATCGTTGGGGGATGGCTCGTCCTGTCGCTCCCGCTCCTCCAGAAGGGCCCGGGAGTCGGGGCCCTCGACGGCCTCTTCATCGCCACTTCCGCCGTCTCGACGACCGGACTCACGACCGTCAGCGTGACGGACAGCTATAACTTCGCCGGGCAGCTTGTCGTGCTGCTGCTGATCCAGCTCGGCGGCATCGGGTACATGACCTTCGGGTCCTTCGTGATCCTCTCCCGGAAGACCGATCTGTCGGAGGTCCGCGCGGACGTCGGCAAGATCGTCTTCAGCCTGCCTGCTTCCTTTCGCATCGACAAGTTCATTCGCAGCGTGGTCCGGTTCACGCTCTCCATCGAGCTCGTCGGAGCGCTCGCCCTCTACTTCGTGTTCCGGAAGGCGGGGACGCCGGAGCCGGTCTGGAGCGCGGTCTTCCACAGCGTCTCCGCGTTCTGCACCGCCGGCTTCGGACTCTACAACGATAGCCTGGTGGGCTTGGCGGGGAACTTCTGGCTGAACGCGATCGTCGCCGCGCTGAGCTACCTCGGCGCGATCGGTTTCATCGTCTGCGTGGACGTCTGGCGGGTCGTGCGGGGCAAGGTGCCGTCCATCACGCTCACGAGCAAGATCATCCTCTGGTCGACGGTCTGGCTCACCGTGGGCGGCGCGCTTCTCCTCTACGTGGGGGAGCCGTCGATCCAGTCCCTTCCGGTGAACGAGCGGCTCATGGCGGCGTTCTTCCAGGTCATGACCTCGATCACGACGGTCGGGTTCAACACCATCAACATCGCGGAGCTCTCGAAAGCGTCGCTGCTGATCCTCATCGTGCTCATGGTGGTCGGCGCCTCGCCCTCGGGAACCGGCGGCGGGCTGAAGTCCACGACGCTCTCGGCGATCTTCGGCGTGATGCGGAGCGCGATCGCCGGCCGGAAGGAGGTGCGGTTCTGGGGCCGCCCGGTGCCGGCCGAGCGGGTGTGGACGGCCGTGGCGGGACTCGGGTTCTACCTCGTGGCGTTCGTGATCGGGACCTACCTGCTGGAGCTGACGGAAGGTTCGAGCTTCGTCGAGAATCTCTTCGAGGCGGCCTCGGCGCTGGGGACCGTGGGGCTGAGCATGGGGATCACGGCGTCGCTCACGAGCGTGGGGAAGCTCGTGGTCATCCTGCTCATGTTCTGCGGGCGGCTGGGGCCGCTCACCTTCAGCATGGCGCTGTTCTTCCGCGCCGGTCTCCAGCCGGACCGCGCGGACAACGATCTCGCGATCTGAGTCGCCGGCCGCCGATGCCGGGCATGCCGCGGCGGTTCGTGCACCGGATCCTCCCGCCAGGATCTACACGCGGCCAAACCACTCCTGGAGGATCTCGCGAAGCCGCGTGAAGCTCGGATCGCCGCAACGACTCAGGCCAACCGTGCCGGCGAGATTCCGGAAGTTGCTGGAGGACTTCTGCTGGCGTACTTCCTCGAGCGCCTCGAGGTACGCGCGCTTCGGATTGGGCGGCTTGAGAGCGTTTCTCGGCCAGTAGCCGCGCTCCTCGAGCCAGACCCTGAGCGGCGGTTCATGGCCTGTCCAGCCAAGAACCTTGTCCACGTTGGGGGAGTCGCTCCAGACCCAGATCTCGAGCTCGGGATCGATCACCACGGTTCTCGCGCGATCACCCCACGCCGGACGCAGCCGCTCTTCGACGTGGCGCCCGAGCTCTTGAGGCTCTGCCTCAGGCACCCCCTCCCACGCGCGATCGAAGATGACCAGTGCATGGTCGGTATCGCCCGCGTAGGGCAGGAGGAATCCCTCCGGACGGTGGTAGCATCCCGGATCCTTGTGGGGATGACGGACGATCGTGTAGACGATCGGTCGGATGCCGATCGCCTGGGGTCGGCCGAGCAGCCCGTGCACCGCCTCTTCCGTGGACTTGTCGGCCGCGAGAACCACCAGGTCCAGGATCATCCCAGGACTCCCGCGGCGTGGAGCTGCCCCAGATCCACGGTTCCTTTCCAGTCCTTCAGACGCGGATGCTCGCTGCCGCGCACGACATCGGTTGCCCCGGCGCTGTCCTTGGCGAAGCAGAGGATCTCCTGCGGCTGCGCCATGCCGAGGAGCAGCGGCGAATGGGAGGCGCACAGCAGCTGGGCGCCGAAGACCGAGGAGAGGGATTCATGCAGGGTCTCGACCGCCCGGGGATGGATGCCGTTCTCCGGTTCCTCGATCAGGTAGACGCCCTCGACTCCCGGGACGTACGCCAGCAGCGTGAGCGCGAGAAGTCGAAGCGTACCGTCGGATACGAGCCAGCAGGGCGCCTCGAAACCGTTGCCATGCTGCAGAACGAGATACCGGTGCCGATCTTCCGGCCGGTCCACGGTGCGGATGTTCTTGAGCTCCGGGATCACGCCGCGCACGTGATCGAGCCAGCGCGCAAAGCGATCCTCGTCGTTCTCGCGGAGGTGCTCGGCGACCCAGGGCAGATTCGAGCCGTCCGGCGCGTACGTTTTCGGCGCGCCCGGAGGACTCGGCCGCCGCATGGCCTCCGCGTTCAGCGCGATACGATGGATCCCGTCTGTGAGGACCCTCTTGGTCCAGATCGCCACCGGAAACTTCGTCTCGTCCTCGGGCAGGTTGGCGAGCGCGGACCTGGTCGGCCCGAGCGTGAAGGGATGGTTCCACCCGGAGGTTTCCGCCGTGAAGTAGTCGGTTCCGGACTGCCGGACCTTGTTCACCACCCTGCGCCACCCCGGGCGCGCCCGCGCGGTGAGCAGCGTGTCGGGCAGCGCCGGCGGCGCCGGGAAGAGCTGTCGCTGGACCGGAGCGTGCGGCGCCCGCTCCGGAGTCAACCACAGCGTCTCGCCAGCGATCCCGACCTCGTCTCCGTTCATGGCGGCGTCGATGGCGACCTCGTAGCGGACCCGACCGAACGTCTCGCAGACCTTGCCCCGCAGGCCGGAGGGGATTTCCAGCTCCACGGCCAGCTCGAAGCGGCTGCCCTCGCGCATCCAGCACAGGTGTCTCGGACTCTCGACTCGTGGTGAGACTCCTCGCTTGCGGTCGCCCAGAATCGCCCCGACCGGCCCCAGGTTGAGCAGATCGCCAAGAAAGGCGATCGCGTCCAGGAGGTTGGATTTTCCCGCCCCGTTCGGGCCCACGAGGAGCTGGAACGGCGCGAGGTCCTGCGCCACGAACCGCAGCGATCGGTAATGGAGTGCTTCGATGCGCTGAATCATTGGCGGTCGGCCTCCAGCCGGTGGCCTGTTCGCGCGGTGCGTGCCGCGAGACCGATCCGGATCGCGCGCAAGCCGAACCTGCGCGGGGTCCGCCCGGCGGAGTGAGTCCGCCAGGCGTGCACCGGCTTCCGGAACGCCTTCCGGTCATCGTCGAGGGTAGCGAGCGCGCGACCGGGGGTCAAGCCGGGTGACCGATGAGCCAGGCAGCAGTGTCAATCCCAAGCATCCGGTGCGTTCGGCCGGACGACAAACGGGCTGCGGAGCAGGCCGGCCGCCGGCGACTCGCGGGCTCAGCCGTCCCCGTGACCGGCGGCAAACGAGCGAGGTCGGTTTGCACGTACCTGTACAATGAGCTTCGAGTTTCTGCGCACGGTGAGAGCAAATCCGAAGGTTCTGCCAGCACTGAACTTGCATTCGCCACACCAGTGCGCCGCGCAATGCCGCGTCTGACGCCAGGCGCTGCCTGTCTTGTTCTCTTCTTCTGAAGCTGATAGCTGAGGGCTGATGGCTGTGGGCTGCGGGCGAAGCCCGCGCTACGGTCCCGGCAACAGTGACCACCGCCGGGATCGTCGTCGACTCGGACGCTGTCCCCGTTCCGGGCGCATTCGCGGTCATTCTGCCGGCAAGAGGGATCGGATCTCGTCGCGCAGTCGACTCGCGAGCGGCTCGTTCCAGCCGCTCTTCGCATCGGCGATGACGTCCCGCTCGAGCTTGTCGCGCAGACCCGAGTCGCGCGCGTAGAGGTCCACGAACTTCTCGGCGATCACGTTGCGCGTTTCTTGCCGAAGGCCACGCGGCGTTTGGATCGCGCTCCGGACTCGATCAGGACGTCATGGGGAACGTTTTCGATCACGCCCCAGGCACGAGACAGGGAACCGTGCCGGCCCCACTTCGCTCCCGGCCCGAGCGGGATCTTGCTCCCGGGCCTGACAAGGTCGCGCAACCCGGCCAGCGCATCGGCAGGCACGTCGGCGCCATTGACCTCGAGGAGGTAGCCGAGTCTCTGCGCCACAGCGGACACGCCGAAGCGGCGAAAGCAATCGATCAGGCCATTCCACGAAACCCGCGTGGCGGCCCTCGCGACAATCCGTGAGACCTCACCGATACCACCTCCGTACCGTGGGCGATCGAGCGCATCGATCAGCGCACGCTCGACCGTGGCCATCTGCACCGCCGCACCGAGGACCCGTTGTTCGGTGAAGCCGTAGAACCGCTCCTCGGACACCGGCACGAAGACAAACCGCTTGCCACGAACGATCTGCGGCTTGCGGCGAACACGGGTGACGATGAAGACCTCGGAGAAGACCTGCTCGGTCAGTCCGTGATGCGTGCACGCCGTGCCGAAGGAGAAGAAGTAAGGCGACACCAGGACGGCGCCAGCGACGAGCGGATTGGTGTCTGCCACTCCCGCGCGTCCGCGCTCGGCGGGGACGAGCTGATAGAGCCCGGGGCGTATCCTCTCGAGCCAGCCCTTCTTGATGAGCTGGTGGACCAGGAACCGGGCATAGCCTGCCGAGCACGCGAGCGTCTCGCGGACTTCTGCGAGGGTCACGATCTTCTGGCCGCGCCATTCGAGATCGAGAACGACTCTTGACTCGTTCTGGGAGAGCGTCCGTTCCATGGTTTTATCTCGCGCCTCTTGTTAGCCTTATACTAACATTCGCTCCAAACTACAACCTTCCGTGGGTCGACCCTCCAGTGCGGCCCGACGATGTGTCCGCCAGCGGGCGACGTGTCCCGTCCAGGGCTCCTGCTGCCGGCGCGCTTCCGGACCCGCGAGCACGCGGAGCCGGAACATCGAGGCACCAGGCCGGTGGAGGGGGCACGACGGCGCTGATCACCAGGCTATACTGGATGTCGCCACGGCGGGTCCGAGCGGGACCTGCCGTTGCAGTCTCCATGCTCTTCTCCTGCGTCGTGTGGCACGAGGATTTCGATCATGGTTCCTCGTAGCTGGCTGGGAACCTTGCGGTGGTGGCCAGGTGTCCTGGTCGCGCTCATGCTGGCAGCGGTTCTCGCGTGGCTACTGAGTGCGTTCGAGGAGACGCCGCCTCCCGCGAGGGATCCGGATGCCATCGGCGCGAGGGACGGCGGCGGCGTTGCAGACGGTCCGCCGGACGGGAGTGGCCGGGGCGGCAAGGCGCAGCCGCTCGCCGAGAAGCCAGATGCCGCACGGCAGCAGGCGGTTCAGGGGGACGCACCTGCAGTCCACGCAACAGTGACCACCGCCGGGATCGTCGTCGACTCGGACGATGTCCCCGTCCCGGGCGCCTCGGTGTACCCACTGACCGCGACGCTCGCGATTCAGGAATGGACGTTTCCCGAGCTCGCGAAGAAGCTCGGGCCGCCAGTCTCGACCGGCGCGGATGGCCGTTTTCGCCTCGAGTGCCCCCCTGACCTCGCGCAGGGCGATGCGGCTGTCATCGCCCTTCTTGCCGTGGCGGAGGGTCTCGCGCCGCGGCAGTTTGGCAACATCCCGGTGGGTGCGAGCGACGTGAGACTGACCTTGCGCCGAGTGGTCGCGCTGTCCGGCAAGGTCGTCGAGGAGAAGGGCGGTCCCGTGGAGGGAGCGACGATCGTCTGGCGGACGCGGGACGGGCCTGCCGGGCGGTTGATGGGGAGCACGCGGAGCCAGCCCGATGGCACGTTCCTTGTCCGAGACCTTCCGCCGTGGGGGCAGACCGACGTGCTGGAGGTCAGCGCAACCGGTTTCGTGCCGGTCCTGTTCCAGCTGCCGTACTCCACGGACCCGCCCACGCCGGTGACCATCGAGCTCACCCCGGGGTGCGAGATTGCTGGGCGCGTCGCCGACGGGGACCGTGATCGACCGATCGAAGGCGCAGCGGTCGAGCTCTGGGTGTTCGAGAATCCAGGCTTCGACGTGGAGGGCCGGCGCGCCTACGGCACGCGCGTGCTGCAACGGACCACGACGGATGCGAGCGGGACCTATCGGTTCGCAGGCGTCGAGCCGCCTGGAGGCAAGCTGCCGGAGGGGTACCGGCCGCAGGGATTTCGCGAGATCGGCGTGTGGGTCGACGCGGCGGGGTACGGGCCGGCGTGGGTCGAGGTCGATCATGGCGGCCGGCAGGAGATCGAGGTCTTCCGGTCCGGCGCGATCCGCGGTCTCGTGCTGGACCGGCTGGGCCGGCCGATGGCGGGTGTGCGGGTTCATGCGCAGGTCGGACAGGCTCCTCTCGTCCGCAGCAAGCTGCTACGGAGCTGGCGCTTCCAGAGGGAACTGTTCGCTCACCGGGAAGTGAGCGCGCCCGGAGGACCGCCGTGGAAAGGGATCTGGGAAGCGGTCACGGGCGAGGATGGGCACTACTTCGTCGAGCGAGTTGGGTCCCCCGAGACCAGCGGACGAGCCGTCGAGCTGACCATCGAAAGCCGCATCTGGCCAAGACCGCACGTCGGCGTCGCCATGGTGCCGGGCGAGGTTGTCGTCGCGGACCCGATGACGAATCCGGACCCGCCCCCGCCGTGGATTGCCGGGCGTACGATCGACGATACCGGACAACCGATCGGCGGCGCGGTCGTACAGGTTTCCTTTGACCGCGTCATCACCGATCGCGACGGCCGGTTTCGGATCCGTTACCCCGCCCCGGACGTTGGCTTCGATGGAAGAGCGAGAGTACAACTCCGGATCTCGCACAGCGACTTCGTTAGGCTCGCGACCCCCGTGTTGCCCGACTGGGCGGCGCGCGAGGAAGTGCCGTTCGTTCTCCAGCGAGGAGCACGGCTGGTCGGGACGGTCGTGGACCGCATCTCTCGGCCGGTGGTCGGCGCGACGATACGCGCTGTGGCAGGAGAAGAGGCGGTTGCGGTGCGGGATGGGAGGATCGAGCGCACACACCCCGGAGGGCTGATGTCCTCGACGAAGGAGGCGGGCACATTCTCGATCGGTCCCCTTCCCGCCGGGCCGGTCGCCATCCTCGTTGCCTATCCCGAGGGCTACCGCGGCCCCTTCTTTGCGCGCGCCTCGCTGGTGGCCGGGACGCCCTCTCTGGTGGTCACGATGCCGAGCCTGACGATCGACGCGCTCCAGCGTGTGGACGTTCGGATCCGGATCCTGGATGACGAATCACGGGAACCGGTCACCTCGGCCGCGGAGGCCGAGCTCTTGAGCGAGGGAGTCCGCTGGGCACGAGAGAAAGGACCCGACGGTGTGGTCGATTTCCGCGAGGTCCCGGCGCCGAACGAGTACGCTCTGTGTGTTGCGGTGGCCGGATTCGGCCCAGTGGAAATGCACATCGCCGTGGCGAGCGGTGCGCCTGGTCAGGAGTACGTCGTCACGGTCGGTGCTGCCGGCGGCAGGATCCGCGGCACGATCCGCGCGAGCCCGGAACAGCGGCGATTCCCACGTGTCGTGCTGGTCACGTCCGACGGCGCTCGGTTCAACGCGCGCTTGGACGACCGGGGCCACTTCGAAGCGCGCGGTCTCGAGCCAGGCGCGTACACGGTGACGCTTGATCCCTGGCATCTCCCGGCCCCCGAACGCATCGTTGCAGCACCACAAACGGTGGTCGTCTCTCGGGGGCAGGCCGCCACCGTCGAGCTCGAGGCGATGCCGGCCGCCCTGCTGTGGATCAGGCTCCTTGGACAGGAGTGCGAACCGGAGGACGCGGATTCGTCGCTGCCGGGACTTCCGCCTTCCTACGACCATGCTGCATTCCACGAATGGAAGCGGCGCGAGGTCTCCGTGCAGGTACGAGATCGCGCCGGCCGCCTCTGGTACGACGGTCCCCCGACCGATCCGGTGATGGGTAGATACTCTCGCAATCTGATTCCTGCCCTCCGGCTCCTGGCCGCACCGGGGACTTACGACGTGACCGTGCTGCAAGGCGGCGTCGTCCTGGGGCGCGGCACCGCCACGGCGGGCACGGCAGCCGTGATCCACGCCGACATCGATCGGTGAGCGGCGCCTGCGCGGGTCGGGAACCACAGCACGCCCGGCTTTGCCTCCCGGAGCGGGCAGCGGGGT
>JAFGQW010000289.1 GCA_016935485.1 Planctomycetota bacterium | reverse complement strand
CGGGCGCGCATCGACAGGAGGTACTTGACGTGGGCAAGACGATGGCGGATGTGCTGAGGGACCAGGGCCGCGCCGAGGGGTGGGACAGAGGCCGCGCCGAGGGGTGGGACAAAGGCCGCGTGCAAAACGCGCGCGAGACTCTTGTGCGGCTCCTTCGCCGCCGGTTCGGCGAGGTGCCGGAGGAGACGATCGCGCTCATCGAGTCCACGGCGGACCTCGAGAAGCTCAGCGGCTGGCTGGACCGCTTCGCGACGGCGCAGACGCTCGAGGACGTCGGCATCGGGTAGCCCGCCACGCTCGGCGCCGTCCGGTGCGACCCCTCAGATCAGCACGCCGCGCTGTCGCTCCACCATGCCCGTCCAGTCTGGAATCGCAGACTGCCCAAGCGCCTCCACCCATGCGGTGCGAAGTCTGGAATCCCAGACTGCACGACCGGTCGGCCGAGTTGACGGTGGGTGCTCGCCGTCCGGTCGACCGGGCTCCGACTCCGCGGCATTGCGGCGCGAGCTTCGCAACCGGTGCCGCACTGCCTCAACCGCCTCTCGGTCTTCCCCCCTCGTAGTCCGGCCAGGAGCGATCGGGGCCACCCGATGCACCGTTACCGCCTCTGCGAGAACCGGCGGGAGCACGCCCCCCCCGCGCGGCCCTTCGTGCACTTCACTCCCCTATCGTCAACTCCAGCCGGGCGCTCAGGGCGACATCCTTCAGCGGAGCCCCCGGATCGTAGGCGGCCGCTTGCGCGTAGAGCTTCATGCCGAGCAACCTCCGCTCCGCTGGGATCGCCATCGGCAGGTGCGCGAAGCCTGATGCATTGGCCAGAGCAACGGGGTTCATGATCCATGACCCCGGATCTACGTACAGAGTGCAACCTCCGCCCAACGGCACGCTGCAGGTGTGCGAACCCACGACAAGCATCGCAGGCGAGAAAGCCCGCAGGGAAAGAAGATCGATCCCGAACGACGCATTGCCGATCCAAGGCCTCCCGAAAGCCGCGATCCGCGGCACCCCGCTTGCGCCCCCGCAGCCCGTCCCGGTGGTCACAAAACGGGCCCGCGTCGCCGCCGTCAACAACCATGGGTCTGTGCGCGTATCTCCCCCACCCATCGCAACAAGAACCACATGTTGTCGGAGACCGTCGTATGTCGCAATTCCACACGGCGGAGTCGATGTCGCCTTGAGCTCCGTCCAGTTCGTCCCATCCCACGTCCAGGTGTCCGACAACGGCACCTTCGTGTCGTAACCGCCGAAGAGCACAACCCACCTCCGTGCGGCGTCGTACGCCAGCGCGTGCTCCTGCCTCGCCGAAGGACTCGATACAGGATTCCTCTGCACCCAGTCCGATCCGTTCCATTCCCAGGTCTCGGCGATCACCTTCTCTGTTGCGGACGGGGCACCCGCCCGCCCGCCGAAAAGTACTACACACTTTCGCTCGCTGTCGTACGCGAGCGCATGATACCGTACCGGCGGAGGGCTGTGCTGCGGCTGCCTCATGTCCCAGCTCAGGCCGTTCCACTCCCATGTGTCGGCAAGGTTCCCGTTGACGAACCCGCCGTACAGCACTACTCGTCCGCGCGCGTCGTCGAAGGCCACTGCGGACGAAGCCCGAGGATGGGGCGCCGGAGGCGGTGACCTGTCGGTCCAGATCTTCCCGTCCCACTCCCATACGTCTGCCAGAAGGAGGTAACTACTAGCCCCCCTTCCCACCCCGCCAATCGCCACCACGGCCTGTCGCGCGGCATCGTAGACAACGGCGTTCTGATATCTTGGCGCTGGGCCGATGGCCGGCGCTTTGCGCGTCCAGGTCGTGCCGTCCCACTCCCAGACGTTATTGATGTCCCACCGCGACCCGGCAAGCCTCGAGAACTCGATCATGCTGCACGGGCGTGCTGCGAGTCAGCCAGAACCCCAGATTGAAGTGGATCCAGAAGTCGTCCGGGTGGTGGCATCGCGCCTTCTCGAGATACGCGATCGCGCCCGGCACGTCGCCGAATGACCCCAGGACGCTGGCGAGGTACTCCTGGGTCGCCGCAGGCAAGGTGAGCGCCTCCTCGGAACCGGCGAGTTGCCGCGCCCTTTCGACATCGCGCTCTCGGCGCGCGGAGCGAAGTTCCCGGCGGAACCGGTTCGAGTCGGCCGCCTGGGCGACGTCCAGGAGCCGCCGCCAGACCGGCTCGCCGCCCGGCGGCTGGCCGCGCGAGCGGACGCTGGTCCAGTCGTCGAGCGCAATCACGAGCGACTCGGAAATCGCCGTCGCACGAACGCGGGCTGCCGCTTCTGCCGGCGCGAGGGCGTCCACCTCGATGCCGTAGTCGCGGAAGGCAGCGGCGTACGCGGCATCCGTCGGCCCCTCGAAGTCACCGGGCGTGTCCCAGAGGTCGGCGGCGCGCAGCCGGATCTCGTCGAGCCACGCGACCATGGCGCGGTCCTTCGCGGCCTGGGCGGCAGCGGCGCGGGCGCGGGAGTCCTCGTCGTAAACCTCGGCGGCCAGGGCAGCCAGGCGGTCGCGCGTGGCGGGCTCGATGTCGCCCTGGACGGCCACGGCCTCGGCACGCTCGAGGGCGGCGCGCACCTTGTCCCACGCCGCCACGTCCTCGACCGACGCCGCCCGGGCGGCGCCGCGGAGGCTCGCGACGTCCTCGAGCGCGTGCGTGACCGCGGCGGTCGCGCGGGCAACGCGCGCGCGGCGACCGGCATCGATCCAGAGGTACGCCGCACCGGCCGCGAGAATGGCGAGCAGGATCGCGGCCGCGAGCGCCAGCGTGAGGCGGCGGGCGCG
>JAFGQW010000288.1 GCA_016935485.1 Planctomycetota bacterium | reverse complement strand
CCGAACGGGTGGTTGCGGAGGTCCTTCAGGCGCGGGATGGTCTGGGTGTTGCTCGTCAGGCACACCTCGAGCGTGATCCGGCGGTCGCCGATGTACTCGACCAGCGAGCGGACGTAGCCGCTGCGATCCTGGATCCGCGGGTCCCGGATCGAACGCGTGGAGAACAGATGCGTCCCATGTCCCAGCCGCTCGGCATGGAGATCCGTGATCGCCTGGAAGATGCTCTCCGGTCCGTAGTCCTCGCCGGCGTGCACGGTCTTGCCGAGGAAGCCGTCGTGCACGACCTGGTAGGCCCGCCAGTGATCGCCGGCGGGATAGCCCTTCTCGCGGCCGGCCAGATCGAAGCCGACGATGGGCAGGCCCTCGTCCTTCGCGAGGTGGACGGCGGTGCGGGCGAGCTCCAGCGAGGCCATGGCGAACACATCGCGCGGCGGCGCGTGGGCGTGCGCCTGGAGGAACTGCCCGAGGCTCCGGGAGTGGCTCTGCTCGAAGTAGCGCATGGCGCAGGCGATGATGCCGTAGCGAAACGGCGGCTCGGCGCCGGAGCGCACGGCGGCCCGCCGGTTGAACGCGGTCGCGGCGCGGCCGAGCCCGCGGTCGACGGCGCGCAGCGCCTCCTCGATCGAGAGCCCCGCGCTGGTGTGGAGCTGTGGCGCGAAGCGCACCTCGATGTAGCGCACGCCCTCGGCCTGGTTGTCCTCGGCCAGCTCGGCGGCGGCGCGCTCCAGCGCTTCTTCGTGCTGCAGGACCGCCACGGTGAAGGCAAAGCCGCGCAGGTACTCGTTGAGATTGCGGTAGGCTCGCTTGAACACCTTCTGCTCCAGCCCATCTGCGGAGAAGGAAGGCAGCGCGATCCGGTGTTCGCGGGCGAGCTCGATCAGCGTGTCGAGCCGGAGCGAGCCGTCGAGATGGAGATGCAGGTCGCTCTTGGGAAGGTCCCGGATCAGCTTCCGGCGGATCGGGGTCGGGTCCATGCCGTGCGTCCTCTGCCGGGGGGTGGGAAGAGGCGGATCTCGGCCGCGCAGGGAGGCCGGCGCCGCGATCCCTCCGGGCGGCTCAACTCGATAGGCGAAACGGGCGGTGCGATCAACTCCGGCGCCGTGCTCACGGCGGGCTGTTCTCCCGGAGCTGCCGGGCGGCCTCCTCGGGGGCGAGGGTGCACACGTAGAGGCCGGTCGCCCACTCGAAGCCGTCCGTGCGCTCGGGACGCGGGACGATCTCGAGGTGCCAGTGGAACGCCGCCTCGATCTCGTCGGGATCGGCCAGCGCGGCGGTGGCCGGCGCGATCGGGTTGGGCGCCGTGTGGAGCACGATGTTGTAGGCCGGGCCGTTCAGCACGCGCTTCATCCGGCGGAGCACATCCTGCAGCAGCTCGCCCAGCGGCGATACCTCGGCCTCCGTGAGCTCCGCGAATCGCGCGGCCGGCTGGCGCGGATAGAGGGCCATCTCGAACGGGAATGCGGCGGCGAAGGGGACCAGCACGACGAAGCGGTCGTTCTCCGCCACCCGCCGCGCACCGTCCGCGATCTCCTCGCGCAGCATGTCCTCCGCCAGCGGCCGACCGGTCCGCCGCAGGTACGCGACCGAGTTCGTGACTTCCCGCGCGATCGCCGCGGGCACCACGGGCAGGGCGAGAATCTGTGTGTGCGGATGGGCCACGCTGGCGCCGGCCGCCCGCCCCCAGTTGCGGAAGGCCAGCACGTAGGCGGTCTCGGGAGCCCGCTCGTGCTCGCCGACGAGGCGCCAGAGCACGCGCAGCACCCGGGCCATCTGCGCGGCCGGCAGGTCGTCCAGGTCGGCCTCGTGGTCGGGAGTCTCGATCAGCACCTCGTGGTGCCCCACGCCGGCCATCATCGCGAACACGCCCATGGAACGGCGGACGTCATGCGCTGCCGGGGTGAGCGCGGGGAAGCGGTTGGGCACGACCCGCAGCGTCCAGCCCGGCCCGTCGGCGGGGCCATCCGGCGGGCGGATGGCCAGCACTTCCGGCGGGGTATCGTGCTCATTTCCCGGGCAGAACGGACACGAATCGCGATCGCCCACGAGATGCAAGGGGCGCGCCGCTCGATGGGGCGAGACGTTCACCCAGCGTCCCTTGAACGGGTCGAAGCGAAGCTCGGACATGGCAGAGAGCCCACCGGCACCGGCGGATCGCGCCGCGGCGCAGCGACCGGGCGATCCGCGCGACGGCGATGCGCCGAGACAGAGGACCGCGACGGATGCCAGGCGCACAGCAAGGAAAGGATAACCACGAAGGGCAGCGGAGGAGAAGGGAAACGCGCGCCGCATTCGGGCTTGCGCAAACGCCTGCCGCGGCCTCGATCAAGCCCCGTCCTTGACCCCACTCACACCTCCCGATACTCTGCCCGGCATGCTCGAACCACGTTTGGCTGTCCCATCCGCTTCCGGGCGATGAGCTCTCGCGAGGAATTCTCCCGCGAAGAGCGGTCGCCCGGCTCCGTCCGGCCCCCCTGGCCCGGCGGGCTGACCTGGATCGCGCTGATCATCGCGGCACTGGGTGCGTTTCTGGCCCCGGCCTGGAACCAGGCGCTCTGGTCCACTCGAGAGGGTCGGGTGGCGAGCTGCGCTCAGGGCATGCTCGAGAGCGGTGACTGGCTGGTTCCGCGCATCTCGACGCGTTCCGAGCCTCGCCTGCACAAGCCGCCCCTTTCCTACTGGATGGCGGCCGGCTGTGGCATCCTGATCGGTGGCGGGCGGGTAACCGAACGGGCCGCCAAGCTACCCTCGGCACTGGCGGCCGTGGGAACCGTGCTGCTCATCTTCGCTCTGGGGACCCGCGCCTTCCGATCGCGGCAAGCAGGGATGTTCGCGGCCCTGGCCCTGATCAGCACCGCGCTCTTCTGGGACGAGAGCTCTGCCGCCGCGGCCGACATGCCGATGGTCTTCTTCATGGTGCTGGCCGTGTTCGGCTTCTGGCGCGTGATCGAGGAAGGGCGCCGGAGTCCGCTCGACCGGATGCTGCCCTGGCTCTCCCTGGGGCTGGGTTTCCTCACCAAGGGGCCGGTCGCCCTGACCGTGCCTCTCGTGGCGGTCCTGGGCTACCTGATCCTCGACGGGCGGCTGCGCGCCCTGCGCGAGGTGATTCCCACGCCGCTGGGCGTTGCGGCCTTCGTGCTCGTCGCCCTGCCCTGGTATCTCCTGGTGTTGCAGCGGCATCCCGAGGTTCTGGGAACCTGGCTGGGCGAGAGCCTCGGGCGCTTCGATGACGAGTGGACCGCGCACCAGGAGCCATTCCACTACTACCTTCGCCGCACGTTCTGTGCGGCGCTGCTTCCCTGGGTGCTCCTCTTGCCGGCCATGATCGCGCACGCCGCCAGCGCCACGGCCCGGAAGTCCCTGCCCGCGGGTCTGAAGCTCGCCACGGCCTGGGTGGTTCTGGGCCTGGTGCTCTTCTCCTGCTCCTCGTCCAAGCGCCAGTACTACCTGCTGCCTCTGACTCCCGGATTCGCGCTGGCGGTCGGCTGGATCCTGGCGGCCTCCGCGAGCGCGCGCCTCGGCCGGTTGGGGGAACTCCTGGTCCGGGTGCCGTTGCTGCTCGTGGCACTGGCCTGGCTCGCCAGTCCCGTCGTGGGACTGATGTTGCCCGGGATCCTGGCGAAGCATGCCCCCGACGGCGGGCCCGCGGGAGTGGAGTTCGGGCTCGCGGAGCTGCTCGGCGCGGCCATCGTCGGTGTGGCGCTGACGACTCTGGCCCTGTTGCCGGCCGCGCGACGGGTGCCCGTGTGCGCCTCCGTCCTGGTCGCCTGCGTGGCCGCCCTGGTCTGGGGCGGCCGGGTCGTGATCCCCGCACTCAACGCCGGCCAGAGCGCGGCCGCGTTCTGCACCCGGGTGCTGGCGGCGCTCCCGCAAGGAGAGACCGTCTCGACCCTCGAATCCAGCGACTTTCCGGTGCTGGCGTATTATCTGGGACGCGATCGCGTGATCGATCTCGACCGGAGTCAGCTTGCCGCGCGCCTCCGCCGGGAGGCCCAGGGCTACGGCGTGGCGGAGCGGCACGAGCTTCTCCGGTGGACCGAAGGCGGGGCCGTCTGCACCCGGATCGTCCTGGAGGGCAGCGGCCCCGCGCGAAGCCGTCTCGTGCTCTTCCGCTGGCATTCCACCCCGGCGTCCGACCATGAGTGACGCCACAGGAACCCGTGCGGCGACGGATGCCGAGAGGGCGCCGCCGGAGCTCTCCGTCGTCGTTCCGGTCTACAACGAGGCCGAGTGCGTGGGGCCGTTATGCGACGCGATCTACGCGGTCCTGTCCGCACTGGGCCGGAGTTTCGAGGTGCTCCTGGTCGACGATGGCTCCAGCGATGACACGCCCGCCCGGCTCGCGCGGGAGAAGTCCCGGCGGGAACATCTGTGCGTCTTCCGTTTCCGCCGGAACTGCGGCCAGAGCGCGGCGATGAGCTGCGGGTTCGATCATGCCCGCGGCCGCATCGTGGTCACGCTGGACGCGGATCTGCAGAATGACCCGGCCGACATTGCCCGGCTCCTCGAGGGAATCGACTCGGGCGAGTGGGACGTGGTTTGCGGCTGGCGTCGGCAACGACAGGACAGCTGGCTGCGCAGGATCTCCAGCCGGATCGCCAACGCCGTCCGGAACCGGCTGAGCGGAGAGACGATCTCCGACACCGGCTGCTCGCTCAAGGCCTACCGCACGGATTTCCTGCGGAAGATCAAGGTGTTCAGCGGCATGCACCGCTTCCTGCCCACGGTCCTCAAGATGGAGGGCGCCCGCGTGACGGAGATTCCGGTCCACCACCGCCCGCGGCTCGCCGGCAAGGCCAAGTACGGAGTCTGGAACCGGATCTTCAGGAGTTTCCGCGATCTGCTGGCGGTGCGCTGGATGAAGGCGCGCCACATCCGCTACGAGTCCGAGGAGATCTGACCCATGCCGAGGCCTACCCTGAAGCACGCGGTCCACCTGGGCCTGCTGGTGGCCGGCCTCGTCATGGCCGGCGTCCTGATCTGGCGGGGCGCCGGCGCTCCGGTCGAGCCGGCACGGGTCGTCGCCCCGGCCGATCGGGTCATCCATCTCGGGGCCGCCGGCCGGTACGTCGTCATTTGCGAGCTGGTGGTCGCCCCGGAGGCGCTGAGTGTCTCGGCGCTCCGGGAGCCCGACATGGCTCTGTCGCTGACGGATCCCGCCGGCAACGAGCTGGCGGCGCGCGATCCAGGAGCCGGTGCGTGGCTGTACAAGATCCTGACCCGGCAGCGGGGTCACACGCACGCCGTGGTCACGGTACCGCGCCCCGGCAACCATCGCATCCGCGCCGAGCTTCTCGCGACGGAAGGGAGTCGCCCGGATCGCCAGGTGGTGCTGACGTTCGCGCCATTGCGCTCCCCGGGCCGCTTCCTCTGGCTACTCCTGGGCCTTGGCGGACAGATCTGCTTCTCGCTGCGCTTTCTCCTCCAGTGGCTCGCGAGCGAGAAGGCCGGTCGCAGCACGATCCCGCGGGCTTTCTGGTACTGCAGCCTGTTCGGCGGTATCGCCATTCTGATCTACGCGATCTACACCCGGGATCCGGTGTTCATCCTGGCCTACGCCTTCAATACCTTCATCTATGTGCGCAACCTGGCGCTGATCGGCCGCGAGGACCGCGGCCGCCCGGAGCCGCCAGCGGCCCCGGTGCGGCAATCGGCCGGACGAGCCAGCCGCGGCCGTGAATGAGGAGCGCTGCGCGGCACCCGGGGAGGCGCGCCCATCTCGTGGCGCGGTGGGGAGCCGGCTTCGCCTCGCCCTGCCGACGCGAACCGATCTTCGCGTCTACGAACGCGTTGCGTCCCGGCTCCGCCGCCTCGGCACCGGCAGGAGTCCCTTCGCCCTGAGGAGGAAGACGAGTATCGCGGCCGCGAGGAGCACGGCCACCCGGATGCCCCAGGTCCACCCGACCCTCGCCTCGGCACGCGGCTGGAGGGGTGGGCCGTCGGATCGAAAGACCGGATTCAGATAGAGGGTGGTCAGGCCCGTGGCGGCTTCCACCCGCACGTAGGTGTCCTCGGGGCGGAGGCAGTAGTCCGCGGTTCTTGCGTCCCGGTGTTCCTCGCGGAGCTGGCCGCCCTGGCCGATGAAGCGGATGGCGTCGGCCGGAGCGAGCAAGCTTACCCGAAGGCGGCCCGCTTCAACCTCGCACCCCTCGAGCACGTTCGGTGGCTTCTTCTTTCGCGTCCACACGCCGTAAAACCGCCCGGCGCGAAGCGCGGCGCGGACGGCCGCAGCGCT
>JAFGQW010000003.1 GCA_016935485.1 Planctomycetota bacterium | reverse complement strand
TCGACCCGGCGACGCCGCACCCGGTGATCGCGCTGCTGGCCGAGCAGCGCGAGGTGGTCGACCTGGGCGGGACGATGCGGCTGGGCGCGTACGCGTGCACGCTTCGCCCGGGCACCCGCGCGCACGCGGCCTACGGACAGGACGTCGTCCACGAGCGCCACCGCCACCGCTACGAGTTCAACAACCGCTACCGGGCCGCGCTCGAGGCCCGCGGGGTGTGCGTGGCCGGCGTCAACGAGGAACGCGACCTGGTGGAGATCGTGGAGCTCGTCGACCATCCCTGGTTCGTCGCTGTGCAGTTCCATCCCGAGTTCAAGTCCAAGCCGGATCGGGCGCACCCGCTCTTCCGGGAGTTCGTCAAGGCGGCGCTGGAAAAGAACCGGGCACGCCGGCGGGTGGCCCGTGAGGCGTCCAATGCGGTAAGCTGAGATCGGAGCGGGGAGCGGGGTCGGCGCGGTGGTGTGAAAGAGGAAGAAGACGAGCACGAGCACGAGACGGAAAGAGGAAGGCCGGCGCGGAGATGGAACGGAACGGGCGCGGCACCGCACCGGCAAGACAATCCCCGGGGGGGCCAGGAACATGACCGAAGAGGCCAGGCCTGACGAAGAGTCGAAGATCCACATCGACACGGGCTGGAAGGAGCGGGCCCGCAAGGAGCGGGATCTCGCCGGCGAAATGGCGGACGTGGAGGCGGCGGCCGGCGAGAAGGACCGACCGCCGCTGCCCGAGGCCACGCTTTCTACCCACGTGGCCCAGCTTGCCACCCAGGCGGCGCTGGCGCTCGGAGACATCGAACCGGGCGGCGGCAAGCCGGCCGAGCCGGACCTGGAGCTGGCCGGTTTTCTCATCGACACCCTCGCCATGCTCGAGGACAAGACCAAGGGCAACCGCCGTGAGGACGAGTCTCGCATTCTGGAGGAGGCGCTCTACGGACTGCGCCTGCGGTTCGTCGAGCGCACCCGATCCGCACGCCGGGGGTGACGCTCGCCGGCGCGGGCTCACCGCGCTCCTGGCCGTGGGGTTGCTGGTCCCGGTGCTTGTGGGGCGGGCCGCGGCGGGGGATGCGGAGGATCGGGCGGTCTTCGAGCGGCGGCGGGCCGCGCTTGCCGCTGGGGACCTCGAGGGACAGCTCGAGCTGGCAGAATGGGGGCTCGCACGAGGGCTCCGGCCGGAGGCGCGCGCGCTCTTCCGGGACGTGCTGGCGCAGGACCCCGAGTCTGCGCGCGCGCACCGCGGACTGGGCCACGTGTTTCTCGACGGCCGCTGGAGCACGTCGGCGGAGGCGCGCGCGGCGGAGCGGGCGCTCCTCGAGGCGGCGCTCAGCAAGGCCGGGCTGGTGCGCTTCGGGGCGGAGTGGGAAACCGCCGAGGGAGCGCGGGAGCGCCGCGCGGGTAAGGTGTTCGTCGACGGGGCGTGGCGGTCGCCCGATCTCGCCCGCGCCGCGCGGGGCGAGGTGAAGCTCGACGGCGAGTGGATCGATGCGACGCGGGCGCTCGCGGCGGTCACCGGGACGCGCCTCACGAGGCTCACTGCCGAGCCGTTCGGCGTCCGGGTCGGCCGCCACGTGATGGTGGCCTCCGCCGGCGACGAGGCCGCGCGCGCCGCGCTCGTCGACGCCATGGACGGCGCCGTGAAGGACCTGCTCGCCCTCGGGGGAATGGAAGAGGGCGTGCTACCCTGGGAGCTTCCGGTTCGGGTACTCTGGGTCGCGAAGCGGGCCGAGCTGGAGCCGATCGGGCAGTGGCTGCCGTTTCGTGCCGACCGCGTCGAGGTCTGGTTCCGGCCGGAGCCCGACGGCACGGGGCTCCGGCTGATCCGCGACAACGAGGGGCGGCCGGTCCTGGTGGTGTTCGCGGGCGACGACGAGGCCGCGGCCGCCGCGGCGGCGCGGTGTCTGGCCGTCTACGGGATCACGCGCCTTGCGGTGTCCGCGCTGGCCGACAGCCCGCAGCCGCCGTGCTGGATCGCGGAGGGCCTGGCCGCGTCGGCCGGGATGAAGCACGCTCCGGGCGGACACGTTTCGATCGCCGGCGACCGCCCACCCCGGGTGGAGCCGGCCGAGCCGTTCCTCGATCTCGCGGGACTCAAGGGCTATCTCGCGCGGGAAGGCCTGATCCCGCTCGCCGAGCTGCTCGCGCTGTCGTCGGCGACGGCGGGCACGAAGGAGGTCGCGCAGGCGGTGGTGTTCCTCCACCATCTCGCCGAGAGCCATCCGCGCGCGGTCGCGGCGTGCCTGAAACCGCCGGCCTCGTCCGACGCCCAGGCCGGGCGCCTCGAGGCGGCGACCGGAAAGACGATCGCCGAGCTCGAGGCCGCGCTGCGCGCGGGGTGCGCGCGCTGAGGTGGCGCCGGGAGAGAGACGACTGGGGTCTGACCCCGGTTCCCGGGTGCGGGTGCGGGTGCGGGTGTCGCGCGCGGGGTGCGCGTGCAATTCGATGGGGTCAGGCACCGGACATTGCAGACACGGCGGTCTGCAATCCGATGGGGTCAGGCACCGAGAACTTGCAGGAAGGTCGAGCGTGCGGGTGCGGGTGTCGCGCGCGGGGTGCGCGCGCTCGGGTGGCGCCCGCGGGGGCATCGACGAGCGCTCCGCATGGCGCTCTCCGGGTTCGAGCGGCGCCGGCGCCGCACCCAACCCGAACCCGGAGGACCTCCCATGCCGCAGTTCGCTCCCCATCGACTCGACGCCTACCACGCCGCCCTCGACCTGGCCGTCCGTGCCGACCGGCTGACGCGCCGCATACCCCGCGGTCATCGAGCGCTCGCCGCTCAGCTGTGCCGCTGCTGATCGCGGAAGGCGCCAATCGGTTCTCGGCGCCGCAGAAGAAGCAACGCTTTGCGGAGGCGCGCGGCGAGTGCGGCGAGGTGGCGGCGGTCGCGGACCTGCTCGGGCGGTTCGGGTGGGCCGGTCCGGAGGACGCGAGGTCGGTGATCGAGACCGCGGATCGCGTGGCGGCGCTGCTCACGGGGCTGGTGCGGAGGTGCGGGTGCGGGCGAGCGTGCTATCTGAAAAATGCCCCTGGGGCATTTTTCAGATAGGGGTGCGGGTGCGGGTGCGGGTGTCGCGCGCGAAGTGCGCGCGCTCGGGTGGCGCGGGCGGGCGGCGCCCGCGGGGGTGACGACTGGGGTCTGACCCCTTTCCTGCTCCCCGCACCGCTCCCCGTCTCCCCCGCACCGCTCCCCGTCTCCCCCGCACTTGACCGCTGCCCCCCAGCCCGTTACTCTCGGAAGCGCTCCGAGCCAGCGTCTGTCCGGACGATCCGCGATGCCGTCTTCTCCAGCGATCCGGCCGGACCGCGCAGCCTCTGGCAGTCCGGCGCCGCCGAGGTGCTTGTGGTCCGAGGTGGCCTTCGCCAGACGCTGCCTCCCAGCTCGGGGCGGCGGAACTCTGCCGTCGGCGTCGCCAGGAAGGGGTTACCGAATGAGCTCACGATCCTTCAATCCGTTCGAGATGGCCCAGGTGCAGTTCGACCGGAGCGCCGACCTGCTGGAGCTCGATGCGCCCACGCGAGACCTCCTGCGCTACCCGCTCCGGGAGCATCAGTTCAGCGTCCCGACTCGCATGGACGACGGCACCGTCCAGGTTTTTCGCGGCTTCCGAGTGGTGCACAACGACGCCCGCGGACCCGCCAAGGGCGGCATCCGCTTCCATCCCCACGAGACGGCCGACGTGGTCCGGGCCATCGCCATGTGGATGACCTGGAAGTGCGCGGTGGTCGACCTTCCGCTTGGCGGCAGCAACGGCGGCGTCGTCTGTGACCCGCACCACCTGAGCCAGCGCGAGCAGGAGCGGCTGTGCCGTGGCTGGGTGCGGCAGCTCTCAAGGAACCTGGGTCCGCAGGTGGACGTGCCGTCGCCCGACGTCATGACGGATGCGCAGCACATGCTGTGGATGCTGGACGAATTCGAGACCCTCCGGGGCGAGCGGCTGCCGGGGTTCATCACCGGCAAGCCGGTCGGCCTGGGAGGCTCCCGGGGCCGGCTGGAGGCCACGGGCTACGGCCTCGTGTTCGTGATCCGGGAAGCGCTGAAGGAACGCGGCTTGAAGCCGGAGCAGACCACCGCCAGCGTCCAGGGGTTCGGGAGCGTCGCGCGGCACGCGGTGGACCTCTACCAGAGGCTGGGCGGCAGGGTCACCTGTGTCTCGTGCTGGGACCACCGGGATCAGACGGCCCGGGCGTACCGCAAGCTCGGCGGCGTCGACTTCCGCGAGCTGAGCGGCATCACCGACCGCTTCGGCAGCATCGACCGGGAGAAGGCGGGCGCGCTGGGCTACGAAGTCCTGGCCGGCGAGGAGTGGCTCCGCCAGCAGGTCGACATCCTGATCCCCGCGGCGCTGGAGCAGCAGATCACCGGCGACAACGTGAGCGACATCCAGACCAGCGTGAAGATCCTCGCGGAGGGCGCCCACGGCCCCGTGACTCCCGAGGCCGACGCGGTCATCGCCGAGCGCGGCATCTTCCTCGTTCCCGATCTCGTGGCGAACGCAGGCGGGGTCATCTGCAGCTACTTCGAGCAGGTGCAGAGCAACATGAACTACTACTGGGAGACGGACGAAGTGCTCGGAAAGCTGGACGTGAAGATCACGACCGCCTTCCGCGCGGTGATGGAAGCCGCCGGGAAG
Organism: Planctomycetota bacterium; assembly: GCA_016935485.1. Classification (GTDB taxonomy): domain Bacteria; phylum Planctomycetota; class JAFGQW01; order JAFGQW01; family JAFGQW01; genus JAFGQW01. The sequence continues at coordinate 5,176 of JAFGQW010000003.1, read as the reverse complement.
AACCGGCTGTACCCGCGGGACGCCGCCTACCTGATCGCGGTGGCGCGGGTCGCCCAGGCGTGCCGGGACCGCGGCTGGCTGTAGCACGAGACCGGAGCACGGCAGGTCGCACGGAACGTCGGACCCCGAGAGGCGGACCCCGAACGATGGCCACGACAGACGCCCACGAGATCCCGGCCTTCGACCGCGCGTTCTTCACCGGCAAGGAGCAGTTCACCCGCATCGGCACGGGGTCCATCGGCGGCAAGGCCCAGGGCCTGGCCCGGGTGGCGGACGTGCTCGCGTCGGCGCTCGCCCCGGAGCTCTCCGCGCAGGTGGCCGTCCGCATCCCGACGCTCACGGTCATCGCCACCCAGTTCTTCGATCTCTTCCTGGAGGACAACGACCTCCACGACGTGGCGCTCGCGGACACGCGCGACGACCTGATTGCCCACGCGTTCCAGCGGGCGGAGCTCTCGCCGCAGCTCGTGGGCGACCTCCGCGCGCTCGTGGAGCAGGTCCGCTCGCCGCTCGCCGTCCGGTCCTCCAGCATGCTGGAGGACGCGATGTTCGAACCGTTCGCCAGCGTCTACACCACGAAGATGATCCCGAATAACCAGCAGGATGTGGACACGAGGTTCCGCAAACTGGTCGAAGCCGTCAAGTATGTGTACGCGTCCACCTTCTTCGGCAATGCCAAGAGCTACATCCGCGCGACGCGGCACCAGACGACGGACGAGAAGATGGCGGTCATCCTGCAGGAGGTGGTCGGCACGCGGCACGGCAGCCGGTACTATCCCCAGATCTCGGGCGTGGCCCGCTCGTACAACTTCTATCCGCTCGGCCACGCCCGGCCGTCCGAGGGCGTGATCGACCTTGCGATCGGTCTCGGCAAGACCGTGGTCGATGACGGGGTGGCCTGGTCGTACTCGCCCTCGTACCCGCACGCCAACCCGCCGTACAACGCCGTCCGGGATCTCCTGAAGCAGACCCAGACCCGGTTCTGGGCGGTCCACATGGGCGAGCCGGCGGCCTACGACCCGATCCGCGAGACCGAGTACATCGTGCAGTACGATCTCGCCGACGCCGAGGCCGACGGGACGCTCGCGTTCGTCGCCTCGACCTATCGGGCCACGGACGACCGGATCGTGATGGGCACCCGGACTCCGGGCCCCCGGATCGTGGACTTCGGCCCGATTCTCAAGGGCGAACAGGTCCCGCTGAACGAGGTCCTCCGCCGGCTCCTCAAGGCGTGCGAGGAGGCGCTCGGCTGCATGGTGGAAGTGGAGTTCGCGGCAACCCTCGACGAGGCGCGCGGGGTGCCGGCCCGGCTCGGTTTCCTCCAGGTGCGGCCGATGGTGCTCACCCACGACATCGTCGACATCGGGCCCCAGGATCTGCTCGGCGAGCGGACCGTCGTCGCATGCGAGTCGGTCCTGGGAAACGGCATCGTGGACAGCGTGCGCGACGTGGTGTACGTGAAGCCGGAGACCTTCCACATCACCCGCACGACCGAGATCGCCCACGAGCTCGGCGAGGTCAACGGGACCCTGCTGGCCGAGGGGCGTCCGTACGTCCTCCTCGGTTTTGGCCGCTGGGGATCCTCCGACCCCCAGGGCGGAATCCCGGTCAACTTCGGGCAGATCTCCGGCGCCAGGGCCATCGTCGAGATTGCGCTTCCGGACGGCAGCGGCATGCTCAGCCAGGGCTCGCACTTCTTCCACAACATCACCAGCTTCAAGGTCTGCTACTTCTCCGTGGAGTACGAACAGCGCCATCGGATAGACTGGGACTGGCTCCGGCGGCAGAAGGTGGCGCACGAGACCGACCTGCTCCGGCTGATCCGACTGGACGGGCCGCTGGAGATCCGGGTGGACGGCCGGACCGGTCGAGGAGTCATCCGCCATGACTGACCCGGCACCCCGGACCGAGGCGCTGCTCTCGTTTCTGAAGGAGCGGGCCAAGGAACTGAACTGCCTCTACCGGATCGAGGAGCTCCTCAGCCAGCGGGAGCCGGATCTCGGCGAGGTCTGCCGCGGGGTCGTGGAGGCGATCCCGCCGGGCTGGCAATACCCCGACATCTGCGTTGCCTGCATCGAGCTCGACGGCCGGACGTGTCGCTCCCGCGATTTCGAGCCCACGCCCTGGGTCCAGACCGCGGACATCCGGGTCCAGGACCGGAACGTCGGCACCCTCGCCGTCTACTACACGAAGGAGATGCCGCCGGCCGACCACGGCCCCTTCCTGCAGGAAGAGGCGAAGCTCCTGGAGACGATCGCCAACCGCCTCGGGCACTTCATGATGTACAACCGGATGAAGGACGTCTTCCAGGAGTACCGGGCGGCGCAGCAGGACCTCAAGGAGCACCAGGCGGAGGACTGGCGCGCCGCGCTGAATCTGCTCCGTCAGACCGACCACAACCTCTTCCTCAAGCTCTCCCGCCGCATGCTCAATCTCCTGTGCTGGAGCGGCATCCAGGAGGCCGAGGACCTCCTGCAGAAGGCCACGAGCGATCTGAGGTCCCGGGAAGACCGCGCCATGGCCGACGACAACCTGCCGTACCAGAAGAGCGCGCTCACGTTCAACGACGAGCTCGCCGAGACCGTGTTCGCCCTCGCTGCCCGGCAATTCGCGAGCGAGCATGTCCTGGCGCACGTCCACCGGTGGCTCCAGGAAGAGCGGGTCAGCTTCATTCTGCAGCTCCTGAACCAGAACCTGCCGCTCGCGAAGGTGGTCGATTCGATCCGGCGGTACCACCACATGGCGGCCGGCGGCATGACCCTGCCGCAGACCACGTCCCGCGGCGTGCTGGTGTCGCTCGTGCGGCGTTTCCTGTCCGGACAGCCCGACTACCTCGCCGCCGCCGTCGGGTGCGTTCGGGTGAGGGACTTCTACGAGATCCTGGATCACATCATCTACACCGCGGACAGCATCGGCAAGCTCGGCGGCAAGAGCGCGGGGCTGTTCCTCGCCCAGCACGTCGTAAGGAAGTCCAAGGACGCCGCGCACCAGATCGGCGACATCCGCGTTCCCAACACGTGGTACATCGCCTCGGACGGCCTCCTGAGCTTCCTCAGCCAGAATAACCTCACCGAGGTCATCGAGCAGAAATACAAGGACCTAAACCAGATCCGCCTCGAGTATCCGCACCTCGTGCAGTCCTTCAAGAACGCCAGCTTCCCGACCGAGATCGTCCAGGGCCTGTCCATCGCCCTGGACGATCTCGGCGACCGGCCGCTCATTGTCCGGAGCTCCAGCCTGCTGGAGGACGCGGTGGGCGCTTCCTTCTCGGGCAAGTACCGCAGCCTCTTCCTCGCCAACCAGGGCACCAAGCCGGAGCGCCTCACGGCGCTCCTCGATGCCATCGCCGACGTCTACGCGTCCGTCTTCAGCGCCGACCCCATCGCCTATCGCGCCGAGCGCGGTCTGCTCGACTTCGGCGAGGAGATGGGCGTGATGATCCAGGAGGTGGTCGGGACCCGGGTCGGGGACTACTTCCTGCCGTCCTTCGCCGGGGTCGCCTTCAGCCGGAACGACTTCCGCTGGTCGCCGCGCATCCGGGTCGAGGATGGCCTGCTCCGCCTGGTCCCGGGGCTCGGCACCCGGGCCGTGGACCGCCTGAGCGACGACTACCCCATCCTGGCCGCGCCGGGAGCGCCCGATCTCCGCGTCAACGTCACGCTCGAAGAGCAGCTCCGCTACGCCCCGAAGAAGGTCGACCTCATCAACCTGAAGACCAACCGCTTCGAGACCGTCGAGTTGACGGACCTGCTGCGACGCCACGGCAGCGAGATTCCCGCGGTCGAGCAGCTGGTGTCGGTCTTCGACGGGTCCCGGCTCCAGCGCGCCCCCCGGCTCGGCATCGACTTCGCCCGGGACGATCTCGTCGCGACGTTCGACGGGCTTCTCACCGACACCGCGTTCACCCGGAGGATCCGCGCCCTGCTGGGCCTCCTCGAGCAGCGGCTCCGGACGCCGGTCGACATCGAGTTCGCCCACGACGGAAAGGACCTCTACCTGCTGCAGTGCCGCCCGCAGAGCTACGGGGACGGCAGCGCGCCGGCCCACATCCCGAGGGACGTGCCGCAGGAAAGGATCCTCTTCACCGCGAGCCGGCACGTGTCCAACGGCGCGGTGCCGGACATCAGCCACATCGTCTACGTGGATCCCGCCGGATACGACCGGCTCGCGACCCAGGCGTCGCTGCTGGCCGTGGCGCGCGCCGTCGGCAAGCTGAACAAGCTCTTGCCCCGCCGACGCTTCGTGCTCATGGGTCCGGGGCGCTGGGGCAGCCGCGGCGACATCAAGCTCGGCGTGAAGGTCACGTACGCGGATATCTCCAACACGGCGGTCCTGATCGAGATCGCCCGCAAGAAGGGCGAGTACGTGCCCGACCTTTCCTTCGGCACCCACTTCTTCCAGGACCTCGTGGAGGCGCGGATCCGCTACTTGCCCCTGTACCCCGACAGCGAAGGGACCGTCTTCAACACGCAGTTCCTCGACACCGCCCCGAACATCCTCGCCGACCTGCTCCCCGAGTTCCAGAGCCTCGCCGGGACCGTGCGGCTCATCGACGTGCCGCAGAGCACCAGCGGCCTCGTGCTCCGCGTGCTCATGAACGCCGATCTCGAGCAAGCCGTGGGAATCCTGACGGAGCCTGCGGCCGAGATGCTCACCGCGGCCCCGGCCACGCCCGCGGCCCCGGAGGAGTCCGGGAACCACTGGGCGTGGCGGCTGCAGATGGCGGAGCGCATCGCCTCCCAGCTCGACGCCGCGCGCTTCGGCGTCGAGGCGTTCTACGTGTTCGGGAGCACGAAGAACGCCACCGCCGGCCCCGCGAGTGACATCGACATCCTGCTCCACTTCCGGGGGACCGACGCGCAGCGACAGGAGCTCGAGACCTGGCTCGACGGATGGAGTCTGGCGCTGGAGGAGATGAACCACGCGCGAACCGGCTACCGGACGAAGGGCCTCCTCGACGTCCACCTCGTCACGGACGCGGACATCGCGCGCCGGTCCAGCTTCGCGGTCAAGATCGGGGCGGTCACGGACCCGGCGCGGCCGCTGCCCCTCGGCAAGCCTGCGCCTCCGCGCCCGGAGGATCCGGCGGCCTAGACGGAAGTTCCAGGGGCTTTTTGCCGTAAGGCATTCCCCATTAATGACTTGCGGCGTTTTCTGGCGTCAAGGTGTAGCCACT
>JAFGQW010000287.1 GCA_016935485.1 Planctomycetota bacterium | reverse complement strand
GCTGTGGAGCACGCCCTTCATCCTGGACCTCGGCACCGGCGCCCAGCCGGACTTCACGCTCATCGGCCGGTACAGCGGCGACAACCTCTCGACGGCGCTCGCCGTCGGCGACGTGAACGGCGACGGCAAGAACGACCTGGTCGCCACCGCATGGGGTTCCGGTCCGGGCTGGCCGGGGCCGGTGCGGACCAACGCGGGCGAGGTGAACGTGATCTTCGGCGCGACGTTCTCCGGCCGCTACGTGTGGGATCTCAGCGTCACCCCGCCCGATGTGCGCATCCTGGGACGGGCGGCCGGCGACCGGCTCGGCTACGGCGCCACCCTGGCCGACCTCGACGGGGACGGGCAGCTCGACATCGTGGCGGCGGCTGCGGAGGCAAGCCCGCTCGACCGGAACCAGGCCGGCACGGTGCACGTGTTCCGCGGCGGCGCTTTCTCGACCACCACCACCCTCGATCTGAGCACGACGTCGGCGGACTGGGAGATCGACGGCGCGGCCGCGGGCGATCTGACCGGCCGGCTGGCGCTGGCGGCGGGCGATCTCAACGGCGACGGGCAGACGGATCTCGCGATGGGCGTGCCGGGCGCGACCTTCGGCGCCCGGAGCGAAACCGGTGGCGTGCGCCTGCTCCACGGCGGCTTCACCTACCTGCTGGATCCGCCGCGCGTCGGGACGCGGATGCAGATCCGGCTGCTCGCGCGCGCCTATCCCGGGACATTTCGCCTCGGGGCGGCGGCGCTCAGCGGGCGGCTGGGCGTCGCCATCGACGCCACCCGCACCTTCCCGCTCGATCCCGATGCACTGCTCTTCGCGTCGCTCAGCTCGCCGCAGCTGTTCGTCGACTACATGGGGTTCCTGTCGGCAAGCGGGGAGGCGACGGCGTCGATCGCGATCCCGAACCTCGGCACGCTGGCCGGGATCACGATCTACACCGCGTTCGTCCTCCTCGACCCCCAAGCCCCGGCCAGCACCGCCGCCGTGGGCAACCGCGTACCGGTGACCTTCCTGCCGTAGCCGGCGCTCCTGTGCCGGCAACCGATCGGGGCGCACCCGCGCCCGGTCCGCGCTACGCGTCCGGCAGCGGGCAGCGCCCGACGAAGTTCCGGTCGCCGTACGTGTTGTCGATCCGGCCGACCGGCGGCCAGTACTTGTGCACGCGCGTCCACGGCGCCGGGAAGGCCGCCAGCGCGCGCGAGTAGGGCCGGTCCCAGGCGTCGGCCGCGATCTCCTCCGCCGTGTGCGGCGCGCGCCTGAGCGGGTTGTTCTCCGGGTCCGCCTCGCCGCGCTCGATCGCGGCGATCTCGCCCCGGATCGCGATGAGCGCGTCGCACAGCCGGTCCAGCTCGGCCTTGGGCTCGCTCTCGGTGGGCTCGATCATGAGCGTGCCGGGCACCGGGAACGAGATGGTGGGCGCGTGGAAGCCGTAGTCCATGAGTCGCTTGGCGATGTCGTCGACCCGGACGGCGGCGCGGTCCTTGAGCGGGCGCGTGTCGAGGATGAACTCGTGTGCGACGAAGCCCCCCGGGCCCTTGTAGAGCACGGGGTAGTAGGGCTCGAGCCGGCGGGCCATGTAGTTGGCGTTGAGGATCGCCATCTGCGTGGCGCGCTTGAGCCCGGCCGCGCCCATGAGCGCGATGTAGGCGTACGAGATGGGCAGGATGCTGGCGCTGCCCCAGGGCGCTGCCGACACCGGGCCGATGGCCTTCTTACCGCCGCAGGCGACCAGCGGGTGGCCGGGCAGGAACGGCGCGAGGTGCGCGGCGACGCCGATGGGGCCCACCCCCGGCCCGCCGCCGCCGTGCGGGATCGCGAAGGTCTTGTGCAGATTCAGGTGGCAGACGTCCGCGCCGAGCTCGGCCGGCCGGCAGATGCCCACCTGGGCGTTCATGTTGGCACCGTCCATGTAGACCTGGCCGCCCGCCTCGTGGATGATCCGGCACACCTCCTTGATTGACGCCTCGAAGACGCCGTGCGTGGAGGGGTAGGTGATCATCAGCGCCGCCAGATGCGCGCGGTGCCGCTCGGCCTGGGCGCGCAAGTCCGCGACGTCGACGTTGCCGCGGTCGTCGCAGCGCACCCCGACGATCTCCATGCCCGCCAGCGCGGCGCTGGCCGGGTTGGTGCCGTGCGCCGACTCGGGAATGAGGCAGACGTTGCGCTCGGGCTCGCCGCGCGCCTGGTGGTAGGCGCGGATCACCAGCAGGCCCGTGTACTCGCCCTGGGCGCCGGCATTGGGCTGGAGCGAGATGGCCGCAAAGCCGGTGATCGCCTGGAGCATCGCCTCGAGCTCGCCGAAGAGCTGGTGGTAGCCCTCCGCCTGCGCCGCCGGCGCGAACGGGTGGATGCGGCCGAACTCCGGCCACGTGATGGGCAGGAGCTCTGCGGCGGCGTTGAGCTTCATGGTGCAGGAGCCCAGCGGGATCATCGAGGTGGTGAGCGACAGGTCCCGGGTCTCCAGACGGTGGAGGTAGCGCACGAGATCGTGCTCGCTGTGATACTGCTCGAAGATCGGATGGCGCAGCGGCGGCGAGCGGCGGGCGAAGGGCGCGGGAATCGCGTCATCGACGACGCCGTCGGCGAGCGCGCCGGCCGTGGTGTCGAGCGGCGCGCCGCAGGCGAAGACCCCGAGCAGGTCGTCGAGGTCCTGCTCGGTCACGGTCTCGTCCAGCGCCACGCCGACGGCGTCCGCGCCGAGCGCGCGGAGGTTGATGCCCGCCGCGAGCGCCCGCTGCAGGATCTCGTCGCGCCGGGCGCCGGTCCGGACGTGCAGCGTGTCGAAGTAGACGTGGTCTCCCGTGTCGTAGCCGAGGCGGCGTAGCCCCGCGTCGAGCGTGCGCGCCGCGCGGTGGATGCGGCGGGCGATCCGCCGGAGCCCCTCGGGCCCGTGGTAGACCGCGTACATGGCGGCCAGAATGGCCAGCAGCACCTGCGCCGTGCAGATGTTGCTGGTCGCCTTCTCGCGGCGGATGTGCTGCTCGCGGGTGGCGAGCGCGAGGCGGTAGGCGGGCCGGTCGTGCGCATCGCGCGCCACGCCGACGATGCGGCCCGCCATCTTGCGCACGTGCTCCTCGCGGCCGGCGAGGAAAGCCGCGTGCGGTCCGCCGAAGCCGAGCGGCACGCCGAAGCGCTGGCTGTTGCCCACGCAGACATCGGCGCCCCACTCGCCGGGCGGCGTGAGCAGCACCAGGCTCATCAGGTCGGCCACCGCGATCACCAGGGCGCCGTGCGCGTGGGCCCGCTCCACGAACGCGCGCCAGTCGTGCACGCGGCCGTCGGTGGCGGGATACGGCCCGATCGCGCCGAATACCGCCGGCTCGAAGCCGAAGGACTCGGGCTCGCCCACGACCACTTCGATGCCGAGGGGCGCCGCGCGCGTCCGGACGACCTCGATGGTCTGGGGATGGCACTGCGCCGAGACGAAGATGGCCTCGGCGCGGCTGCCCTTGGGACGGACGCGCTGGGCGAGCGTCATGGCCTCGGCCGCCGCCGTCGCCTCGTCGAGCAGCGAGGCGTTGGCGATCTCGAGACCGGTGAGCTCGATCACCACGGTCTGGAAGACCAGCAGCGCCTCGAGGCGGCCCTGCGAGATCTCGGCCTGGTAGGGGGTGTACTGCGTGTACCAGCCGGGATTCTCCAGGATGGAGCGCTGGATCACGGGGGGCACGTGGCAGTCGTGATAGCCCAGGCCGAGGTAGGAGCGGAAGACGCGGTTGCGGCCGGCGAGCGCGCGCAGGCGGCCGAGGACCTCGGCCTCGCTGCGCGGCTCGTCGAGCTCGAGGTCGCCGTCCATCCGGATCTCGGAAGGCACGGCTCGCGCCACCAGCTCGTCGAGCGAGCGCACGCCCAGGGTGGCGAGCATGGCGTCGATCTCGTGCGGCCGGGGGCCGATGTGCCGGTCTGCGAAGGTGTCGGTGCTGCGGAGGCTCGGGTTGGACATCGGGGGGCTTCCGTCGAGGATCCGCGCCGTGGCGGCGGGGGCGCGGAACGATCTCGTTTTCCGGGAATCGAAACCGGGCCCGGCGCGGCCGTCCGCGCGCCGGAGCGGCCCAACGGCTAGCACACGGCTTGCGCCAAGTCACGGGCGAAGTCGCGTCGATCGCTGGCGCCGCCGGCCGCGCCGCGGCCGGGGCGGGCGAGGCTACTGTCCGCGCGAATAGTAGGGGCTCGCGCCGGAGCCGTGGTCCGTCGCGTCGAGGATCTCCGTGATCTCCGGGATCCGCGCCCGCAGCAGCCGCTCGACGCCGTCCCGCAGGGTGACACGGGCCATCCCGCATCCCTGGCAGCCGCCGCCCATCTGCAGGAACACGCGCGAGCCCTGCACGTCGACCAGCCGGATGAAACCGCCGTGCCCGGCGATGCCGGGGTTGATCTCCTCCTCCAGGATCTCCTCGACCTGCCGGCGGATCGCGTCCTCGTCGGCGGCGCCCGGCGTCGGGCTCAGCCGTTCATCGGCGTCCGGGTGGGCATCGTAGTGGTCCCGGATCGCCTTCTCGACGGCGGGCGCAAGCGCGCTCCAGTCGGCGCCGGGCTTGCGCGCCACGACGAGCACGTTCTCGCGGGCGAGCACCGAGTGAACGGAGTCGACCTGGAACAGTTGCTCGATCAGCGGCCAGCCCCGGGCGTCCAAGGGATCGGTGAAGTAGACCGAGCCGCCCGGCGAGACCTTGCGATCCAGGGTGATCCGGACGGTCTCGTCGCCGGGGCTCGGCGCGGCAAGCTGGATGTTCACGCGGTCCTGCATCTCATTGCTCCTGTTGGCGGCCGCTGCGGGCCCGTGCACGGATGCGTCCGGGGTGCGCAACGAGCGCGCCGCCGGCCGGCCCGAAAAGAACCGTCCGATTCGCTCGAGGAAGTTCATCCGGCCTCCTGTCGGGAATCGTAGTGCGGGCGGCGCCGGCAGCCCACCGCAATCAGCCATGTGCGGTCCGCTTGCGCCGCGCCGTGCAACCGGTGCCGGCGAATCGACTTGCGGATTCCCTCCCGGCGTGCGAAGAAGTTCAGCCGTGAGGGCCCGGAGCGCGCCGCAGAAGCGGGTCCGGCGGCCCGGGCCGGGGAGAGCACATGGCTGGGACCGTTGGCGCTGTCCGGGCGGTGCCCGGGCCGCGGCTGGCCGTTGCAGGCCGTGGCGCGGCGGCCGAGGCGCTGGCGCGCCGGCTGGGCGTGCCGCTCGTCCGGGCCGCGGACCCGGAGGCGGTCGATTTCGTCCTGGTGTACGAGGACGGAGGACTTGGCATCCGGCCGGCGGCGGCCGGGGGATCGGGCGTCGTGCGCGTCGATCTCGTGGCGGGTCGGGCCGGGGCCCGGCGCCGGGCGGCCTCCCGGGGGACCGAGCTCATCGCGCGCGCGGTCGGGATCGGGCGCGGCGTGACCACCGTGGTCGACGCCACGGCCGGACTGGGCCGTGACGCGTTCGTGCTGGCGGCGCTCGGGGCGCAGGTCATCGCCCTCGAGCGCTCGGCGGTGATCGCGGCGCTGCTCGCGGACGGACTGTGCCGGGCCGCCCTCGATCCGGCGACCGGGCCGATCGTGCCCGCGCGGCTCCGGCTGGTCGTGGCCGACGCGCGGCGGTGGCTGGAGGGGCTTGCGGCGCGCGACCGTCCGGATGCCGTCTACCTCGATCCGATGTTCCCGCCGCGTCGCAAGACGGCGCGCGTGAAGAAGGAGCTCGAGCTGGTCCAGGCCCTCGTCGGGACGGACGATCCCGAGGCCGGGGAGCTGCTCGCGATCGCGCGCGCGGCGGCGCGCCGGCGCGTGGTGGTGAAGAGGCCGGTGCATGCGCCGCCGCTCGCGCCGGGGGCGAGTGCGACCTGTCGGGGGAGGACGACCCGGTTCGACGTGTATCTTTCATGAGGTCGTTCCGGCGCCGCGCGCTGCCGGGCGAATCGCCATGCCCATCCGCGTGAGCAACATCCACCTGCCGCTCGACCACCCGGACGGGGCGCCGGAGGCGGCGGCGCTCCGCTGGCTGGGGGTGAGGGCGGCCGCGGTCCGCACCGTGCGCTTGCGGCGGCGGTCGATCGACGCGCGGCGGGGCCGGCCCATTGCGCTCGTCTACCAGGTCGACGTGGAGGTCGCGGGCGACGCGGCGGCGCTGCTCCGCGGGGCGGGCCGGCGATGGCGGGACCGCAAGGTGCGTGCGGACCGCCTGCCGGCGGGGCGGCCGGCGCCGCCCGAGCCGGGCACCGAGCGGCTCCGCGGACCAGTGGCGGTGGTGGGCGCGGGCCCGTGCGGCGTGTTCGCCGCGGCGCGCCTGGTCGAGCGCGGCTTTCGTCCCGTGCTCCTCGAGCGGGGCAAACCGACGGAGGCGCGCCTGAAGGACCTCCGGCAGTTCCGGCTGCAGGGCCGCCTCGACCCGGAGAGCAACGTGCTCTTCGGCGAGGGCGGGGCCGGGATGTTCTCCGACGGCAAGCTCGCCACCCGCAACCGGAGCCCGCTGATCGACGAGGTGCTCGCCATGCTGCACGCGGCCGGCGCTCCCGAGCACATTCTCGTCGACGCGCGGCCGCACGTCGGCTCCAACCTGCTGCCGCGGATCCTCCGCCGGCTGCGCGCGCGCCTGATCGCGATGGGCGCCGCCTACCGGTTCGAGACGCGGGTGACGGGTCTCGAGATCGCGGCGGACGGCCGCGTGGTCGCCCTCCGTGTGCAGGACCGCGCGGGGGTGCCGCGAGAGGAACGCCTCGAGGTGGGCGCGGTGCTGCTCGCCGCCGGCGGGAGCGCGCGCGAGCTCTTCGCGTCGCTCGCTGCTGCGGGGGTGGCGCTCGAGGCGCGGCCGACGCGG
>JAFGQW010000048.1 GCA_016935485.1 Planctomycetota bacterium | reverse complement strand
TTTCACGAGGTCCACGAACTCCTCCGGTCGGTACTCGAGGTCGGCGTCCTGCACGGCCAGGATCTCGCCGGTGGCGTGCGCAATCGCAGTGCGCATCGCCATGCCCTTGCCCTGATTGGTCTCGTGGAAGTGGACCTGGACGCGCGGATCGTTGAGCGCCCGCAGGATGTCGCGCGTGCCGTCGGTGGAGCCGTCGTCTACCACCACGACCTCGAGTTCCAGCGGCACCCGGAGCACGCGCTCGAGCACCTCGAGCACCGTCTGGCGCTCGTTATAGACCGGGATCAGCACGCTCAGCAGCGTGCCGCGCCGGCCTGAAGCGGTCACACCCGCGCCGCCGGCCGCGGGCGCGGTGCCTGCAGGCCGGTCCTCGTCGTGCTTTGCATCCGCCACGGGTTCGATCCCGTCCGTGCTGCTTCCTGCCCGCTTCGCGTCGCGCCGCGCGCGTCCCGCTTGCCCCGCTGGAACGTGCGGCAATGTAACATCCGCTCGCGCTGGGGTCAAGACGGACTGCCGCCGGCAATCTCCTCGTAGTACGCCGCGAGCTCCGCGCCGATGACGCTCCAGTCGTAGCGCTCCCTCACGACCCGGTAGCCGCCTTCCGCGATCCGTGCCTGCTCCGCCGAACTGTCGAGCAGCCGCAGCGTGCGATCCGCGAACTGGGCGGCATCGCGGGCGAGGTGGATGTGCTCGTCGTCCTTGACGAGCAGCCCCTCCGCGCCCCGCACGGTGGAGACGACCGGTTTCTGCATGGCCATGGCTTCGAGGATCTTCAGCCGCGTGCCCTCGCCGATGCGCACCGGCACGATGACGGCCGCCGCGTCGCGGAGATACGGCCGCACGTCCGGGACCGCGCCGGTGACGGTGATGCCCGGCGTCTGGCCGAGCACTTGCACCGCCGCGGGTGGGTTGCGCCCGACGAACAGGGTCTCGACATCGGGGGCGCGGCGCCGGATCTCGGGCCAGATCGACTCGACGAAGAACTGGGCGCCGTCGGCGTTGGGCGGGTAGTCCATCGTGCCGATGAAGACCAGCGTGCGCCGCTCCCCCGCCTCCGACGGCGCCGGCGCGAAATAGGCCAGATCGACGCCGTTCGGTACCACCCGGTGGGGGAACTTGCCGATCACCGCCCCCAGCCGTGCCGCATCCACGCGCGAGCAGAGCACGTGGCCCTGAAACCGGCGCTTCGCCTGCCGCTCCCAGTGCAGGAGCTTCACGAGGTCAGTCTGCCACCGGAAGCGGCGGATCCGGCCGTCGGACTCGTACACGGACCGGTAGAAGAAGACGTCGATCTTCTGCCGTCCCAGCACGCGCGGCACGCCGGTGCGCGGCAACACGTCGGCGAGGCAGAGCTCCTCGACGTGCACGAGGTCGATACCGGGCTTCCGGAGCACCTCGCGGAGGCGGCGGCGGAGCGCGGGCGAGTGGAAATGGCGAAAGAAGTCGGGCCGGGACTTCCGTTTCAGCCAGCCCGGCGGCTCCACCGGGTACACCTCGAAGGCGGTGAGGAACTCCCGGAGATGCGCGCTTGCCGCCTGCATGCTCGTCGAGTCTGCGACCGTGAGCAAGGCGACGCGGTGGCGCCGCGCCGCTTCCCGGATCAGGTGGTAGGCCCGGATCTTGCCGCCGCTCTCCAGCGGGTAAGGAGGGTACGGCGTGACGAAGAGGATGTTCATACGAGGTGCTCGAGGTGGTGGAGGGGGACGTCCGGGTCCAGGATCGGGATGCCGGCGGCGCGGAGCAGCGCGGCCACGCTTTCCTCGACGCCCGGCAGCAGCACGGCGCAATCAACTTGCCCTGCGGCCACGGCGGCCTGCGCAGCCGCGGGCTCCGCGGAGGAGCGCACCGCGTGGGCGAGTCCGAGGCGCGCGGTGAAGGCCTCCAGCGCCGGAGCGAGATCGCCCCGGGGGCCGACGTGCGTCACCTCGGGCCGCGGCGGACGCGTCCCGGCGACAAGCAGATCGCCGAGCACGCGTGCAAAACCGGCTCCGGAGGAGGATGGCCCCGCGAGCAGGATGCGCGGCGCGCGCCGGCCGCCGGCCGTCGGCTCGCCTCGGCGTGCGGCTGCAGCTGCCTCGGCGTAGAGCGCCTCGTACGCGGCGACATGCTCGTCCATGCCGAGCACGGGCCCGATGCCGCGGCTGAGCCGCCCGAGAAGCTCCGGTTCGTCCGCGAGCCGCGCCAGCGCCGCGGCCAGCGCCCCGGCGTCGCCGGCCCCGTAGAGCAGTCCGTCCACGCCGTCGCGGATCGCCTCGGGCATCGCTCCGAGCCGCGGCGCGATCACCGGCACGCCGGCTGCGAACGCTTCCCGGATGACGATCGGGTAGTTCTCGTACCAGAGGCTCGGCATCACGACGACGTGGTGGGAGGCGAGCAGCGCCGGAAGATCCGCACGGTCGTAGCGGCCGCCGAACCGCACCCGGGCGTTGCGGACGAGCCCACGCACCCAGGCTTCGTAGCGCACGTCGGGGCCGACGCCGTGGATGTCGGCCTCCACCGGGCGGTCGACGAGCCGGTTCAGCGCTTCCACCAGCACGTGCACCCCCTTGTGCTTGTTGATCGTGCCGAGGTAGAGCACCCGGAGAGGGGGCGGCGGCGGAGCGGCGTCCGCATCCCGCAGCCCTGCGGTCTCGATGCCGTTGGGCAGATGGCGGATGCGGCCTGGGGCGAGACCGTGGCTCTCGAGGAGATCCTCCAGGAAACGCGAAGGCGACGCGACGGCGCCGGCGAGATCCAGGCGATCGCGGAGGAAACGGCGGACGAGCCCGATGCGCAGCGTGGCCACGGCGGGGGCGGTCGCATCTTCGGGCGCGAACACCGGGTCGAAGCGGTCCGCGTAGATGCCCCGGAGCGCCGCCCACTGCCCGGGCTTCGCCATGGGCTCCAGCATGCCGGCGATGTAGTAGGTGCCGGCTTCCTCGCGATTGAGGTAGGCGGTCGCTACCTCGCAGCGCGTGCACCAGGCGAGGTCGCCGGGTGCCGGGCAGAGCTCGAGGTCGCGCCGGAGCAGCGTGATGACGGGGCACAGGAACCAGTAGTCGTGGAGCGTGAGCACGGTCGGGATACCGCGTGCCCGGCAGACGTCGAGCAGCGTCGCGGAGAGCTTGATGAGGTGCTGGAAGTGCACGAGATCGGGACGGACCCGCTCGAGGTGCACGGCGAACCGGTCAGCGATGGCATCGTGGCGGACCTCCCGGATCGGGTCGTAGTCCGCGAAGCGGTTCACCAGGAACGTGACGGGGATGCCGTCCAGTAGCTCGTCGACGAGCGACAGGTCCTCGCCCTCGGGCGGGGTGAAGGTGGAGAAGACGCGGACCTCGTGGCGCGCGGCCAGCGTGCGGGCGAACCAGCGGGTGTAGACCTCGACTCCGGCGAGCGAGTGCGGAGGATAGCCGTGGGCGACCAGGAGGATCTTCATCTCGCGCGTTCTCGCCGGACGTCAGGATTCGGATCACCGCGCCGAGTACGGTGCCGGCGAGTGTACCCGCCGCGGCCGGCAATCGCAAACCCCTGGCGGCGCGGTTCTCGGGATTCCAGGCGGCGCGCGCTCGGGTGGCGTGGAGAGAGTGACGACTGGGGTCTCACGCCGTTCCGCTTCGGAACGGGGTCTGACCCCATTCCCGGGTCAGCGTGCGGGTGCGGGTGTCGCGCGCAGGCGGCGCGCGCTGCGTGGCGTGGAGAGAGTGACGACTGGGGTCTCACGCCGTTCCGTTTCGGAACGGGGTCTGACCCCATTCCCGGGTCGGCGTGCGGGTGCGGGTGTCGCGCGCGGGCGGCGCGCGCTGCGTGGCGCGGGCGGACTGCGCCCGCGGAACGAGCTACCCGCGCGGGCGGAAGGTCGAGCGGTCCCGGAGCTCCTCGTAGAGCTTTCGCTCGCGGTCGCTCAGCGCCTCGGGTACGACGATCTTGATCACGGCGTGCAGGTGGCCGCGGCGGCCGGCCGCGATGGGAAGCCCCCGGTCGCGCAGCCGGAGCTTCTGGCCGCTCTGCGTGCCAGGCGGCACGCTGAGCTGGACCGGGCCGTCGGGGGTGGGCACCGCCACCTTGGCACCGAGCGCCGCCTCCCACGGCGCCACTCGCACGTCCATCTCGAGATCGTGCCCCTGGAGCCGGTAGACGGGATGGGGGGCGATGTGCACGCGGAGGAAGAGATCGCCGGCCGGTCCGCCGCTGCTCCCCGGGCTGCCCTGCCCGCTCAGGCGAATGCGCGTGCCGTCCGAGACACCCGCCGGGATCCGCACGTCGTACGTGCGGCTGCCCGGGTGGCGCGGGTCGCTCGACTGCAAGGTGACCTGGCGAGTGCCCTGCCGGATCGCGTCCTCCACCGAGATGGTGATCGACGCCTCGAGGTCCTGCCCGCGCGCCGCGGCGGCGGTGCGCTGGCCACGCGGGCCGCGCCGGCCGCCAAAAGCCTCGCTCCCGCCCAGTCCGCCGAACAGGATCTCGAAGAAGTCACTGAATCCCGTGGCCTGCCCGCCGGAGAAGGCCCCGCCGCCGCCGAACGGGCCGCCTTCCCCGAAAGGCCCGCCGGCGCCGCCGAAGATGCTCTCCCAGCCGGGCGGCGGGGTGAAGTCCTGGCCGTTCTGCCAGCCCGCCCCGAGCATGTCGTAGCGCTTGCGCTTCTCGGGGTCCTTCAGGACCTCGTAGGCCTCGCTGAGCTGCTTGAACTTCTCCTCGGCGTCCCGGGACTTGTTCACGTCGGGATGGTACTTGCGGGCGAGCTGCCGGTAGGCCTTCTTGATCTCCGCGTCGGTGGCCGAGCGCGACACGCCGAGGATCTCGTAGTAATCCCGGAACTTGACGCTCATCTGCTCGTCTCCGCGGCCGACAGAACGGCGGTGGGGTCAGGTCCTGCCGCGCGCGTTGCCGCGGCGAGGTTCCGCGAACCGAATCCCGCCGCCCGCGACGCGACGCCCAGGACCCGACCCCATCCCCGCCAAGAGCTGATCTCTCGAGCGCCCACGGTCAAGACTCCACCCGGGAGCTCGACCGGGGTCAACGCTGCGTGAACTCGGCGTCGACGACGCCGTCGCCGCCCGGAGCGGCGGCGCCGCCGGTCCGGTCCCCCGGCGCGGACGCGCCCGCCCGCGTCTCGGCGGCCTTCTTCCGGTAGGCCGCCTCGGTGACAGTCCGGGCCGCCTGCTCGAGCTCGCTCTTCAGCCGGCGCACGCGGTCCGCCGGCGCGTCCTCCTTGACGGCTGTCCGGATCTCGGCGACGAGCCCCTCGATCCGCCGGCGCTCGCCGGCGTCGATCTCGCCGTTGAGGTCCTGGAGGCTCCGCTCCACCTGGTAGGCGAGCGCGTCGGCCTCGTTCCGGGCCTCCACCGCCTCGCGGCGGGCGCGGTCCTCGGCGGCGTGGGCCTCGGCATCCCGCACCATGCGGTCGATCTCGCCTCGGTCCAGGCTGGTGGAGCCGCTGATGGTGATGCGCTGTTCCTTGCCGGTGTCCTTGTCGCGGGCAGACACGTTCACGATGCCGTTGGTGTCGATGTCGAACGTCACCTCGATCTGCGGCACGCCGCGCGGGGCCGGGCGGATGCCCTCGAGCTTGAACTGCCCGATCCGCCGGTTGTCGCGCGCCATCTCGCGTTCGCCCTGGAGCACCACGATGTCGACCGCCGGCTGGCGGTCCTCGGCGGTGCTGAACACCTGCGACTTGCGCGTCGGAATGGTCGTGTTCCGCTCGACGAGCTTCGTCATCACGCCGCCCAGCGTCTCGACGCCCAGCGAAAGCGGCATCACGTCGAGCAGCAGCACGTCCTTCACCTCGCCCCGGAGGATGCCCGCCTGCACGGCGGCGCCCAGCGCCACCACCTCGTCCGGGTTGACGGTCATGCTGGGCTCCTTGCCGCCGGTGAGCTTGCGGACCAGGGCCTGCACCGTTGGGATGCGGGTGGAACCGCCCACCAGCAGCACCTCGCCGAGGCGCGCGGGCTCGAGCCCGGCGTCCGCGAGCGCCTGCTTCACCGGCCCGACCAGCCGCTGGAGGAGGGCGTCGGTCAGCTCCTCGAACCGGGCGCGGGTGAGCTTCATCTCGAGGTGCTTCGGCCCGGTCCGGTCGGCGGTGATGAAGGGCAGCGAGATGGTGGTCTGCGGCGTCGAGGACAGCTCGCACTTGGCCTTCTCCGCCGCCTCGGTGAGCCGCTGCAGCGCCTGGGCGTCGTGCCGCAGATCGACGCCGTGCTCCTTCCGGAAGCCCTCGGCGATCCAGTCCACGATGCACTTGTCGAAGTCGTCTCCGCCCAGGTGCGTGTCGCCGGACGTCGCCTTGACCTCGCAGACGCCGCCGCCGATCTCCAGGATCGACACATCGAAGGTGCCGCCGCCGAGATCGAAGACCAGCACGGTCTGTTCCTTCTTCTTGTCCGCGCCGTAGGCGAGCGCCGCCGCAGTGGGCTCGTTGATGATGCGCAGCACGTTGAGTCCCGCGATCTTGCCGGCATCCTTGGTGGCCTGGCGCTGGGCGTCGTTGAAGTAGGCCGGCACGGTGATCACCGCGTCCGTGACCCGCTCGCCCAGGTAGGCCGAGGCGTCGTCGACCAGCTTGCGCAGTACCTGGGCGGAGATCTCCTCCGGCGTCAAATCGGCCCCGCGCACGCGGATGCGCGCGCTGCCGTTCTTGCCCTCGACGACCTGGTAGGGGACGATCTTGCGCTCGGCCTCCACCTCGCTGTACTTGCGGCCCATGAAACGCTTGACCGAGGTCACCGTGCCCTCCGGGTTGAGCACGGCCTGCCGGCGGGCGAGCTGGCCGACCAGGCGCTTGTCATCCGGCGTCACGGCGACCACGGAGGGCGTGGTGCGGCCGCCTTCGGCGTTGACGATGACGACCGGCCGGTCGCCCTCCAGCACGGCGACGACCGAGTTGGTCGTGCCGAGATCGATTCCGACCGCTCTGGGCATGGTTC
>JAFGQW010000047.1 GCA_016935485.1 Planctomycetota bacterium | reverse complement strand
GCCCTGCTCCCGTACCTGCTGCCGGAGGCGGCGGACGCGGCGCCGGCGCCGCTGTCGGTGCTCATCCTCGGGCTGGCGGGCGGCGTCATCAGCCGCCAGTATCACGCCCTGTTTGGCGAGCGGCTCGCGCTCATCGACGGCGTGGAGGTGGACCCCTTGATGGTCGAGCTGGCCCGGCGCCACTTCGGGCTCGTTGCGGCGCACCATGCCCGGCTCGAGGTCCACGTGCTCGACGGGCGGGTGTTCCTTCGGGCGACCCGCCGGCAGTACGACATCGTGGTGGTCGACGCGTACGCGCACCAGATCTACCTGCCGCCCCACATGGCGACCGTGAGCTTCTTCGAGGAGACCCGGCAGGCGCTCCGGGCCGGAGGGGTCGTCGCGCTCAACGCGAGCGCGCATTACCCCGGCGAGGGGCTGGTGCCGCGCCTGGTGAACACGGTGGCGCGCGTCTTCGGCGAGGCGTTCCTGGGCGCCGCCGGTCCGGGGAACTTCATGCTCTTCGCGTTCAAGGAGCGCGCCGACGCCTGGCCGCCGGCGCGGCTGGAGGCCGACCGGCTGCCGGAAGCGCTGCGGCCGCTTTGGGCAGGCTTCGTGGCTCCCGGCCAGGTGCTGCGGTTTCGCGATGACCCCGCCGCGCCGGTGTTCACCGACGACGACTGCCCGGTCGAGGTGCTGGCCAGCCGGGACCTGGCGCGGGCAGCCGCGGCCTATCGGACCGCGCCATGATCTTCTCCGAGAAGCACCGGTTCATCTTCTTTGCCGCCGGCAAGACCGGGACGACCTCGATCGAGGAGGTGCTGCGGCCCTACGCCGAGCCGCCGCCGTTCGTGCTCCCGGCCGCCGGCGACGACGACGCCAAGCACGTCCCGCCGCGGGCGGTCGCGGCCGCACTCGGCGCGGCGGCGCTGAAGGCCTACTTCACGTTCGCCTTCGTGCGCAATCCCTGGGACTGGGTCCTCTCGAACTACTTCTGGAACCGGGCGCTCACCGCCGGCCGGTGGGGCCGCTGGCGGCGTCGCCTCGGGCTCGCGAGAGACATCCGCCCGTTCCGGGAAGCGCACTTCCGGCGCCACTGGGAGGCGATGAAGCGCTTTCGCCGCGGGACGCACGCCGAGAACCGCTTCCAGTTCGCCTTCCTGGCCGATGAGGCCGGCCGGCTGCTGGTGGACTTCGTCGGCCGCTACGAGCGGCTGCAGGCCGACTTCGACACGATCTGCGACCGGATCGGCCTGCCGCGGGTGCGCTTGCCGCACACGAACCAGGGCCGTGGGCCGCGGCGGCCCTACGTGGAGTACTACACGGACGCGACGCGGGACCTGGTGGCCAGCCACTACAAGAAGGACATCGAGTCCTTCGGCTACCGGTTCGGCGATTGACGGGAGGCGGGCCGGATGACGGCCATGCGGCGCGTGCTTCGCCCCCGCCGCAGAGCCCGATCCTGAAGCACGACGGCATGACGAACGACCGGGATCCCGAGACGCAAACCGGCCGGGGCGCGCCCCGCGCGCCCACGGCCGGCAAGACCGTCGTGATCTACAACGAGACCGCCAATGCCTTTGCCGGGGACGAGGTGGAGCGCCGGGCGTGCGGGGGCTCGGAGACCGACATCATCAACCTCGCGCGGGAGCTCGCGCACCGGGGACTCGGGGTGCACGTCTTCTGCCCGTGCCCGCGGCCCGGAACCTATGCGGGCGTGGTCTACCACGATCTTCAGACCGAGCGTCCCGTCCTGAAGCCTCTGGCCCCGGACCTCCTGATCCTCAGCCGGAGCATGAGCATTCCCGGCCTGGAGGATCTCCGCAGGGACTCCGGCGCCCGGCAGGTCGTGTTCTGGGCGCACGATATCCCGGCGGATCCGGCCTTTCGTCCCTTTGTGCAGCACCACCGCCAGTTCGACCGGATCGTGGCCCTGTCGCACTACCACCGGCAGGCCATCCTCAGCCGGTTCGGCTTCGTTACGCCCGACGCCGTCGTGGTGATCCCCAACGGGGTCGACATGCAGCGCTTCGCGGCACGCGATCGGATCGCGAAGCAGCCCGGGCGGCTCCTCTACTCCTCGACGCCGTTTCGCGGGCTCGAGATCCTGGCCCGCGTGTTCCCGCGGATCCGGCGTCGCGTTCCCCACGCGCATCTCCGCGTGTTCAGCTCCATGAGCCTCTACGGTCGGGCCGGGGACGACGCGAAGTACCGCCCGCTCTACGAGAAGCTCCGCCGCACCGCGGGCGTCGAGTACATCGGCAGCGTCAAGCAGGATCGGCTGGCCCGCGAGTTCATGGAGGCGGAGGTGCTCGCCTACCCCAACGGCTACCCGGAGACCTGCTGCGTGACCGCCATGGAGGCCCAGGCGGGCGGCGCCGCGATCGTCACCTCGGCCCTCGGCGCTCTCAACGAGATCGTGCCCGACGAGGTGGGCATCCGGATCGCGGGCCGGCCGGGCTGGCCGCCCTACAACCGGCGGTTCGTCGCCGCGGTCGTGGCGCTGCTGACGGACCCCGACCGGCGCGAAGCCATGGGCGCCGCCGGTTGGCGGCGCGACTTCGGCTGGGACCGGCGTGCCGACCGCTGGATCGCGCACTTCCTCGCGGACGGCGGCGGGGACGCCGGGGCGCCGGTGGAGAACATCAACACGCCGGCCTACTGGGACGAGGTCTACCGCACCGAGGTGAAGCGGCGCCACTGGCGCAAGGCGCCCGCGCGCAGCCGGATCATCAAGGCGCACATCGCCCCCGGCGCCCGGGTCTGGGACGTCGGCTGCGGCACGGGGTGGCTCACCCGGGACATCCGGCGGTCGGTGGCGCGCTGCGAGGTCTGGGGCTCGGATTTCTCGCGCGTGGCCATCGACTTCTGCCGGAAGAAGAGCCGGAAGATCACCTACGTGAACCGGGCTCTGCTCGTGGACGAGGTCGGCCCGGGCTACTTCGACGTCATCATCCTGTCCCATGTGCTCGAGCACTTGGACGAGCCCTCGGAGCTGGTGGAGCGCGCCCGGACGTTCCTCAAGGAGGGCGGCCGGATGATCCTCGCGCTGCCGCTCGACGACGAGCCGTATTTCGAGCACGTGAGCCGCTGGCGGCGCGAGGACGTCGCGCGGTTCCTGAGCCGGTGGGACTCAAGCTACGAGGTCTTCTACTGCGACCGCGGCCTCAGGGCCCGGGACGGCCGCGCGCTCGAGGAGGGCATCTACGTCGTCCGTTTTGCCGGCAAGCGCGCCGGTGCGTGAGCCGAAAAGGGGGAGGGGGTGACGGCGCCGTTTCCCGGAGAACCGCGATGCCGTAGGATACGGGGCCGGGATGGTGGTGCCGCCAGACCCGCCGATCGGGTCGGCGCGACGGCGCGACGGCCGGGCGCCGGAACGGAGCCATGACCATCGACATTTCCGTCATCGTGCCTTTCCTGAACGAGGAGCGCTACGTGCGCCGCTGCGTGGAGTCCCTGCTCGCGAGCGACTACCCGCGGGAGCGCTGCGAGCTCATCTTCGTCGACAACGGCTCCACCGACGGCGGCGCCCGGATCGTGGGCGAGTATGCTGAGGTCACACTGCTGACCGAGACGCGCGGCAAGGTCTACACCGCGCGCAACACCGCCATCGGCGCGGCCGTGGGCGAGGTGCTCGCCTTCACGGATGCCGATTGCACCGTCGGCCCCCGCTGGCTCGCGGCGATCCACGACGCGATCCTCGTCCGCGGGGCCACGTTCGCCATGGGTCCGGTCCGCTTCGCGTCGCGCCGGTCCGAGCTGCTGGACGTCATCGAGACCTACCGGAACGATCACATCCAGTACGTGATCGAGCACCAGCTCTGGAACCACCTCTACGGCTACACGAACAACCTGGCGGTCCGGGCCGACGTGTTCGCGCGTCTGGGGCTGTTCGCGGAGCTGCCCGTTCCGGGGGACACGGAGCTCGTTCACCGCTGCCTCCGGCAGCTTGCGGACACGCGCATCGTGTACTGCCCGGACATGGGCATCGACCATCTCGAGCTCGTGAGCGGCCGCACGCTCTTCCGCAAGCTCGTCGACTACGGCGAGTTCGAGGTCAACCTGCCCCAGGTGCGCTACGCGCCGCCCTGCGCCCGGCGGCGGTCGGGCGCCGAGGCGTACTCCGCGCGACTCCACCGGTACTCCCTGCGCCGCCGCCTCCTGTTCCGGCTCGGGGTTTTCGCCTGCAACGCGTGCTTCGTGTTCGGCAAGTGGCGGGGGCGGCTGCGCCGGGCGCTCGGCAAGCGGCGGAGTCCTCGACCATGACCGGTTCCCGCCGCGGCGTGTACTTTCTCGCTGACGACCGCGTGCTGGAGCTCGCCGTGGCGTTCCTGAACAGTTTCCGCCGGCACAATCCGGACCTTCCCCTCGTCCTGATCCCGTGCACCGACCGCTGTGCGCGCGTGATCGCGCTCGCGTCGCAGTACGCCTTCGAGGTGTTCGCGGACCCCGCGGTGCTCGGCCGCTGCGACGCGGTCGGCCGCCACTTCCACGACCGGGTCTTCGGCCAGTATCGCAAGCTCGCGATGTGGGAAGGCGCGCTCGAGCGATTCCTGTACATCGACGTCGATACGGTCATCCTCGGGCGAGTGCACTTCGTCTTCAAGTACCTGTCGCACTACGCCTTCGTCGCTTCTCACTCCCACTACCGCAAGCTCCGCAAATGGGTCTGGAAGCGGTCGATCCGCCGCTCCAAGCTGCTCAACGCGGCGCAGATCGCCTACGCGGCGAGCACCGGATTCCTCGCCTCGCGGCGCGACGCGCTCCGGCTCGAGCACGCCGAGGCCGTGGCCCGGCGCGACGCGGCGCGGCTCAAGCCGCACCTCGAGCTCCGGTGTGTCGAGCAGCCTTTCCTGAACTACCTGATCGTCACCTCGGGGCTGCCGTACACGAGCCTCTGCGTGCTGGAGAAGGCGGGGGCGGACCCCGAGATGATGGCGGAGCGCTGGGCCGGAGAGCGGCTGGGAATCGTCCGGCGCGGCACGATCCGCTTTCCGGGACGGCGCCCGCCGACGCTGCTCCTGCACTGGGCGGGACTCTGGCAGCCCACGGCTCTGGACCGGTGGCTCCGGGCGCGCGGCCACCGCGGCGGGGGCGATCCGGAGTGCCTCCCGCGCCGGTGGCTGCGCTACAAGAGGCTCTGGATGCACTATCGGCGGCTGCGCGAGCCGGGACGGCCATGAAAGCGGCTACACGACGCGAGCTTCGCTACCTCTGCCGGATGCTGGGGCCGTACCGCGCGGTCACCGTCGTCATCATCGCCACGTCGTTCCTGGCCTCGCTGTGCGACGGCATCTCGATCGGCATGCTGATCCCGCTTCTGAGCAACATCCAGGGCATGCAGGACAGCGCCGAGCTGCCGCGGCTGCTCCGGCACGCGACGGAGCTGCTGGCGCCCTATCCGGTGTCGACCCAGATCCTGCTGGCGATCGCGCTGGTCGTCACCGCCATCCTGCTGAAGAACCTGCTGCTCGGGCTCTCGATCTACTTCGGCTACCGCGTCTCGAGCGGGATCGCGGCGGACTTGAGGATGCGGGCGACGGCGTTGCTGCTCGACGTCGGGCTCGAATACCATCACCGGACCAAGATCGGCGAGCGGATCGAGAAGACGCTCTACAACACCGCGGCGCTCGAGGACCTGACGCGCCACGCCGTGGAGATGGTCGCTCAGGTGATCACGTTCGGGGTGCTGTTCGCGCTGCTGCTGCTCCTGTCCTGGAAGCTCACCCTCATCGTGCTCGCGATCGGCGCGGTCTTCATGTGGCTCACCTTCGCCTACACCCGGCGGCTCGCGGCGGTCGGGGAGAACTTCGCCGCCTCCAGCCGGGAGCTGCTGAGCGGCGTGCACGAGAGCTTGAGCGGCATCCAGGTGATCAAGGCGTGCGGGCGCGAGCCGAGCCAGCAGGATCGACTCCGCCGCATCATCGAGCGCCACCGGCGCAACACGCTGCGCCTCAACTTCAGCAACTACGTCGTCCACCTGCTCACCGACGTGCTCGGAGCGTTCGCGATCGGCGGCCTGTTTCTGGTGACGATGCGCGTCTACGCGATGGACAGCAAGCTGCTGATCGTGCTGCTTTTCCCCTTCGTGTACGTGATCACGCGGATCATCCCCGTGCTCAAGCAGATCAACATGGCGCGCGCGGTGATCGTGAGCCGGTGGCCCTTCATGCGGCTCGTGTACGACTTCCTCCGGGTGGACGACAAGCCCTTCCTGAAGAGCGGCGTGCGGCCGTTTGCCGGGCTCAGGCGCGAGATCCGGCTGGAGAATGTGACCTTCGCATACGCCGGGGAGGCGACGCCGGCGCTTCGTGACGTGAGCTTGCGGTTGCGCCACGGCGAGACGACCGCCGTCGTGGGGCGGTCGGGCTCGGGCAAGTCGACGCTGGTCGGCCTGGTGCTCCGGTTCCAGGATCCGCAGGAGGGCCGGGTGCTCGTGGACGACGTGCCGCTCGGGAGCTTCGATACGTCGTCCTACCGCCGCCGCATCGGTGTGGTCAGCCAGGACGTGTTCATCTTCAACGACACGGTGCGCGCCAACATCGCGTTCGGCGGCGTCGACCCGGTGGCCGAGGAGGCGATCGTGGAGGCCGCGCGACGCGCGGGCGCGGACGAGTTCATCCGGGCGCTGCCCGGCGGCTACGACACGCTGCTCGGCGACCGCGGCGTGAAGCTCTCGGGCGGTGAGCGCCAGCGGATCTCGATCGCGCGCGCGGTGCTCCGCGACCCGGAGATCCTCATCCTGGACGAGGCCACGAGCTCGCTCGACGCGCGGACCGAGGAGCGCATCCACGAGGCGATCGCCGAGCTCGGCCGCGACCGGACCGTGATCGTCATCGCGCACCGGCTGTCGACCATCGCCGGCGCCGACTGGATCGTCGTGATGAAGGACGGCCGGGTGGCGGAGCAGGGCAGACCGGCGGAGCTCAGGGCGCGCGGCGGCGAGTTCCAGTGGCTCGCGCGCTCGGCGACCGATTCGCCGCGGCCTCCCTCCAGCGGCGGCCCGGACGGGGAGCGGCCGGCGCGGGGCACGGAGGGAGGCGGGGATTGCGGCGCATCGTCATGCTGATGCCGCACTTCGGGCGCTGGCCGGAGTGGATCGACATCTACCTCGAGACCTGCCGGCACAATCCGACGGTGGACTGGATCTTCTTTACCGACTGCGGCCGGCCCGCCAACCGGCCGGCCAACGTCAGGTTCGTCGCGATGGACTTCGCGGCGTTCCTCGAGCGCGCCGCGCGCCGCCTCGCGCTCGATCTCCCCGGGCACACGGTGCGCAAGCTCTGCGATTTCCGGCCGATGTTCGGGGTGATCTTCGCGGAGCACCTCGAAGGCTACGACCACTTCGGGTTCGGGGACGTCGACGTCGTGTACGGCAACCTCCGCAAGTTCTTGACTGCGCCGCTGCTCGACGACCACGACGTGCTGTCGTTCCACACGGGGATGCTCTCGGGCCATTTCGCGCTGCTTCGGAACTGCGCTCCGGTGAAGGATCTCTTCCGGCGCCTGCCGGCCTGGCGCGCGCAGCTGGCCGACCGGCGCCACCTCCGCGTGGACGAGGACGCGTTCAGCACGGTGCTCCACGCGGTGCGGACCCGGTACACCGAGGCGTTCAGCACGCCAAGCCTCTACCGGCGCTGGCAGGACGGGAGCTGGAACTTTCCGACCGCCTGGTACTGGCGCGACGGCGCGGTCACCAACGGCCGGGACGGCGGCGAGCACCTCTACTTCCACTTCCTGTTCTGGAAGGGCGATACGAATCGCCGGGGCTGGCAGCATCGCGATCCGGCCCGCCGCATCGTGCACGGGCGCTGGGATCAGGCGCCGCTGGGCTGGCGGATCGACGCCGCGGGATTCCATCCGCTCCGGGAGTGGCCGGAGGTCTGGACGACCTGGCAGCGCTGGTCGCGGCGCGTGCGCGAGCGCCTGACCTTCGAGCGGGCGCGTTTTCGCCTCAAGGTGTGGGAACGTCTGCTGCCGGGCAGGGCGTCGCGCTGTCCTCCGGGGGAGGCGGCGGGCGCGGATCCGGCGGTCGTTCAAGGGCGCGCGCGATGACCGGGGCGGCGCGGCCCGGCAGCGCGCCCGGGCGCCGGTGGCGGCGGGCGGGTCTGGTCGCCGGCGCGCTGGTGACGGCGCTCGCGCTGGCGGAGGTCGCCCTGCGCTGTCTCGACTTCCCGGCCGATCTGGAGCAGGAGTGGCTGCTGCTGCCCGAACCCGTCCGCAAGCGCGTTTTCGACGCCGAGACGTTGCTCGCCAACCCGGAGTTCGAGGACGACCAGCACTACCGGACCGCCCCCGGCAAGAAGACGCTCGTGGTTCTGGGAGACTCGTTCGCCGTCGGCCACCACGTCGGCGCCGCCGAGGGCTTCGTCGATCGCCTCGGGGAGATGCTGCGCGCGGCGGGTGTCGAGGTCACGATCATCAACATGGGGATGGGATACGCCGGCAACGATCAGCACCTCGCGCTTCTCCAGCACAAGGTGCTCGCGCGCCTGCGGCCGGACCTGGTCCTCTGGCAGCTGTGCTACAACGACTTCTGGGAGAATGTGGAGCTCTCGCTCTATCGCCTGGATGACGCCGGGGGACTCGTGCCCCACGGGATCGACTGGAACTGGCTGTACGTGCGCGAGCGGATCGGCCGCTGCCTTCCCGGCCCGCTCGCGATCCTGAAGAGGACCTACCTCTGCCGGCTCGTCCTGAACGCAACCAAGCGGCTGCGGATGGCGCAGGTTCCGGTCGCCTACCGCGACGACCCGCTGGAGTACGGCCGCCGGAAGGGCGCGCGCATCGTGGAGGAGATGGTCCGGCTCGCGCGCAAGAACGGCTTCCCGCTGCTGGCGGTCCAGGTGGCTCCGCAGGCCGTGCACCTCCTGCGCGAGGCCACCCCGCCGGACGCGCTTCCGGAGTGGTGCGGGCGGTGCTTCGCGGCCCAGAAGGCGATGATCGCCGACCGGGAGCACTACATCGACGCCGAGTTCACTCCGGAGGATCTCGCCCTGGTGAACGCGCAGTTCGGCACCCGGATCTCGTCGATCGGCCACGGCCTGTTCCTCGACGGCGAGCGCGACCAGGCGGCGCTCGGCACCCGGCACTACAATCGCTACGGCCACTGGCTGTTCGCCCGCAAGATCGGTCAGTACCTGTGCGCGCACCGCGTGCCGCTGCTGGACTGAGGGGGCGCGCCGCGGGCGCTCAGGCGTCACGCCGGCGGCCCCCGCCGCCACGCGGTCACGGCCCGGCGGGCCCGCTCGACGAGGTCGTGGATGTGGTGGTACTCGAAGCGCGCCGACCGACCGATCAGCGTGAGGTTCGTGAATCGGTCGAGCCAGCCGAGGACCTCCCGGACGCGTTCCTCGCTGCCGACGCAGGGAACGGGGTAGGCGTTGCGCATCCGATGGACGGCCGCTTCGCGAACGTCCGTCGCTCGGATCCAGCCGAGCCGCTCGAGCCCGGCCCGCACCCGGGCGACCCACTCGTCGTCGCTGCGGCGCCAGCACTCCTCGTCCGGGTCGCACGGAATCTCCGCCACCAGGGAGGTCCGGCCCTCCGGCGCCATCTCCGGGCAGCGGCAGCGCGGCTCGTGCACGCGGGTGAACGGAAAGGCGGGATCCGGGAAGTAGGTGGTGGCGTACGGGGACAGACCCGGACGATCGAGGAAGAGGGCGACCACCACGACGTGTCGGTAGCGGAGCGCCCCGGCCAGGCTCCGTAGGTGCTCCGGCGGCGGCGGATCGAGAAGCGCGAGCGTGGTGTCCAGCGGCAGCGTGCAGATCACGTGCTCCACGGGCGTCCTCCGGGCGCCGCCGGCTCGGTCCACCTCGATCTCGGCGATCCGCTCGCTGCGGCAGCGGATGGCGGTCACGCGGGCATCCGTGTGCAACGTGCCGGGGGCACAGCATCCCGCCAGCGCTTCCGCGATCCGCCCGATGCCTCCGCGCGGGTAGAAGAAGCGGCCGTCGAGGTGCGTGGCGCGTGCCTGGGCGCCGCGAAACGCGTCGAGCAGGAACGTTCTCCAGCCCAGGCCGCGGAGCCGCTTGCCGGCGGCGGCCGTGGACAGGCGATCGCTCGAGAGCCCCCAGAGCTTCAGGGAGTAGTTCGTGAGAAAGGTCGTGGCGACGGTCCGGCCGTACGCCCGGACGGCGTAGTCCTCGAGGTTGCGACAGGCGCGGCGCCGCCGGAGTCTCGCCGCGACGAGGTCGAGCGACGACCGCAGCACGGTCCGGACGGGGAGCTTCGTGAGCAGATCCCACGGCGACAGCGGGAAGTCCACGAAGGTGCCGTTCAGGTGGATCCGGCTCGGCGCATCGACCGGGTGGAGGTCGGCCCCCAGCAGGGAGTGGATGTGCCGGGTGACGGCGGGGAGGCGGTCGTGGAAGCGGTGGGCACCGGAGTCGTAGCGGAAGCCGTCGTGCTCCAGCGTGATGGCGTTGCCGCCGAGCCGGTCGGCCGCTTCGTAGAGGACGCACGAGACCCCGCGCTCCCGCGCCGCGCCGGCCGCGGCCAGGCCGGCGATGCCGCCGCCGAGGATCGTGCACTGCGCCGCGCCGCCCGCCATCCGGCCTCCTTCCCTGCCGGTGCGCATCGCCCCGCGCTTCATGGGCGCTCGCCTTGCCCGCCGGCGGCGCCCGGGCGCCCGGCGTCCTGGCGCCTTCCATGGAGCTCAGCGAGGCGCTCGTGGAAGCGGGCGGCCAGTACCGCCCAGTCGCATGTCTGCCGGATGTGCCGGGCGCCCGCGTGCTCCCGGCCGTCGCTCCCGTCGAGTGCCGCGACGATGGCCCGGGCGTAG
The DNA here is from genome assembly GCA_016935485.1 of Planctomycetota bacterium. Taxonomy (GTDB): domain Bacteria; phylum Planctomycetota; class JAFGQW01; order JAFGQW01; family JAFGQW01; genus JAFGQW01. Next base: position 5,173 of record JAFGQW010000047.1, on the reverse strand, counting down.
GGCGCCGCGCCGCTCGACGACTGGTAGGTGAACCGGGTGAACCGGGCGAGCTCGCCGTGGTCATTGGACACGACCTTCTTCGCGGCGGCCAGGTATTCCCGGAGCTTCATGGAGCAGCGATGCGCGTTGGCTTCGGTCTCGGCGTGGTAGACCAGGCACACCGCGGCGCGCTCCAGCTCGCGGGCGGCGCGCGCCACCGGCAGCCAGCCGGTGAACCGGACGCGCAGGCGCGCCGCCTTCGCCATGGCCCGGAAGGCGCCCTCGAGCCGCCCTCCACCCACCACCGTGAGCTCCACGTCCCGGGTCTGCTGCACGATGGCGACGGCCTCGAGGATGGTCGCGAGGTTGGAGGCGGCGTCGAGGTGCCCCATGAAGAAGAGCCCGGCGGCGGCCGCCGGCGGGCCGGCCGGGCGGAATCGCTCGAGATCCACGCCCTGAGCCAGCTGGTACAGGCGCTTCTCCGGCACGCCGAGCCGCTGCCCAAGGAACGCGCGGAGGGCGTCGTGGTGGTACGTCACCAGATCGAAGCGGCGGGGAAAGGGCTTCTGCGCGGCGGCGATGAGTCGGGCCGCCAGCCCGGAGACGTAGCCGTGGTCGAGGTCGTCGAAGTCGAGCACGATCGTCTTGCCGCGGAGCCACCGCGCAAGCAGCAGCGGCAGCGCCGTGTTCGGGAACGGCTTGCCGGCGATCAGCACGTCCGCCCGCGTGAGGAGCGCCCTGGCGAGGTACCAGGGCAGGGAGAGGGCGAGGTCCAGGCGCAGGGGCAGGCACCGCGGCAGGGCGGCGACGAGCTCCGCACGGCCATAGCGCTCGAGGGACTTGGCGAGGTGGAACATCCGCACCCAGCTGCCCGTGTCGCGGGCGTACGAGGAGAACACGAGGATCCTCATCGCTCGCACCACTCCCTCCAGCGCGCCGGCGTGTACCAGGTGGCATCGAAGTGCTGCACCGCGAAGCGCGCGTTGTTGGCCTCGGCCACGGGCATGCCGCGGAGCAGGAAGATCTTGCGGCGGGCGGCGTGCGCCTCCACGAGCGTCGAGATACCCGGCTTGGTGATGACGCTGCCGCACTGCGCCATCAGCGGCGCCAGCGAGTCCACGGCGCCGTGGATCCGCACGTCGGCGCCGTCTCCGGCGACCCGGCGCACCCGCTCTCGCTGCCGGCGGTCGTCTCCGCAGACGACGTGGACCGTCAGGTGGGCCACCGTCTGGCGGAGTCCCCGCAGCACGGCGGCGAGCGGACCCTGCCCCCAGTAGCCCGAGACCAGGAGCACCGTGCGCCGGTCTCCCGCCGTCGCGGCGAGCTCCACGAATGCCCGGCGCGCGGGCAACGCCACCTTCATGAAGCGCACGTGGTCGGGCAGCCGGAGCCGCAGCGCGCTGCGCGCGAGCGGGGAGAGGAAGCCGTCGATCGCTTCCCAGAAGAGGAAGCGGTACCCGAGGTTGTTTCCGTACTCGCCGAGGAGGTCCCAGAGGGCAACATCGAGGGATCGGCGCCACTTCAGGCTGGAGGCCCAGAAGGCGGCGCGGTGGCTGATGCACAGGACGGTGCGGATCCCGAGCGCCCCGATCGTCGCCTCCAGCGCGGAGAGGTCGGCCGCGTGAAACCACCGCTCCCGGGCGAGCTTCCGGTAGTAGAAGAGCGGGCACGTGTAGACCAGGTAGAGGAGCGGGGTGAGCCGCGTGGAGAGGAACCGGTAGCGCTTGAGGTCTTCCGCCACCGCGCCGGCCGGAAGGCGCTCCTCGACGGCGATGTGGTGCACCTGGTCCGGCGCGGCGAAGCGCTCCCGGACGGCCTCGCCCAGGCTGTACATTCCCCGGCCCACGGCCGTGGACAAGATGAGCACGGGCGGCTCGAAGGTGGCGAGCACCTCGGCCCAGTCAGAGGTAGCGTCGTCCGGCATCGTAGAGATAGAGGTTGTTGCACCGGGCGCAGACCGGGAGATTCTCCGTGCGGAGCGTGCGCCGCAGCGCCTCGTACACGGAACCGTTCCAGATCGTGAGCGCGGGCTGCTCGTGGAGGCTTCCCGCCACTAGGTCGGGGAACTGGATGCAGGGGGCCACCTCCCCCTCGGGCGTGATGTCGATCCGGATCCACTGCTTGAAGCAGCGCCGCTCCCGGACCAGGGAGGCGGGGTCGCTCTGGTAGGCGATCAGATCCTCGGCGTGGCGGAAGTAGCCGGAGATCTGGATCGGCCAGCGCTCTGCCCGGATGCGCTGGAGCTCGGCGCGAAACGCCGTTGCGTCGAGGGCGTACGGCTGGACGAAGCCGCGGTGGGTTCTCGGCGTGACGCCGAAGCGCTCTTTGAGGAGGCGTTCGTACGCTCGTGCCTCCTCCGCGGTGAAGTACCAGAAGGGGTTGAGCAGGATCCAGTCCACCCCCAGCGCCACCATGTCCCGGCAGAAGACGTGCAGCGAGCCCACGTTCTCGGGGCGGAGCGTGCACTGGATGCCGATCCAGGCCGGCCGCCGCCGCCGCTTGAGCTGCCGGATGTGCTCGACCACCGCCCGGTAGCCGCCCGGGCCGCGGAGGGCGTCGTTCCGTTCCTCGGGGCCGTCGAGCGAGACGAGGAAGGCCAGGTACGGGTTGGTCCGGGCGAGCGCGCCGTGGCGGTCGAGAAGCGTGCCGTTGGTGCAGACGGTGGTCTGACAGCGGTGGTGCTGCAGCAGCGCGGCGAGCTCCTCGAAACGGGAGTACAGCAGCGGCTCCCCGCCGGTGAGGATCACGTCCGGGCGTCCCGGTCCGGCCGCGGCGAGGAGACGTTCCACGAGGGTCCAGTCGAGCTCGCGGGCCATGGCCTCGCGCGGCTCGTGGCGGCACCAGCCGGCCGCGCCCCACTGGAAGCACCCCTGGCAGCGCAGGTTGCAGGCATACGTGAGCACGAGCTTGTAGACGAGCGGCGGCGGCACGGCGCCGTCGCGGTGCGGGTGGGTGCGGATCCAGCGGTAGCGCCGCGCCAGGCGAATCTTGCGGCGCAGGAGGGCGCGCGCATACACCGGCTGGCGGACGGCCAGCCGGAGAAGCTTCGGCGCGAGCGACAGCGGCGTGCTCATCCCGGCAAGTCCTTGTCCACGTGGGAGACGACGCTGCGGTACTTCGGCCCGGCCAGGCGCTCCCTCGCCGCGGCGGTCACCCGGCGGACCGCGATGCGGGCGGGTCCCAGGAGCCGCCCGAGGCTTGCTTTCACCTTGTCCTCCTCCGCCGCCGTGAACGCCTCCTCCGCCTGGACCCGGATCTCGAAGCGATCGCGCTCATGCTGGACGATCTGGAACCAGGCGACCCCCGGGACGCCGTGGAAGACGACGAACGCGTTCGTCACGTAGCGGCCGTCCCGGGTCACGAGCACGTCCTGGGTCCGGCCGAGGACCCGCTCGCACAGCGGGAGCGAACGCCCGCACCGGCACCGGGGCCGCCCCGGCCTAAGCTCGATGAGGTCGCCGGTCCGGTAGCGCAGCAGCGGCATGGCGCGATTGTGGAGCGAGGTGCCGACGATCGTGCCTACGGTGAGGGAGTCCGTGGAGAGGCGGTCGATCTTCTCGACCTCCAGCACGCCGTACTCCGGGTTGACGTGATAGCCACCGTCCGGACACTGCGAGATGCCGACGGTGCGCTCCATGTGCCCGTAGGAGTCGAGGACCCGGCAGTGGAAGGCCCGTTCGATCGCCTGGCGCTGGTGCGGGAGCAGCGTCTCGCCGGCCGTGAAGACGGCCTCGAGCGCCACCTCGAGACGTGCGCGCTCGAGCAGCAGGGCGAACACGTGCAGTCCCGAAGGCGGCCCCTTGAGAAACGCCACGCGGTGCTTGCGCAGCGCGCCGGCGAACTCCACGACCGCGACGCCACCGAGGCGCGCGGCGTTGAGGTCGAGCTTGCGGGTCCAGGGGGTGTAGCGCATCTCGGCGCGCGGATCGGCGCCGAGAAAGGCGTGGACTCCCAGCTCGGCGAAGGGCCGGCCCAGCCGGTAGCCGCCCCACGACCAGTAGCGCCAGTAGTAGCAGAACTCGAGCACGTTCGTGTGCTTGTCGAGGTAGACCGTCGCGGGCTCCCCGGTCGTCCCCGTGGTCCGGTAGCGGACCGGTCGGTGGCGCCAGAGGTCGGTGGCCATGAGCTGGTGGCCGCGGACGCGCAGATCCTCCCGGGAAAGGACCGGGAGCGCTCCCAGATCCCGCGGCCCATCGATATCCTCCGGCCGCAGACCCAGGCGATCGAAGAGCGCGCGGTAGTACGGGACCCGTGCGTACGCGTGACGGACCGTCGCGCGGAGCCGGTCGCCCTGGTAGCGCTCGAGGTCCGCCTCGTCGGCCCACTGGCTGCGCTCCAGAAACCGCCGGAGCCGGAGGATGGGCAGCGGGTGGCAGAAGTCCTTGAGCTTGAAGTCGATGGCCATCGTAGCGGGACGCCGGGGGTTTCCTTCGCGCGTCCATGATACCACCGGAGCGCGCCTGGGCGGTCCCTCGAGAGCGCAACCGCCGCCGGTGCGGGACCCCGGCATCGGTGGAGGATCACGCGGCCGGCGTCACGCGGGGCAGCCGGGGCGCGCGGAGCTCCCCGTGGTGCACAACGGCGAGGTTCCGTATCCTCAGGGTATGAAGGTCCTGCTCTGCCTGCCTCCCGGCGGCTTCGTGCCGGACAAGGACGGCCTGATGCCGCCCTCGGGGCTCCCGCCGCTCGGGCTGGCCAGCATGGCCGCCGTCCTGGAACGTAACGGCGTCGCCGCGGAGATCCTGGATGCCCACGCCGAACAGCTCTCGTGGCGTCAGGTCAGGGGCCGGATCGCGCAGAGCCGCCCCGATGTCGTCGGCGTCACTTTCACCACGGAGACGCGCGCGCGAGGATTCCGGCTCGTCCGGGTCGCGAAGCAGGCGGTTCCCCACGCGCGGATCGTCGCCGGTGGCCCCCACGTCACGTTTGCGGCCACCGACAGCCTGAGCCATGTCGCGGCGCTCGATGCCGTGTGCCGGGGGGAGGGGGAGTACACGCTGCTGGAGGCGGTCCAGGCACTTGCGCAGGGTAGGGGGTTCGAGGGCGTCGTCGGGATCTCCTACCGGCGCCACGGCGAGGTCGTTCACAACCCGCCGCGACCCTTCCTCGAGGACCTGGATACCCTGCCGCTGCCGGCCCGCCATCTGCTGGACATGGCTCGATACCGTGGGTTCGTGCTCCCGGTGCCCGGGCG
>JAFGQW010000046.1 GCA_016935485.1 Planctomycetota bacterium | reverse complement strand
GCACGGGTTCTTGTTTGCTACACTACGACGGGAATCGTAGCGCGGGCGGCCGCCGGGGAAAGGTATCCGGCCGAAGTCGGCGAACCCGTTGACGCGACGATTCCCCGACATATACGTGGGATCGGTTCGACGCGCACCCCGGAGGATCCCGCCGGAACCGGCCCGGGAGGCTGGATTCCGGGCGGGCCCCATCTCCTGGAGAGGACGGCCTTGGACGCGGAACGCTGGGAGCGGCGCCTGTATCGCCGGAGCAAGGTGCATGTGCGGGTCGACGCCCGCGGCGAGCCGGTGGTGGACGCCCGGGGACTGGCGGCGATCCGCTACCAGGTGGACGACCCCCGGGAGTACAGCGTGCGTCCGGCCGAGCTGGAGCCGCTCACGCCGGAAGCGCTGGCGCACCAGGAAAAGGAGCGAGCGCACCGCCGCCGCCGGGATGCGGCGATCCACATCTTCACCGCCGGGGCGGCCGAGCCGGGCGGCGGTCCGGCGGGGGCCGGGATCGTCCTCGAGGGCGACGGTTACCGGCGGCAGATCGCGCTCTACCTCGGCACCACGAGCGGTGCGGTGGCGGAGCTGGTCGCGGTGCTGGAGGGGCTGCGCCGCATCCGGGATCGCCGCCGGCCGGTGCGCCTCGCCGTGGAGTCCGCCCACGTCGAGAGCGTGCTCGCCGGCGCCTGGAAGGGAGAGGCGAACCGCGCGCTGATCGAGCGGGTGCAGGCGCTCTGCCGGCGCTTTTCGCGGCTCGAGGTCCAGCGCGTCCGGCAGCGGGGCCGCCACGAACTCCACGTCCTGGCCGAGACGCTGGCCGGCCGCGCCGTGCAGGAGCAAAGGACGCGGGAGGAGCTGAAAGCGGTCGAGTGAGAGGGGGAGGGTCGCCGGGCGTGCGGGTGCGGGTGGCGCGCGCGGAATGCGCGCGCTGAGGTGGCGCGGGCGTGTGCGCCTGCCTGCAACTTTCTGGGGTCAGGCGCCGGACATTGCAGACACAGCGGTCTGCAATTCGATGGGGTCAGGCGCCAGAAGTTGCAGAGCACGAGCACGAGCCATGCGGGTGCAACTCCGGGTGGCGCGCGCGGAGGGCGCGCGCTGAGGTGGCGCGGGCGTGTGCGCCCGCGGGGCTACGCGCGGGCGGCGGACTGGAGGCGCGCGAACAGCGCTTCCGGCGATTCGCACGGCTCGCGGGGCGCCACGTCTTCTGGCGCCAGGCGGGCCCGCAGCTGCTCGAGGTAATCCGGGAGCGCCGCGTCCCGGTCGGCCGCGATGCTGTGCCGGCCGCACCGCTCGGCCACGACGGCCGTCACCCCCGACCCGGCGAAGAAATCGAGCACGACGTCGCCGGGGTTGGAGAGCGCCCGCACCAGCCGCTCGATCAGCGCCGCTGGCTTCTGCGTCGGATGGCCGACCCGTTCGAGCGCGTTGCCGCCCAGGCGCGGGATCTCCCACACGTTGGTGGGGTTCTTGCCCTTCTTCACCGTCTCGGCGTTCAGGCGCGGATCGCGGAGATAGGCGCGCTCGACCTCGGTGCTGTACGGGATGCGGACCGCATCGAGGTTGAAGGTGTAGCGGCGCGTGCGCGCGTACCACGCGATCTCTTCGTGGCGGTTGGCGAAGAACCGGTGGGCGCTCATGCCGTTGCGGTAGTGCCAGATGATCAGGTTCACCAGGCGGAGCTCGAGCTGGTGGCGGATGGCGTACATCAGCTCCTGGAGGTCGCCGCCGCCGGCGCCCTGGTACTGTAGCCCGCCGAAGAGCACCAGGTTCCCGCTCGGGGCGAGCACTCGCTGGCACTGTCCGAGCCACGCGAGCGCCCACTCCACGTAGTCCGTGCGGCGATCCCAGGCGGCGATGTCGAGGTTGTACGGCGGGTCGCAGACGACGAGCTGCACCGAGCGGTCGGGCAGGCGGCCCAGCAGCTTCAGGCAGTCGGTCGAAGCGAGCACGCAGTGATACGTCGTCGCCGGCATAGTGCTCGCGCGCTCGCTGGAGTGCTTGAGCCCTTCCCGGCGCATCCGGTTCAGCATCCGGTGGGCGGGGTTGCGGTGCGAGCGGTTGGACATCTACCGTTCTCCGCCGTTTCGGTGGGCCCACACATACCACGTGCCAAGCGAGCGGTAGGGGCGCCACCTCTCGCCGATCCGCTCGACGGTCGGTCGATCCGGCAGGCGGTCCAGGCCGTACACCGCCTGGATTCCTTTTCGAAGCCCCAGATCCGCCACGGGAAGCACGTCCGGTCGCCCGAGATGAAAGAGGAGGAACATCTCCGCCGACCAGCGCCCGAGCCCCTTGACGCGGGTGATCCGCTCGATCACGGCCTCGTCATGGAGGCGCCGGAGATTCGCGCCGTCCAGCTCGCCGGAGACCGCCCGCGCGGCCAGATCCCGGAGGTAGCCGATCTTCTGCTGGGAGACGCCCGCGGCCTTGAGCCGCGCCGCGGGCAGGCGCGCGAGTTCCTCGGGCTGCGGGAAGCGCGGTCCGGGTGTGAGCGCGCGCACCCGCGCGGCGATGGTGGCCGCCGCCTTGGTGGAAAGCTGCTGGCAGAGGATCGCCTCGACGAGCGCGCCGAACGCGTCGCCCGGTTCCCCGTAGGCCGGGCGGTACGGGCCCACGCGCCGGACGACCGGAGCAAGCCGGGGGTCGTGCCGGAGCAGGTGCCTGACGCCGGGCGCGAGCCGCCGGTCGAGGACCACGCCCTCCAGCCAGAGGAGGCGCTCCTTGGTCGCCGCGCCGCCCGGCGCGGAGAAACCGCCCGCCTTCCCGCCCGCGGTCAGCACGCGGTGGCACGGCACGAGGAGGGGCACGGGGTTGGAGGCCATGGCCCGGCCCACGGCGCGCGCCGCTGCGGGACGCCCGGCGCGGCGCGCCAGCTCGCCGTAGCTCACCGTGGCGCCCGGATCGACGCAACGAAGCGCCGTGTAGACGCGCCGTGCGAAGGCCGGCACGGCGGCGAGGTCCAGCGCGATGTCGCGCAGCGCATCGGGCCGGCCGTCGAGATGGCGCCGGATCCGCCGGGCCGCGGCGCGCATGGCGGCCGGTGCGATGCCGGCGGCGGTCCGTCCCGGGGCGCGTTCCAGAAGGCGCCGTCTCGTGTTCTCCGGGTCGCCCTCCGCCAGCACGAGCGCGTCGATCCCGCGCGCGGTCCACGCGAGCCCGACGGTTCCGAGCACCGTGTCGAAGAGGAAGTGGCCGCTGCTCGCTGCCATGTGCCGTGTTCTCCGCCTCGGCCGCCGCAGGGCCGGAGCGGCCCGGTGCGACGCCAACGGACATACCGCGCGAGCGCACAAAAGGCAAGCGGCGTCGCGCGCGCCGCCGCCCGCGGCCTTGAAACCCGCCGCGCCATTCACCATACCTGCCTGTCGCCCGCGACGTCTGCGCATCGAGGCGGGCGCTCTTGCAGAGGGGAACGGATGCCATGGCCGTCGCGAAGCCCGCCGACATCCTGAGCGCGCTGGGCGCGGTGGAAGATCCCGAGCTGGGGAGCGATCTGGTGGCGCTCGGCTACGTCCAGGACGTGGCGAGCAAGGCCGGTTCCGTCGGCCTGACTCTGCATCTCGCCATGCCGGAGGGGGCCGCCCGCGCGGCGCTGGTCGAGGCGGCGCGGGCCGCCGTCGCCGGTCTTCCGGGCGTGGACAGCGTGGACATCCAGGTGCTCGCCGATCCGGGCGAGCGGCCGGCGGTGGACGAGGGCGTGCTCAGCGGAGTGCGCAACGTCGTGGCGGTGGCCAGCGGCAAGGGCGGCGTCGGCAAGTCGACCGTGGCCGCGAACCTCGCGCTCGCGCTCAAGCAGACCGGTGCGGCCGTCGGCCTCCTCGACGCCGACATGTACGGCCCCAGCGTCCCGACCATGTTCCGGGTGAGCGAACCGCTCCGCGTCGCCGACGACAACAAGATCCTGCCCGTCGAGGCGCTCGGCATCCCGCTCATGTCGATCGGCTTCATGGCCGGCCAGGGGTTGCCGGTGATCTGGCGCGGCCCGATGGTCTCCAACATGCTGCAGCAGCTGCTCCAGCAGGTGGCATGGCCGCCGCTCGACTACCTGGTCGTCGACCTGCCGCCGGGCACCGGCGACACGCAGCTGACCCTCTGCCAGATGGCGCCGGTGAACGGCGCGGTGATTGTCACCACCCCCCAGGAGCTCAGCCTCATCGACGCTCACCGGGGGCTGGAGATGTTCCGCAAGCTCAATGTCCCCGTGCTCGGCCTGGTCGAGAACATGAGCGGGTTCACCTGCGGGCACTGCGGGAAGGTGACTGACATCTTCCGCCGCGGGGGCGGCAAGCGCATTGCCACACAACTCGGCGTGCCGTGGCTCGGTTCGGTGCCGCTGGATCCTGCGGTGGTGGTGGCGGGCGACGAGGGCGAGCCCATCGTGGTTCGCGATCCCGCCTCGAGCGGCGCGCGCGCGTTCCTCGCGGTGGCTCGCACGGTGGCGGCGCGGCTCCACGAGCACAACCGCCGGCAGGCCGACGCGCCCGAGGGCGAGCTGAAACTGAACTGGTAGCCATGGCCGACGTGCGACCGATACGGCTCCACAAGCTGGACGAGGACACGCTCGGGATCGACTGGTCGGACGGGGTGTCGGCGCGCTATCCGGTGCGGCTGCTCCGGCAGCGCTGCCCGTGTGCCGTGTGCGTCGACGAGGTGAGCGGCGAGCGCACGCTCGACCCCGAGGCGGTGGCCGCGGGGGTGCGTCCCGTCGAGATCAAGCCGGTCGGCCGCTACGCGCTCCACATCCGCTGGTCCGACGGCCACGAGACCGGCATCTACTCGTACGACCTCCTGCGCGCGCTCCACCGCGAGCTCACAGCCGAGCGCCCGCCGGCGTAGCGGCGCGGCCCGGACATTGCGTCCGCCGGCGGGCGCATGGTCTTTACCCGCTTGTCGGCGCGGCTTCTGCCCCTCGTGCGGCGGCCGCCGCATGGCCGCTACCGCCGCCCGTTTCGTGGACCACGTCCTGCCGTGCGCGCCCCGCCGCACGCCCTGCCCGCAGACCCGTTTCCCGACGCGACGGCTTGACCTGGCCCGTCCCCGCCCCGGGTCCCTTCTCGGCTGAAACCCGCACCGAGGCGCGCCTGCTCGCGGCCCTTTCGCATCGCGATGGCACACCCGATAGCCCTCCGACCCGCCACTCTTCGACCGCCGCCCGCCGCAACCGATACCCTGGCCCTGAGGCGGAAACCCGCTTTGTGCGGCCGATCCGTACAAGGGGATCGCGCTTTCCGCGATCGAGAGGTAGCATGTACGGCAGTTGGAGGGGTATGCGGGCCGTGGGCTGCGCACGACGATAGAGCGGCGACGCGATGTCCGGGAGTCACGAACCGAGAAGGGGTGCGCGCTTGTCTCTCTTCAGCGCCGCACCACGCAAACATGTTTTGACCGGGAGGAATACGAGAAACAACGGAACAAGGTCAAGTACTTGGAGGGCAACGATGCGGCACGGAATCACCTCACGCGCGTGGCTCGCGTTCGGACTCATGATCCTTCTGGGCGGCGCGGGACTAATGAAGCCGGCGAGCGCAGACGACCTGTATTGTTACGCACCGGACAACGTACTGGGTCCAACCGGCCCCAGTGCTTGGTT